>NZ_CP087591.1:0-314623 GCF_015594925.2 Vibrio sp. VB16
AGTGAATTGGACATTTATTGCAGGTAGGCTTCTTCTGACCATAAGGACAGCGGTCCAATTTAGTTTCTGCGTAGACCAGGAGCTTGCGGCAATTCTGACATAAATTCGATCCGCTACCGTGATACTTTTTGCAGTATATCTCCATCATAGCCGACACCGTTTTAAATTCAGTCGCCAACTCACCACTTAATAACTCACTTACCTGCATTTATTATCCACTTGAGCAATCTATGTCTATAATTGAAACCATACCAAAGAATGAACATTGGTATGGAAAGAGGAATATTACTATACAGGGTTTAAAACGTGATTTTTAGTAGAGTATGTTATTCTCTGTCACAGCCACGTAACAAGTTTCTTGAACTGTTCAGGATCGAAACGGTAGTATCAACCTTCGTTATTTTCCGAAACACATTATAAATATAAATCAGTATTCGTACTGATTTCACCTCGAGAGTAAAATCATGCTATCTATATTCGATATCTACAAAATCGGTGTTGGCCCTTCAAGTTCTCATACCAATGGACCTATGATTGCAGGTTTCGAATTTAGACAAAAAATCGAAAGTCTTTTCGGCGAGATAACGTCGATCAAGGTTGACCTTTATGGTTCGCTCTCATTAACGGGCAGAGGCCACCACACGGATCGCGCTACGCTCATTGGTTTGATGGGAAACCGCCCAGACAATATCCATATTGAACAGGCGAACGCCCTGCTGCACTCTGACATCGACAACAACACACTAACACTTTCACCAAACTACGTTATTTCGTTTAATTTTGATAACGACATCATTTTTCACAAAGAGAACCTTCCTTTGCATGAAAATGGCATGTCTATTTCTGCATTCGACGAAAACAATAAACTCATTTCAAAAGAGATCTATTATTCCGTCGGTGGTGGGTTCATTGCTACTGAATCTGAATTAACCAATGGGTCGAGTAAAGACGTTGTTACGGTTGAGTATCCTTTCCTTTCAGCAGACGAGTTACTGCTAAAAGCGGAGACCAACGGTTTCTGCTTGGGCGGACTTGTTTTAAAAAATGAATTAGCATTTAGACCCCAAGAAGAAATCGATGATAAGGCACGTCAGATATGGCAAATAATGACGAATTGTGTCGAACGTGGATTAGTGACAGAGGGTATTCTTGATGGTGGACTCAATGTAACAAGGCGAGCCCCTGCCTTACATAAAAACCTTGAGGCTAATCATTCTCTGCATAGTGACCCAATGGAGATAATGGATTGGATAAATGTGTATGCCTTCGCGGTGAGTGAAGAAAATGCCGCTGGAGGACAAGTTGTCACCTCGCCAACCAATGGTGCCGCAGGCGTTATTCCTGCGGTACTAATGTATTACCACACCTTTATTAAAGAGTTAGATCTTAAACAGATCAAAGATTTTCTTGCCGTGTCCGGTGCTATTGGGATGTTGTATAAAATGAATGCGTCCATTTCGGGTGCAGAAGTTGGGTGCCAGGGAGAAATAGGGGTTTCATCTTCTATGGCTGCAGCTGGCTTAACCGCTTTACGTGGTGGTACTAACGAACAAGTTTGTATTGCCGCTGAAATCGCCATGGAACACTCCTTAGGAATGACGTGTGATCCTATTGGTGGGCTAGTTCAGGTGCCTTGTATAGAGAGAAACGCAATGGGGGCGGTGAAGGCAATTAATGCATCTAGAATGGCTCTAAAACGAAACAGCAAATGTTTAATTTCTTTAGACAAAGTCATTGATACTATGTATCAAACCGGAAAAGACATGAATAAGAAGTACCGCGAAACCTCACTCGGGGGCTTGGCGGTTATCCACATGGCACCGCCATGCGAATAGTTCGTTTACAAGACTAATCGAACACGCAATAAAAAACCGAGCCTGTCAGAAAGCTCGGTTTTTTTATTATACTAATATCTAAAAATTGGGCGTCATATTTTTAAGCATTAAGACTAACTCGTCTTCTGTCTTTGGCTCGCGCTCAAGCATAATTTCCGGAGACGCTCCCCCTCTCAATACATAGGCTTTAGTGCCGCAATGATCATAGTGATACCAAAGTCCATTTACACACACATCAGTGTAGCATCTTGGGTCTTGCTTCAATTCCATAATCCAACCCTCTCGTTATGTTTCACTAATAATCTTAAAGATAGTAAGGTTATTATTAACCTAGAAATGACAAATAGAAAATACCACTTTAGTCTAAGCACGAAACAATTCTATCGTCTATCGCCGGATTTACCTCTAAAATATTGACAGAAACAGGTTGATAAACACTCAGTTAGTACGTTTACTCTATTGTTTGAATTGCGAATACGTTACCCTATACGGGTAAAAATGGCAGGAAGAATATAACAATGTACGCAGAACAAAAACCATGGCTTAACAGTTACCCGAAAGACGTCCCTGCGTCTATCGATGCCGACAAGTATCAAAATATTACGGATATGTTCCGAGATGTATTCGCTAAACATCCAGACAAAGCCGCTTTCATTAATATGGGGCATTCGCTTAGTTATAAGGAACTGGATGAAAAAGCAACCGCTTTTGCTGCTTATTTGCAAGTGACATTGGCAATGAAAAAGGGTGATCGCATCGCATTAATGATGCCAAACCTTCTTCAATACCCCATTGCCATTCTTGGTTCACTCAGAGCAGGATTGGTGGTAGTAAACGTTAATCCTCTCTATACGCCGAGAGAGCTTCAACACCAGTTACGCGACTCCGGTGCAAAAGCTATTGTAGCGGTGACGAACTTCGGCAACAATCTTCAAAAAGTCATCAACCAGACCAGTTTAGAACATGTTATTCTAACCCGAATAGGTGACGAGTTTGCGCCGTACAAGCGCACGCTGGTTAATTTTGCGGTTAAGTATGTTAAAAAAATGGTACCCAAATATAATCTACCGGGCGCCATCTCGTTCAAAAGAGCCTTAACTCAAGGTAAAAGCCTGACACTGAATCCTCCTCTTATAGAAAATAGCGACCTCGCCTATCTCCAATACACGGGCGGAACAACAGGACTGGCTAAGGGAGCCATGCTCACGCATCGCAACATTATTGCAAATGTTCTACAGGTTAATGCGCATTTTTCACCTCGAACGTTAGTCGAGAACGAACACGCCGTCACACCTCTGCCTCTCTATCACATTTTTGCTAACTCAGTCAGTATGATGTTGATTATGTATTTTGGTGGCACTAACCTCCTTATCACGAACCCACGAGATATGGATAGTTTTGTTAACGACCTAAAGAAATATCCTTTCACCATGTTGTTTGGTCTTAACACGCTCTTTAACGGGTTAAACAACCATGCAGGCTTTCGATCATTGGACTTCAGCCATGCTAACTTCACAATTGCAGGTGGGATGGCAACACAAAAACATGTCGCGGACGAATGGCAGAGAATTACAGGAATGCCGGTCGTTGAAGGTTACGGCTTAACTGAATGCTCCCCTGTTGTCGCTGGTGGCGTCCATACTCAACAGTCCTTTGTTCCATCTATCGGGGTGCCCTTACCTAGTACCGAGTTAAGAATAGTCAATGAAGAGGGCAACGAGCTTCCTGCTGGAGAAATTGGTGAAATAGAGATTCGTGGTGATCAAGTCATGAAAGGCTATTGGCAACAGGAACTTGAAACCAAGGAAGCCTTAAAAGAAGGTGGTTGGATAAGATCCGGTGATATCGGCAGGATGGATGACCAAGGTTTTTTCTATATTGAAGACCGCAAAAAGGACATGATTCTCGTCTCTGGATTTAATGTCTTTCCTACTGAAATTGAAGAGGTTGCCACTCTGCATCCTAAGATCGTTGAAGCTGCTGCAATTGGCGTTCTAGACGATATTGCTGGAGAAAGAGTTAAACTTGTTGTTGTCACTAGTGCACCTGTTACCGCAGACGATATAAAGAAGCACTGCCGCCTACATTTGACTGGCTATAAGATTCCGAAAATCATTGAATTTAGGGAAGAACTGCCAAAAACCAACGTCGGAAAAATCTTAAGAAGAGAGCTGAGAGATTAATCGCTTTCATTGATCTTTCACCCTTCACGACTCGAGTAGATTTCGTGCCTCACTGGTATGGTGAGGCACGACCTCTGAGGGAGATATGTTAAACTTTTTCTTAAAGGCTTTGCTCAAATGGAACGCATCAGTGTAGCCAAGTTCATACGCTAGTTGCGTAATATTGTGCGTGCCCTTTCTTAAAAGAGTATGCGCAATTTCAAGTTTAATCGTCATGTAATAATCTTTCGGTGACTTTCCTGTTTGTTTGGTAAATAACTTGCGCATATGTTGTTCACTGCAACCAACAAAAGAAGCCATCTCTTTAACGGTCCAATTTTCAGCAATTCGGTGATACATTTCATCTACAACGGTATCGATGATCTTTTGCTGTGGTGTCTTATCTTTGAAATTGGCGTTGACTAACCATTCGTAAAATATTTTAGTAAATATCGCTGCTGCATATGAATTATGGTAAACCTCATTATAATTCAACTGCTTCTTCAGTTCTTCCAGTTGTAATTCGTAATGAACTCTGTTTTCTATATTAATAATATTATTAAAAGGAATGACTTTTTTTTCATCCTCATCTATAAATATCTCTACCCAATATAACTTCCATGCCAATCCTGTGCAGCCGTAACTCAGAATAGATTGTGGCTCAAGAAAGATTAAACTATTCCCCCTAATATGGATGCTATCTGCGTTTTTTACATTTATCACCCCCTGACCACTCTCTGTATAGACGGCAACAAGGGTATTGTCGGCATAGGGAAGTTTACGATCTCTTGGCCAAAGGTTTTGATAACCCTTATCACCATTGACATCCCAAAATGAGCGTATCGAAATACCTGTACAGCTCACACTTTTGCGAATTACTAAAGGATTATTCTTCATAGGTTCGTTTTATACATGAATCGGTTCGTTAACTACATCTACATGATGTCATTTCTAACCAATACTAGACCCAAGGTGATTGAAAACCTTTACTGAATGACGAATAACGTGATGTATCTCTTTATTATTAACGAATATTAATGAGAGTTAGCAAGTTTAAAGTTAATCACTAGAACATCACCCTAACCTTAATTACCCTTACAATAAAAGCACATAGAACGGAATAAAAGTGCTTCACACACGGAGAATAATATTATGATTGCCATTGGGTCATTTATTATATTTACACTGCTAGTAGCGTGGATATCATACCGAGTTACTAAAGACGAAAATTTAAACGAAACAACGGGTTATTTTTTAGCCGGTCGTAGCCTTCCCTGGTTTGTTATCGCAGGTTCGCTTTTTCTAACCAATATTTCTGCAGAGCAATTAACAGGGCTCAACGGCAACGCCTTCGCAAATGGCGCAAGCGTTATGGCGTGGGAAACCGTCGCCGCGGTAACAATGATAGTACTTGCCGTTGTTTTTCTTCCTAAGTTCTTACGTGGTGGCATCGCCACGGTACCTCAGTTTTTAGAAGCTAGATACGGCAAACGAATGAGAAGTGTCGCGTCATTTATCTTTATCTACGCGATTGTAATTGGCTTCCTACCATTTGTGCTTTATGCAGGCGCTATTACCTTAGGCAAACTGTTCAATGTAGCTGAAATTTTGGGGGTATCAGAGAACATAGCGACATGGATAATGGTTATCAGCCTGGGTATTATGGGGGGATTATACGCCGTCTTCGGTGGGCTCAAAGCAGTAGCGGTTTCAGACACGGTAAACGGCGTGGGTCTGCTATTCGCAGGGTTCTTAGTCCCGGTTCTTGCCCTGACCCAACTTGGTGACGGCAGCATGATTGAAGGCTTTAATATCGTCATTTCCGAAGCACCGGAACGGATGCAAGCGGCTGGTGTTTCTGAAGGAGCAGCGATTCCTTGGCATACTCTATTCTCTGGCATTTTGCTAATTAACCTCTTTTACTGGTGTACCAATCAAGCCATTGTTCAGAGAGCATTAGGTGCCAAAAACTTAGCGGAAGGACAAAAAGGCGTTCTAGCAGCGGCAATAATGAAAGTTTTTGGGGTCATGATGTTGGTTCTTCCAGGCATTATTGCCTGGCACATGCACCAACGAGGAATGATCTCTGTACCGGTTAAAGGTATTTCAGCAGAAGGACTGGAAATTCTTGCTAAAGATATGGCTTATCCAACCTTAGTTAGAGAAGTGCTTCCCACCTGGTTAACGGGGTTCTTTGGTGCGGTACTCTTCGGTGCCGTTATGAGCTCATTTAATAGTGGAGTAAACAGTCTATCAACGTTGGTAAGCCTTGATATCTATAAAGGGATAATCAACAAGGACGCGTCTGATAGGCAGACAGTTCGGATAGGTAAAATCTTTGGTTCAATTACTATTGCCATTTGTGTTTGTATTGCGCCACTTATTGCACAAGCGGATGGTTTATATACGCTAATGCGAACCATTATGGCTGTTATTAATGTGCCAATTCTAACCGTAATACTTGTTGGTATTGTGTCTAAACGTACACCTGCACTGGCTGCATACATTGCGCTTCCAATTGGTATGGTGAGTTTCTATATTGCTCACTTCGTGCTTAAGGATGACCTAGGGTTCGTCAAACTGCATTGGCTCCACGTTGTTGGACTTAATTTCTTGTGGATGGTTTCAATCATGATGGTGGTTCGCTATCTCAAACCATTAGAGAGCGCATTCGTACAGAAGTATACCGAACAGGTTGAAGTGACTGAATGGAAATACGTAAAACACGCAAGCTGGACAGTTATTGGACTGTTAGCCCTGCTTTACACTGTATTCTCTAATATCGGCATTCTCGGTAACAACGGTAGCCTTACCAAAGTACTTCTCGTGCTAGCGCTTTTCGGTATGTTCTGTTTTGTGATACGAAAAATTTGGTTATCAAAAACATCACAATCAGCATCTTCTCTCGCTGAAAGCCAATAAGATCAACGGGCCTGCTTCTGCTCTCTGGACAAGAGTTGATACCTTGATTCAGGCTCATTAATTACAATTATCCAGTGAGGACTCTTTTATGACCGGGGATATCAAATTCCTAAATAGGAAGTCGCGTAAAGGTGCCTACAATACCTTTGACGTCGCTAACAAACCGAATATTTTCTTAATAACCGTTGATATGATCTCGCCAGATTGTTATAGCGATACTAGACCGCTATCAACTATTATCCGTACACCAAATTTAGATCAAATAGCACAAGAAGGGACTAAGTTTAATCGTGCTTTCACGCCCAGCCCCTTATGCGGACCCGCTAGAGCGGCATTGTTTACTGGCCAACATCCTCCGTACTTAACCAATGGTGAAAGAGCTCCGTGTGGTTCTCAGGTCGATCTAGAGACAAGTGATACTATTTTTCAGGATTACCTTAAATCTGAAGGCTACACGCTTAAACACGCTGGGAAATGCCACGTGGGCGTCGCTAAATTTGTAGAAACCTTTGGCGAAAACGTCCATGCGTGGGATCGTTGGGGCCCTCCCGTTTTAGACGATGACCGATATATCGATTATATCGACTCGATGGGCGTATTGCCTCCTGTATACAAACGAGAGTTGTACGGATTGCAGTCGGACAGGGTGAACGTTGGCAATTCGTTCGGTGGATGGATTGAACAAGAAGATGGCCAACCATTCCCAGTTGACGCTCATTATTCTACTTTCTTAGCTGATCTTACCATTCGTCAGATAAAGGCCGCCAAACGCCAAGACCCAACAAAGCCAATTTTTAGCCAACTGGACTTTTTTGACCCTCACCAGCCCTACTCAATTCCGGCCGGTTTTGAAAAACGCTATCAAGAAATTAGGCAAGCTATCGAAATACCAGAGAGTTTTCGTCGCCTAATGACGTGTGACGACCTGTCAAATAATCCAATCTACAAGCTCTATAGAAAATATTGGGGGATCTATGACAAGCAGACGTTAGTGGATTATATAGCAGGTCACTTGCTTCAAGTAGAAGTCGTCGATTATGGCGTCGGAAAACTCATTGACTACTTGAAATCATCCGAGCTTTGGCAAGACAGTTTGATCATATTTTCAGCCGACCATGGAGACATGAACGGAAGAATGGGTATGGCTGATAAGGGGGTCTATTTTCAACCTGATATATTCTCGATTCCTCTGTATGTTAAGCCGCCGCAATCTCATGCATCAGCGATTAAACATAGCGAAGTATTGGTTTCATCACTAGACGTTGCACCAACCGTTTTGAATATCGCGGGTATAGACACACCAACCTATATGGAAGGGGGTAGTTTGCTGCCTCTTACTCAAGGAAAAGAACGTAGACCACTAACACAAGTATATCAAACAGGCATGCACGTCGGTATGAATCTTGGTGCTGGTTTCCAAATCGAATTAGATAACCGTCGTTGGTTCTACGGTTACAATACCTCAACGGGATATCAAGAACTCTATGACTTAGATATCGATGATCAGGTTAACCTTTTTTATCTAGAGGAATATGACAATATTAAACAAGTCGTAATAGATAAAGGCGCCGAGATATTCAGTTCTGACCCTCGTTGGGCGGGTTATTGGGCATCGTTCCGATTACATAATATGGAACGCCTACCAATGCAGCACAATCAAGATATGCAGATGCTAAAACCCATATTAAGCTAACCTAATCTTGAGTTGCGTCAGGTTATTTTTTAAATAAAGCCAGTTTTAAAAAAAAAGCTGGCTTTAACTCGCTTATTTCAAGTATACATACAGCCATAACTTTTTTCTGTTCACCCTCTGCTGTCATCTCTTTATAAAAGGAGTCTAATTGAAAACAATGACCACTCAAAACCTTCCTACCAATTGCCACGTTATGGCAAAACCATCTGGTTTTGTATGTAATCTCGATTGCAAATACTGTTTTTATTTAGAAAAAGAGAAGCTCTACCCAGAGCGAAATGAAAACTGGAAAATGGACGACGAGACATTAGAGCTTTTCGTTAAACAGCAGATTGATGCGCAGCAAGGTCCAGATGTTGATATTGCGTGGCAAGGTGGTGAGCCGACCTTAATGGGAATAGCGTTTTATCAAAAAGCCATTCAGTTTGTTGATAAGCACAAAGGTGATAAAAGAGTGCATCATGCCTTTCAAACCAACGGCATTTTGATAGACGACGATTGGTGTGAATTTTTCAAACGTCACAATTTCCTAATTGGCCTTTCCATTGACGGTCCAGCAGAGCTACACGATACCTATAGAGTAACAAGATCAGGTAAAGCGACACACGAAAAAGTGATGCGAGCGATCAAGCGACTTATTCATCACGACATCGCTTTTAATACACTGACCGTCGTAAATGATATTAACGCCCGCCACCCAAAAGAGGTCTATCACTTTTTAAAAGCGATCGGTTCCAAATTCATGCAGTTCATACCATTGGTAGAACAACAGACCAAAACCACGAATCCTAGTCAACTCACTTTGATTCACCCTGATTCACCGCTTGAATCTAAAGTAACAAGTTGGTCGGTGCCTGCATGGCAATATGGTGAGTTTCTTAACCAGATATTTGATGAGTGGGTTAGAAAAGACGTTGGTACTGTATTTATTCAAACGTTCGATACCGCGTTAGCCAACTGGTGTAAACAACCGGGTGGCCTATGTATATTTTCCCCAACATGCGGAACAGCACTGGCTCTAGAAGCTAACGGTGATTTATACAGCTGTGATCACTACGTATATCCTGAATATAAGCTCGGTAACATACACGAAATATCAATCAAAGAGATGAATCAGAGCGATCAAGCCATTGCATTTGGGCAGTCTAAAAAATCGAGATTAACACCAGAATGCAAAACGTGTGAGTTTCGTTTTGCTTGTCATGGTGGTTGCCCTAAGCATAGATTTATATCGTCAGAAAGTGGTGCGCCTAATCACAATTACTTATGTGATGGTTATTTGCACTTTTTCAAATATACCTCCCCTTACATGGCGACAATGCGTGATTTAGTTGAGTCAGGTCGCCCAGCAAGTGACATCATGTGGCAAGTGCATCAGCATGAAATACAGCTTAAAAGCAATGTTTCTAGTAATGAAAAGGTCGGTCGAAATGACCCATGCCCATGTGGTTCAAACAAAAAATTCAAGCAATGCTGTGGAAAATAACGATGTTTAATCGCTGACTAGTTTGGCTCTAAATTGAGAGAGGTTGTGCAGATTAACGGGAGCGATGCCACGTATATTTGGATCGAGTAATCCCTTATCTTTCAAGAGGCGACAGAAACGAATCACGGTTTGTGCTTCTGTCCCCGAAAACTCTGCTATCTCTCTTGCCGTCCATGGATAGTCACTAAAGCGTCCGAATAGATCAATTATTGAATCTAGCACTCGAATTTTCGCACCAAAGCCAGCTACATTTGATAGCCTGCTCTCGGCCTCTCCTAATTCTCTGCACACTGATTTGACCAAGAAGTTTAAGAGGTCTGGCGTGTTTTGATAAAGATCTTCGATACGTGAAATATGAATATGGTAAACATTGCTTGGTGTTAGGCTGCGAGTGGTAAGGTGATACGCTTCTTGACTAAACAACGAGCGATAACCGAAAAACTCACCCTTCCCATACACCCGAATCAAATGTTCTTTACCGGCTTCCGTATTCTTATACAAGCCAACCATTCCGGAATCCAATAAATAAAATCCATTGGCTATTTGATTTGCACGATAAATAATCTGATTCTTCTCAAAATTATCTTGGTGGATTTTTGTATTCTCACTGAGTCGCTTTACCACCGCATCTAATTCAATTGTCATTGTCTCTCGTTCACATAAAATAATTTATTCTGCAATTATGTCACGCGACATAATCGATGTTCTCGTGCCTCTATAGAATAACCACATATTGGCAACGAAGTACAAATTCTTTATTTATTATGGCCTAAATATTACGTCATAAATAGCAATGTATTACGAATTAGCGACGAGGGTCATGTGGATTATTTATTAATATTGCTCAGTGTTGATAGCCTAATGAAAGTGGCATTGGGGTCACTCATCGGCTTATGTCTTGGATTAACAGGCGTTGGTGGCGGAGTCTTAATTATTCCTATTCTTCAGGTCATATTTGGTATGCATACTATTATGGCTGTCGGAACCGCAAGTATTATCTCTTCCATCGTCAAAGCGAATGCTGGTATTTCGCATATCATGGTCGGAAATGTCGATTGGAAAGCACTAAGATGGATGCTATTAGGGGCGCTCCCTGCTACCTTTATAACCACTGAGTTGATTATCCATCTTTATAGCATCCCCGCGCTCTCCACAACCATTAATGGCGCTATCGAGATTGCAATCATTGTTATAATGCTCTTATCCTTAGTCTCCATTTACAATAAATATCGACAATGTGCTAACCAGCAGTCTGGTCGTATGCACTCAAACAAGATAGCCGTTTCTGCTGGGGCCACTTGCGGTACAATTATGGGGTCGACGGGTGTTGGTGGCGGCGTAATGTTGTTACCCGCATTTAATACTTTGCTCGGCGTGGGAATTAAAAAATCCGTCGGCTCATCGCTGGTGATGGCGCTTATTCTTTCTAGTTTAACTGCACTAAATTATAGCAGAGGCGGGCAAAGCGATTTAACAACAGCAATACTTATGTCATTAGGGGCATTTATTGGCGTACCTATATCAATGAAGCTAATGAAAAAGATAAAAGATAAACATATTTATATATCAACCCTTATCATTATTGTTATTTCTCTCATGATGACCTTATTTAAATGATGGCAAACGGTATCATTTAGGTTCTCAACCTTAATAAGTTGTGCAAGTTAAAACAAATTTTATTCTCATCAATAGACAACTGCTCAAACAGTGCTTTCACTTTTCATTTATAAAAAGGTTTATCGCGCATGTCATCAAAATGAACATCCGAATTTAGTACCAAATCACCACGTTGTTGATAACAAACAAAGCACCATTCAAGCATTAACCGATAAAACCAGTCTATCTGAAGCATTTACCGTCCATACAATCCTCCACACATATCAGGCAGCGTTGGACAATTCCTCCAAACACTCAGCAGGGTACTCCAACGCTGCTAACCGGTTGGGGAATCTCTGATGGGCACGGTCACTCTTTAACGTCATTGCATGGGCAATATGGCACGTTACATATAAACCCTGCCACTGGACAATTAGATTATGACTACCAAACTAACTCTGGGGTACAAAAATCAGGTACTGGGCATAATGGCGATGAAACAGACACATTTTTATTGACGTTAGGTGGGAATCAAAATTCACAGGTTGCCGTTCAGTTACATTTGCATTCACAATCCGTACATGGAAATAGTGGCCATCATATTGACCAAACCACGTTAACGGGTATGGATATAACACCACTAGCGTCCACGACATCAGTACAGCATGATGAGCCCGACGATATGGACATTGCAGTGAGTGACGTGACCCTATCGATTGATATGCCAGAAAGTGATTCTGGAATAACGGGACAACCGGCACAATGACGGAGATACGTTAATGGATATCGACCCGAATAATTAACCCCTAACGACGTTAGAGTAAACGTGAAAAGGAACGCCTAATTGGCGTTCCTTTTTTGTCGGCGATTCACTCTCATTTAGATATATTGACCCTAATGGCTACTCGTTAGTTGTCAACGTTCACCGAACGCGACACTCACATTGGTATATATTGGTTTCCACAGGTATTGGAAAACCGATTTTTCTCCGGTAGTAATATTCACTTCACCTGTCATACCCGGCAAAATGACAAACTTTTCTGGGTCGTTATGAAAGTAAGGTTTCTTAACTGAGATCAATACCTCATAGAATATGTTGCCCTTTTGATCTTGAGATGTCGTTGGTGAAATACTTTTAACGTTCCCTTTTAGCGCACCAAATCGGCTGTAATCAAATGCATCTATTTTTACACGTGCTGGTTGACCTACGCTTACAAAACCAATATCTCTCGGAGATAGCTGCGCTTTAAAATCGGCTTTCCCTCCAATAGGAACAATCTCTACAACCGTGCCCCCCGGTGGTATAACTGCGCCAATTTTTGTGCTTGGTATACTTTGCACTAAACCTTGCAAAGGTGATGCTAATATCGTGTTGCTTAACTTCGCTTGCCCAGTTCGAACTCGAGCTTGTAATGCGGATAAATCAGACACCGCTTTGGAGCGTAGATCGCTTACCTCTACTTTTTCCTCCGCTAGTAATTGCTCTATTTTCTGTTCGTTTGAGTCAACTTGCCTAATAAATACCGCTTTTTTACCACGCGCTTCCTGAATTTGTTGTTCAATCGACGCGAGTTTTTGTTTCATTTCCAGTACTCGCAGCTTCGAAATGTTACCGGCTTTCTGTCCCTTTTCTAAAATAACAAGCTCTTGCTGGGTCGCCGACAACTGTCTTCTAAAAGAAGGCAAGGCTTTCTCGACACTGTTCAATTGCTCAGCAATCTGCTCACTCTCTTTTTCAAGGACGATTTGTTTTTGAAAATAGAGCGCTTTTTGAGCGCTTAATTGGGCCAGTTGTTGGCTGACAATTTCAGGATAATCTATCTGAAACACGCCGAAATTTGGATCTCGGTTTTCCAATAACGCATTCATTCTCTCAATGCTCGCTTCTAGGGTCACTCTTTGTGAATCTAACTCTTGCAAAGCGGTTTGTTGAAAGGTGGCATCAAACTCAACCAATGGTTGACCCATTTCAACTAACTCACCTTCTTTGACCAAAATACGTTTTAGCTTACCACCGATGTCACTTTGCAACACTTGCCGCTCACCTTCCGGTATGACTGAACCTTTTGCTTTTGCTATTTCATCCACTTGTGTCAGTACCGACCATGTACCAAACGCAATGACACAAAACCCAACCGCCCACGTAGCAAGTGAAAGAAATCTCTTCGTGTTCCGAGATTCAACCACATCTCCATACATATTACTCATTCACACTCTCCAATCCTTGTGGGCTTTCTGATTCCGGTTGGTTTACTGGCCCTGCGTAAACAACACTTCCTTCATCGAGCACAATGACTTTATCTGCTAACTTTACTAAATCTAGATCGTGCGAAGTAAATATAACGGTTACCTTACTTCTTTTTCTTTCAATAAATTGACTGAAAACACTTTTTGCTTGTTCATGGCAGTCAGAAACCGGGTTATCCATTAAATAGAGTGGATAATCGTGCACTAACGCTTTTGCGTCTATTAATACTTGTGCTTCATACCCTATCAATGAATCAAATATACTTTGAGGTGATAATTTGCTTAACTCTGAGTCAAGACCATCAGGCAACGAACTCAACCAAGGTTCTCCCCCTACCATCTTGATCGCCCCCAGCATCGTTTCTTCACTAATACCATTACCATCATCAAGCCATTCGCGGACCGTCAGCAGCAAAATATCTGGATGTGTCGCCCTGTAATAACTCCAGTGTCGAAGTAGCTGCGGATCATATTGATTTATGTTCACCGAGTTCAACTCAACAACGCCGCTTTGCACAGGCTGTAAACCGGCAACGACACCAAGCAAAGACGTTTTTCCGCATCCCATTGGGCCTGTAATCGCCACGACTTCACCGGACTCAATTTCAAAGCTAACGCCGCTCAACGCTGGCTTCGATTGCTTCGGAAAACGTAGCGTCACTTGTTCGAGTTTTATTGAAGGTGCTTCTTTCGATAGTGCTTGATGTTGATAGCTGAAACTACGGTCATTGTTTTGTGTAAGCGTTCGATTCACTTGAACTTTTGACTGCTGCAATAGTTGCAATCGACCTGCGCTATTAGCGAGTAGTTGGGCAGGTCCAGTAATTCTAGAAATAAGCATCATGGAGGCAATAAGCCCCCCCGCGGTCATGACTTGTTCAAAAATAAGTCCGATACCCATGCCAATAATGGCTAAGGTAGAACAGACACCAATAGCGTAATACAGCGACGTATACTTGCTTTGAGTTGTCGCCTGATTAAAACCATTTTTCGATGCCAAATAATTGGCTTTATCAAACCGAACCTTCCACGGCTTTAATACATTGGCGCTGCGCATAAAGCCGAGTTTACTGGACAGCTCGTTTAACATGTTTTGACGGTTGGTTCCCGCAACTGTCGCTTGGTTAGATCCCGTGACCGATTTCTGAATATTACGTTTTGCAAGCAAGTAATAACACACCAGTGATATGATGGGGACCAATACCAACCAGCCACCAAGAATACCAATGGCTAGCAAAAACAAAATAACAAATGGGAGGTCAAAAAGCGCACTTCCTAATGGCCCTGAAAACACACCAGAGATACGGTCTGACATTAAGGTCTGATTATACTGCGTAGATGAGGCGGTAGTTTGTACTTGGGTGTATGCACTAGACAACATCTTTTGCACTATCGCTTGGGAAATCTCCCGGCTTATACGATTCGAGACCGTAGCCAATACTTTACTTCTCAGAACTCGTAGAAGTCACATCATAGCAAACAGAAGTGCGGCACCAATTGCAATACCTTGTAATTCATGACCAGCGTCACCACCAATGACGTGGTCATAGATAGACATAGTGATAAACGGAATAAACAACGCAAACACATTAGTAAAAAAACTAACAAGCATAAGTTTCGGTATTAGAGGTCTAAATGCGGCTAGTCGCCCACCAACCCAGTCAGGCTCGATTTTTTCCTTCGGCGCATCATCTATCAAGATATAGTAACTATTTAGACTATCTTCAGGTGTTTTAGATGGATCAAACTGTTCGGTTTCTAGCGCGAATACCTGATATTTACCGTCAACGAAACGACCCAACTTGGCCTCTGAATCACCCGTAACAAACAGACACAGCCGATGATCTGCTTTACACGCTTCGTTATGGGATGGGAGCAATCTATAGGGCAACTGTAGGCGGTCAAAAAGAGCAAATAACTCTTCTATTGTCTCTAGCCCATTTTCTTCTATCCACTGCTTGGCAAATAGTTGGATGTTACTGTTCACTTCAAGTGCACTTAATGTCTTTTGGGCGCATATACTTAATGATGCATTCATACTGATGTCTCCATCACTAAATCGACGGTAAGTACTTTATTGCTCAAGTTAATAAACTGCGGGTGATGGGACACTATGAATACAATCTTGTTTTTTTCAGACTCTATTTTGATTTTATTGACCAAGCTTTCCATACTGGCTAGATCGAGATCGACTTCAGGTTTGTCGAAAACAAGTATCTGTTTATTGGCGGCTAGTTGAGCAATGATATTAATGAGCTTTACACTACCATCACTCAGAACATTACTTGGCGTGATCCCTACTTTCGTTTCTAGCCCTTCAGGTAATCGTGTAATAACAGAATGCAGTCCAAGCTCTCTAACGTAATCATTTACCAACTGTGCGCGCGAAGGTTCAAACCCACATAAGTTATCTAATATCGAACCAAATAAAAGTTGCCCTCGACTTCCTACATAAGCGATGTTTTCACGAACAGGAAACGGGACATTTTTTGACGTTACCTGCCCATTAACCATGTCATCATTACCAGAAACTGCCGCAAGTATATGACTAGCAATATGCCGGATATCGCTCTGAACTAAAACGATATCACCCGCGAGATAGTCCCCCGACGCTTTATACTGGTGCCCAAAGCGATCAATTATTACGTCAACCAACTCAATTGCACCAATTTTAGAATCAACATTTAGATTCATAACAACGTCATCATCATTGTCGTTTACCGCCTTTACCATCTCGATTGCTTGATTTGCACTGTGCATTGCATTCAACTTTACACGCAGACCAACCAACGCACTTAATGGTGCAACAGCCCGACCTGATAAAATTGAACACGCGGCAAGACCACCGGTTGTGAGTTGTCCATCCAACACCCACAAGCTACCAACAATCACCAATACTACCGATGTTGCCAATGATGCGAGTTGAATACACTCTTGAGCGAAGGCGCTTTGTTGCTCTTCTGATGCTTTACTAAGGGAGCGCTCATAATTGATGCGTTTAAACTGACTATAGATACGTGATTCAACGGCTTGCCGTTTGATACCCTGTAACGTTTTGGTCATTACCATAAGGAATGAAGAACGTAGAGATTCCTGTTTTGCTGTTGCCTCATTCAATTGCTTAGTTCGAAAAGAACTTCCCCAAACCAGAAAAAAGGTGACAAGCCATACAGCAATAGGAACCAACACTAATTCCCCACCAACATACGCAACCAAACAGAGAAAAATCAATGCGAAGGGCACGTCAATAAGGCCTGAAATCAACCCACCTGAATGAAGATCTTTCGTTTTGCTAACCGATTCTAATCCGTCTTGAACGCCATCAAACTTTAGATCAAGTAGCTGCTTCGGCGTTGCTTTATCTAATAGTGACACAAGGTAGGAAAAATTGGCCTTTTCTGTATTGCTGGCAGCCGCAGAAAGCAGCCAGGTACGAATAAATCTAAGCAGCGCTTCTAAAAGGACCGCTATCGTTGCCCCTGCAATCAATAATGTCGCGGTACCGTAGCTTTGATTAGGCAGTATTCGGTCATATATCTGTAACACCGTTAACGGCACAGCCAGTGAAAGGGTATTAATTAACAGCGATGGCAACACAAGTTGCGTAATCGTATTCTTTTTGTGGTTACCAACTGAGCCATACACCATCCATAATCTATGCGCGTAAAATTATATTGGTATATAACTCACTATATTTCAAGTAAGGCTCTGTCTTCAAATAGCTTTAATTGGAAATAGGAACATTAGGTCAGGCCGTTAGAAACCAACTAAAACTGACATAAATACGATGCGGTTTATATGTAGAGATTAGTACGCGATCCGTATTTAAAGAAAATGTCCCTTAGACCTTTAAATCAGACAAATACTTTACTCTCTTTCATCCCATATCAAAGTCGGCCATAGAAGGTCATTCTTGCTGATTCTGATAAACTCATGTTCTGTTGAGCATTATAAGCCAAGACAACCAGCATTCGAGTTTTGTCTCCTTGCGTCGGTGTAACTCTATGTATCGCGTTACGGCCCCTGAAAAGCGCTAACGTTCCAGGCTTCACTTTCAGTATTTTCGGCTGTTGATCTCCAGATAAAATTTCTGCGACACCGTTGTAATTCATTTCACCCGCGTCGGCATCGCGCATATTTTCAACGTATTCAAACTGTCCACCTGCATCTGGCGATTGTAAAAGCAAAGTAACTGCAAAAGAGGATTCGTCGAAATGCCACCCTAATTCTTGACCTTTATCGGCATAGTGCAAATTGATTGATGACAATGGATCGGCGTAGTTATACAGCTTATCTTCCCCTAGAACGTTGGCTAAGAAATCGCGCAATACATCTGAATCATAAAGCGTTCTTAATGGCGACTCATCGCCAATTTGATCATCGGTAATACACCCTTTTGACGATTGAACGGTCTGGTTTCTTGGGTGGATCTCATCGTAATTTCCGTCAGAGGGTTTCAGATAAACGTTGTGGTCATTTTTCGAATAATAAGCTAAGTGTTTTTTTTCTATTCCTTCAGCGATCATCTGGTTTATCGCTTGTTGAGAAATAAAGTCAGGAAGTATTAAGGCACCACATTCATCTAGCTTCTCTTTGCATTGACGGCTGAAACCTACATCTGATATTGGGTAGCTATCTAGTTCTACTATTTCATTGAATAACATTGTGTGACTTCCTTTGTCGTTTTAGTACGTAAAGAATAGATAATGATGAGCCGAATACGCTATTACATCAAATATTTGTACAGTTTAGATTGTACCTGTCGCAAACATGATGGTGAACCTTAATCTTTCTTCCAATAGCATAGTTTCAAAGTTCCCCCCCCCTAAATTGAACTAGCGTTCTTCATTGGTAAATCGAAACGAAGCAATGTAATTGTGGGGCTTTCCTAATGACGCATTTTCAGAGCATATGTTGGCAGTAATACCTTTGAAGTATTCAGATATCCAAAGACCTCCTTTCCTTTCACCGTATTCCACTTGAATTAAGAGTGAACGAGGTAACCTAATTACGCAGTATGTTGTTCTAACTCAATTTACAGTGATGTTTTAATTATTTATCACCCATTCGGGTGATGAATAATCAATCTAACTATCACACACTGATTTTTTATATACGCCAGTAATTCAATAAAAATAAGGCTCATTTTCATTTTTGAATTGCGGATAATTTTTAGCCTTAAACTATTTCCAATTTCAAGACATAGAAGGGAAGGTAATGAAAACATTATTTTTAGCGCTTACGTTAGCTAGTATATTAGTTGGATGTGGCGGTAGTGATGACAACAGCGATAACAATGATTCAGGGAGCAGTACAACGTTAACCGGGGTGTTTGTTGATAGCCCTGTGGGAGGTATCTCATATCGAACTGAAACAAAAGCAGGTACAACTAACGAACTTGGTGAGTACGATTATGTTGATGGAGAAACGGTCACATTTTTTATTAACGATTTAGAATTCCCTCCGGTCTTGGCGAGCGGCATAATTACGCCTATGGATATGAGCGATGAGCCGACTACGCAGACCAATATCCTACAATTATTACAAACGCTAGATAAAGATGGTAACCCAGAAAATGGAATTACGATTGATGACGCCGCCACTGCCGCATTTGCTGATGCGAGTGGACTAGATATCACGTCTACAAGTTTTGATACTGATGTTGCAGGTAAATTATCTGGTTTAGGTCTGACTATTGTTAGCAAAGAGGATGCGCAAGATCACTTCAAAAGCACTCTACTTGGTTCCTGGGTATTATCTGAGGGGGATAACAAACGCAATGTTCTCACCTTCCTCGATAAGAACCGCTACATTATTATTCACGAACACAGTGATGACGGCGACCAAGAAGCAGGCTCTGTCGAGTATGGCACTTATACTTGGAACCTAGAAACTGGAGGCTTTCTTGTTAATGTTACTGGAGAGTCTGATTCATCAGGTGGATTATCTGACCTATCTCCTTCTACTACTATCTCAGTTGAGCAAAACAATCTTAACTTTACGACTCCGGGGGAAGGCTCGTTCACTTTCACACGTATTACTAGTGTTGACAACTCATTAATAGGTGCATGGAGTATGCATGAAGAGGAGGATGATAATTGGAATATTCTCACGTTTATCACCACTACTGAATATATTATTGCTCATACCAATAACCAAGAGTCTTATTCTGAAGGATCGGCGCAATCTTATTCTGGGGAATTTGGAACCTACAGTTTAGACGGAGAAAATAAGTTTAGAGCCTTAAGCGCAAGTGTTGATTCTGATGGTGAGGGTGGACTATACAATGTTCAAGATATATCTGATCAAGAAAACGAAACCGTAACCGTTCATCCTTGGGGGGATCTTATTTTCGTCGATCAGAACGAAGGTTCGTATAGCTTTGCACGGATTGGTCGTTTTTCTACCACGACTAAAGTGAATGTGCTTGAGGAATCAGGTTCCACTCTTCTGCTTGGTGATTTAGATACAATATCCGTTACGCGTTCTGATGATTTTTATAATTTCAGAGAAGATTATGACCTTTGTGAGTTTATTATAACAACAACGAAAGATGGTGAAAACATACCATATAACAATTTTTCTCTTCAATTACGTTCAAGTGACATCGGTACTGTCAAATATGATGATACAGAGGGCACTGGTAACGTCACATGGAAAGTGGATTCATCAGGAACCTTAATATGGGAAGAGAATAACTCTATTAAGGAAAGTCATTTCGTTAAAATTAAAGGGAAAGAGAACGCTATTTTGGCGTCCATGGTAACTGAATCTAATGGGAATACAGAGGATACTTTGGTTGAGGCAACGTTCACTTGTTCAATGGCACCTTAGTTTTTTGATAAGGCATTTATAGAAGGGACTCAGAGGGTTGGTACCACCCTTTCTAATGTTGACTCTCGGAAATAAAGCTCTAATCTATGTTTGCATCGATTAGAGCTTTTGACCCTGTAAATAATTTTTTGACTAGAGGGATGTTTACAACTTTTTTATTTTTTATATTTACTAATTTTTAGTTTTGGAGCAGGCTTTCTAAGCAATGTTCCTGAATACCATAAAATTCTTTAATTGACTTTATTTGCTCAAGTATGAGGGTGTTATCGATTGGTTTTTTGCGTTTTTGCGCCAATATCATTTTGTTTTTGCTCGTGTGCTCTAGTGAAATAAACTCAAATACTTTTGTATCGTATCCGTTGGCTTCCAACAACAAAGCACGCAATCCATCTGTCACCATTTCTGCTTCTTGACCAAGGTGAATACCATGCTGTAGAAGTGGTGCTAGTAATGTTGGCGATTTCATTTGTGGACGTATTTGTTTATGGCAACAAGGTGAACACATAATAATTTCTGCATTGGTTCGAATACCCATATGAATAGCGTAATCGGTGGCAATATCGCAGGCATGCAGCGCTATCATGATATTAATACCTTGTGCTTTAAAGTGTTGCACATCGCCCTGCTCAAATTTAATGCCCTCTAACGCTAGCTTCTGTGCCGTCGAGTTACATAAATCAACCAAATTTTGGCGTAGTTCTACACCCGTCACTTCTGTTTTTACTTGTAGCTTATCAATAAAATAATCATGCACAGCGAAGGTCAAGTAAGCTTTACCTGACCCAAAGTCGGCAATATGTACTTTGTCATGTTTAGCAAGTCCGGTGCTATCAATCGCGTGCGACAATATTTCAATAAATTTATTGATTTGTTTCCATTTTCGCGACATAGCAGGAATGATATTTCCTTTGAGATCCGTTACACCTAACTCATGTAGATAAGGTCGGTTTTGTTCTACGAAGCGATTTTTCGTGCGATCATGAGATGTCATTTCTGTTTTCTGAAGTGTTTTATTTTTGTTTGGGTACTTTTTCATTAACACTTTTCCTTTTTTACTTACACTTAATTGCACTTCCCATTCATTCGTTACTAAGTGCGCGTTAAAAAAGTGGCTACCTAACTCGGATTGCCAAAAAGCCAGTGATTCTTCAATGGTTAAGTTTTTGGTGATGTGATGAGTTTTATATTCATGTAAAAAAGAAAGTAATCGTTGATCTTTTAATGAGAGTGGTCGAATGGTTATGCGTTTTAGATCTGCTTTATCACCATTGTATTTTGACAGTACTAACCGTTGCAGCTGTTGCTCATTGAATGCGTCATTGCAGGTTTGTAAAAACAGGTCAAATTCGGCGGAATTGTAGATTGGCATAACAGTCTCTTTTAATATTTTTAAACGCATAATTAGTACTCCATTCTACAGGTAATGTTATTCAAATCTTTAATCTTATTTTATTTTATTATTCATCAGGGATTGTTGCGTAATCCGAATAGAAGGCAAAACCGGATTCTTCAATAGGGCGATAGACTATAATGGTTAACCGGAAAAGCGAGTCATCGATAAAAAGGTGCCAATGCGTTAGCCATGGCTTTGACCTAGTGTTCAGTATCACTCGACAAATTGGACCAAAAAATAATTTCTCTGCTTCCACTTTGTCGCCACTTGCCCTATTTTAGGCAAAAAAAGAGCCGCTAAAAGCGACCCTGTTTTGTGCAAAACTTTACGATTACCGTGAGTTTTACTCTTTACCGTAAACGTTGTTTTCTTGCTCTTGCACTCGGATAAATGTTGTACGCTTGGTTAGCTCTTTAAGCCTTGCTGCGCCTACATAAGTACAGGTTGAACGTACGCCTCCGAGGATGTCTGAAATGGTTTCATGCACACTTCCACGGAACGGAATTAATACGGTTTTACCTTCAGCCGCGCGGTATTTGGCCACACCACCAGAATGCTTCGCCATCGCGCTCTCGGAACTCATTCCGTAGAATTTCATGAACGTCTTGCCATCTTTTTCTATTGTTTCACCACCAGATTCTTCATGTCCGGCTAACATGCCGCCTAACATAACAAAGTCTGCACCGCCACCAAAGGCCTTTGAAACGTCGCCTGCGCATGAACACCCACCATCACCAATGATTGCACCACCTAAGCCGTGAGCGGCATCAGCGCACTCAATAATAGCGGACAATTGTGGGTAGCCTACTCCCGTTTTTACGCGGGTCGTACAAACCGAACCAGGACCAATGCCTACTTTTACAATGTCAGCACCGGCAAGAATGAGTTCTTCAACCATGTCACCAGTAACGACATTTCCTGCAGAGATAACCTTATCAGGAAACTGTTCACGCACCTTGGTGACGTACTCAACTAGATGCTCAGAGTAACCATTAGCGATATCAACGCAGATAAATATAATTTCGTCGGTCATCGCCATGATATCAATCGTCTTTTGAAAATCGACTTCTGACGTGCCAGTAGAAACCATAACATTATTTAGTGTTTTAGAGTCCGCACCTTCGATAAACTGTTTCCAATCATCAACGGTGTAATGTTTGTGAACCGCTGTCATAACGTTATGTTCAGTTAGTGCTTTGGCCATTTCGAAGGTTGCAACTGAATCCATATTCGCTGCAATGACTGGCACGCCGGACCAATGACGACCACTATGCTTGAATGTGATGTCGCGGGTTAAATTAACTTGAGAGCGACTTTTAAGCGTTGAACGCTTTGGACGAAATAATACATCTTTAAAGCCGAGCTTCAGTTCCTGTTCAATACGCATTGTGCATTTCCTTGTTTCAGTAACGATGTGCCTAACACCTAGTCTTAAAGAAGGTGCATTCTGATCACCTTTTGCAGTCGGTTTTCATGCTTCGGGCACAAAAAAACCGGAGCATTGGCAGACGCTCCGGTTTTCAGCATTATAGGTCGATAATCCGCGCTGACAAGTCTGATATTTGATTTTTTTTTGTGGTATCCTGACAAAGATTCCATATCCTAAACTTATCTAAGACGTCTTCTAATTCACACACAACTACTATTACTTATTTACTTACAATAGGTTGAGTTATTACTTAGGTTATCTATTCAAGAAGGTCATTCTTCTCACCATTGAATTTACTACCCGCGCGACCACACAAGAATCAGCGATAGTTTATGTAATGAATTTGTTCTTCATTGTTTTATATCAAAAATTAGATCTCATTTAGTAAGACAATGTACTTTCTAACCCATTTTATAGCTCAATTAGGGAATTCACTATGGCAGATCCACATATCAAACCGGAGATGGATTGGCTCGATCATTTAACCGTGGTCATCTATAGATTAGGCTTTACATTTTGCTTTCCAGTCATTGCATTGTTGCCTTGGGGCCTTGACTACCCTATCCAAAATCTCATTTTTGTATGTGCCATCATGTGCGCTTCGTCGCTACACGTTTATATGAAACCTTTTCGACTGCTTTTGCAAATGGCGACTTGGGTCGGTTTGATTTGTGTATTGCTTGGTTACCCAGAAATAGGCCTTGGTGGCGCATTTATTACGCTTGGTGGGCTTTGTTACAAAGAATATTTTTGCTTTAAGGTGCCTGGACTCCCATTTCAGCCCTTGATACTCGCTGCATTATGGTTCAGTTTGCAGTTTGATGCTGATCTCGCAAGTAAGATTTTTGCATCCGCGTCATCCCTACTATTTTTGATTGTTAGCGTCGCCAAGTGGCGCATGCCAAGACACTTTGATATTGGTGATAAAACGAAATATGATGTGTAAAACGACAAAGAGCGGCTTCAATGATTAAAGCCGCTCTTTGTTAACTCTTTTATATGTAACGCTATATCCCGTTTGCGAGCCTTCTTATTGTGGGAAATAGATCCGATGCTAAGAGGCCACGTTCACCCTCTTTTTCAACGCATATGTCGGCTGCACTTGAGTGAATCCAAACACCAACACGAGCCGCGACGCTCAGAGATAATCCTTGTGCAATCAATCCAGCTATAACACCCGTTAGCACATCCCCCATCCCTCCTGTTGCCATACCAGGATTCCCGCTTTGACAGACCCAATATGACTCACCGTCATAAATAATAGTGCCTGCACCTTTTAAAACAACAACACCACCATATTTTAGCTGCAACGTTCGAGCGCTTGAGAAGCGGTCATGTTCAACTTCTGGTACGCTCATATTTAGAAGCCTCGACGCTTCTCCAGGGTGCGGAGTGATGACGCGGCGTCGATTAAAATCTGGGGTTTTTGCTAGCACGTTAAGGCCATCAGCATCAACCACCATTGGCTTTTCCACCGTTCTGGAGTAACCAACTAACGATCGTCCCCAACTTGAACTACCAAGCCCCGGACCCAGCGCTATAACATCGGCCCACCATAAATGGTCGTTTATTTCGTTGCTGTTTCCGCGCCAATCAAACACCATAATCTCTGGTCGAGCACTAACCAGCGCTGGCACATTTTCAGGTTGTGTTACGACTCGAGTAAGCCCTGCGCCCACGCGAGCGCACGCTTCTGATGTTAAACGAATAGCACCAAACAAGCCTCTATCACCACCTAAGCAGAGTACACGTCCAAAATCGCCCTTATGTGATGCTCTCGCGCGTTTAGCCAGATGGTCATTAACATCAGATTGAGAGATGAGTTTAATGTTGGATAGCACCGATTTGGTAAATAAATCAGAAAGACCCAGTCCAGCAAAAATGATATCCCCGGTATAATTAGCGGCTTGTCCGGTATACAAGCCCCTTTTTAAGCCAATAAAAGAAACCGTATATCTAGCGGCAACACATACACCTAACACCGAACCGGTATCTGGACACAGTCCGGATGGTATATCAACCGAAATGGTTTCCGCTTCACTTCGATTAATGTGTGCGATTACTTGGGCATGTTCTTCACGCAGATTTCCTTCAAAGCCTGTCCCTAATAAGGCATCTACTATTAGGTCACATTTTTTTGAGGTGTTATCAGAAAAAGACTCTATTTTTCCACCTACTTGAGCCCACTTTCCCTGGGCTATTTTTGCATCACCCTTGGCCTTACTTAACTCGCCTATATGTATTAATGTGACACTGTAACCTGATGCTTTTGCTAAACGTGCAATGACGTAACCATCACCACCATTATTGCCTGAGCCGCAGTAGACATGCATGCTGTGAGAGTCTGGAAAACAACGCTGTATATGTTCAAATACTGCCGTTCCGGCTCTTTCCATCAACTCAAACATATCTAAACCAAGCTCAGCGCTTAGTTTTTTTTCCCCAGCTTTTACTTGTTGCGCGGTATAAAGAAACCTTCCCTGATCAACCACAATGACTACCCCTTAATGTCACTTTTTCTATTTTCCGTCATTGCTTCTGCTGTTGCATCTTGAATAGAAAGAAACAATGATTTTATCTCTCCGGTTGGAGTTCGCATCGGATTAAGGGTCACATTTTGATACATATAATCCGCTTGTTGCGTAATAGGCCTTACGTTTCTGCACTTAAACAAATAAGGCCTTTGTCTCCAAGTAACAAAACTTCGACAACCTAGATCGAAAACAGGCTTTGCCTTAATGACAAACCATTCTTTTTGTATCTCAGGAAACACTTCAAAAATCGATTTTCCGATCACATCATGCGCTTGCTTGCCACTATGATGCGTCATAAAACCATTCCAGACTTGTATATTAAATTCTTTATCTAGCACCACCAGACCAAGATCAACATTCTGAACCATGTCCACCATCCAATGAAACTGCTCGAACTCAGCTGGTAAACCTATCATCAGAAATCCTCCATTAGATAAGAGAGTTTATTGTCCAAAATTGGCAGAGACTCATCAACGAACATAAATAATAAATCGCATCGAATGCTCGTGTTGTCAATGTTATAGCTTACCTCGAACGTCATGGTTTTTTGGAAAGATCCAGAGGTTGATTCGATAATAGATTCAATCGGTATATGCTGTCCAAGAAGTACAGGCTGTCCTTGGAAAAACCGAACCTCAGCTTGCTGACCCAAACCATTTAAGAATGATCCGACTAGAATGTTAGATACATCCATTAACAGCTCCAACTCTTCTAGCTCGACACTCTCTGCTGGCACCTTCATCAGACGTTTTAAATCCGTGATACTTGAGTCACTCAATAGAACCAAGGCTTCGCCAGCAATACCTTCTCCATTGAAACCTTGGCAAACGCCGGAAACTTGATCATTGTCAGCCAGATCTGCGAGCGCCATATGCAATTCGGTCACTTCGAAAATATTTACGTTTGGCAAAGGTAAGTGAACAAAGACGTCGAAATGTCGTGCCAGAGCATCGGCAGCGCGACCAATAGATACGTTGGCCACCTCCATATATATATCCCTTCGTTTTAATATAGGAAGTTCAATAGTTCGATTAGGAGTGACTTGAGATATCTCTGCAGGATTGACAAGGGATCGAAGAACCGATTTTAGATGCTCTTTATCCATAGGTTTTTGGATGAAATCTTTTGCACCTAGCCGTTCTACTTTTTGTTTTGCTTTTGGTTGAATATCACCGGAGACGACGACAACATCAATAATAATATTTCGTTTTTGGATCTGTTCTAATGTGCCATAACCATCCAGTTCTGGCATCGTTAAATCCAAAAACATTAATTTGAATTCTTGTTGTTCTAGTTTTTCTAATGCATCTAATCCATTGACTGCGAAAGTGATATCAGCATTTAGTGAAGCGGGTAAGGATCGAGCCATCTGCTTGCGAGCTAAAGCAGAATCATCACAAATTAGAACCGGATAGGACATATACCACCATTGTTTTACACTGATTTAAATAACATTATCTTACCAGATATATAACAAAGCATTGCAGTAAATGGTGATTAAAGCAAAAAAGTCAGCCTAATACTGGCTGACTTTTTTAATAATTCACATTATTAACAATAACACTTAGATCACTGCGGCCACAAGGTAAGGACAAGTACACGAAGTATTACGGCAAAAACAACGAGAGAAATACCAAGCCGGTACCATTTATATTCCGCGATGGACAGAGGTACGCGCTTGTAGAACATCGTCGCCACGCCTTTCCAATCATTACTTCTCTTTCCATATAGAAGAATTCCCGTCATTACGAATATGATACCAAATACTAAGAAACCTTTTTCGATCCAAAATAGATTGCCTTCCATGACACATCCTTGCAAATTTGATAAACACCCAGCTATTTTATCGCAGAACCGCAATTAAAGCAGTTGTACCATAGTCTAATACCCGTAACACCATTGTTGAATGGCTTGAGGTCCATATTACAGACACAAAAAAAGCCAGCTTCATACTGACTTTTAACTAGGTAACCTAGAAAGGTTATCTTAGACCGCCGCTTTATCCAGTTTCTTGTTCGTAACCTTCGTAATACTGTCTCGGTAACTGAACCACAAGAACGTAACCACCAAAGAGAAAAACAGATACGAAAAAGCAAACACTAGCGGTGAAGTGATAATAGAGGTATGAACCCCAATCGCGATACCAATCGTTGTAATAATAAGCTTTGAAAAAATACCACAGAGCAATAAAAGTAGAGCCAATTCAGGAAACCGAGTTGTTCTGAAAGCAAACCAATAGCAGCTACCTACCGCCAATGAAGCGACAGTCAATCCCAACATAAATGAGTGAAGATGATCTGCTGAAATAATACCGGCTGAAATTGAAGCCATTACCACTAGAAAAAGTTTCATGATTTACCTCTTATACGTCTGATTTTGGCATCCCTTCATAAATGAAATCTTATTTTGCAGTGCATTTTGCCTGTTTTCGGTTAAAAAACAACCCCTGTCATGTGAATTATTTCCAAACTATCATTTAACACATTAAGTGTTAACATGCATGAAACATGTTATTTATTTAATCTCATGATATTTAAAAGGTAATTGGGAAAATGAAAAATTATGTTGCCGTTTTGTTAAGTTTATAATTGTAAGCTTAAGTGTAAATATTTGTGTAATGTATGACAGTTAAGTTACATTTTTACTGAATTGGCGACATAAAAAGAAAAAGACCAGCATATGCTGGTCTTTATGAAATGGATTACATTTTAGTTATCGAATAATTATCAACCTACCTAGATCAGCTACAGATTCGATTATCACACTCTTCGCCTGCGTAAAACCATTTAACTAATCAATAGC
Source organism: Vibrio sp. VB16 (assembly GCF_015594925.2). Classification (NCBI taxonomy): domain Bacteria; kingdom Pseudomonadati; phylum Pseudomonadota; class Gammaproteobacteria; order Vibrionales; family Vibrionaceae; genus Vibrio; species Vibrio sp. VB16. The sequence goes on from NZ_CP087591.1 coordinate 28,934, forward strand.
TCTAACTCAGACATTTTTTCTATCTCTAACGCATCACCCGTAAATAGAGGGCTATAGGCACTTGATCGATAATAGATGGTTTGAATACCCGCACTTAGTCCTGTGACGACACCTTTCGCTGTGTCATCAATATACAGACATTCTTTAGGGGAATAGCCCATACTCATCGCGGCATAAAGTAATAAATCTGGTTCAGGTTTCCAACTGTTTGCATCAAAAGCAGAAAAAACCTTACCTTTAAACCTGTCTAATAAGCCAGTAAGTTCCAAGGACCGTTCTATTTTCGTTTTTGGGCTATTCGAAACCACACAATACTGGAGCCCCTTTACAGTTAAGCGATCAAGAAGTTCACTAATACCCGCCACCGGTTCTAACTCTTCGTGAAATAATTGCTGTACTTGTGTTCGATAGAGTGGCTCTACATCGTCCAGCGATACTTTAATATTAAGGCGTTCTATTGTGGCGGTAAGAATATCGGCGACTTTGCCACCTTGAAAGTGCGCCATACAATCTTCGATACTTATTTGGTCGTTATATTTAGAAAAAACGTTTACTAGCGCTTTACAACATAACTTTTCACTGTCAACCAGCACGCCATCACAGTCGAAAATGACACACTTGGTTTCATTTACTTTCAGAGTCATAACCGTCCCTATTCATGTTGCGTAGCCATACTAACCTAACGATAACCTCCGTTTCATCACACCGACCTTTTATGCCAAGTCAGTTATGTGATAATACTGAGCCTACCTGTACTTATAATGGGTACTGAAAAAGAAAGAACAAGAAACAACAGAGAAGAATGGTAGAGAGGCACGTTATTAACATTGAAAATTCAAGGCTGATCACTTTAAATCGCTCATAATGAACAAACTATAACCAGATGAATTTAGTTGGAAGATACGATAAGTTGATTGAAAGTCGTCGAGCTACCTTGGCACGCCACTAATTTACTAACAAAATGCTGAATGACCGTTTGATCATTCTTCAATGATATTAAATCTGAAATAAGCAATGTACGGTCAGACACTGTTGTCATACCACAGACGGTTGCTTGCCCACCTTTAAATCCTACGTAGAGATTATGATCTTGAGACAGTGCTATTTGAGCAAAAAATTCTAGCACGTAGTTTTGATCGCTCTTGTCCGACCAAAATGACGATTGTAGCTGCGCAAACATAACAGTTAATCGATGAAAGTCGACCAAATAGACGTCATCGATTAGAGACTCGTCTAATATTTCTATTTCCGACGCTATAATTTCTATGTATTGGACCTGCTTCTCCCGTGCAATATATAGGTCACGACCCAAGATACTCTCGGGGGTAGGAAAACTCACATCAACATGACTTATTAACCACTGATGTTTCTTCTCAACTGGTTCTATTTGTGAATTCATTTGATATACATCTAATTAATTGAAGGAATGTTAGACACAGATTGCTCTGATATCCGTGTTACATCGGAACGAAATTAGGTCTTAGGATATCGCATCCAGATCATGATTGTTATCAAAAAGTAACTAGACGTGATAGTTATCTTTGGTAATCTTTAACAGATTAATATCCGACCACCGTATGATAGACTCGTAATATAAATTGGATCTAAGGAATAATGATGAAGAAAGTACTCTTGGCTGTAGGAATATCAGCCTTACTTATTGGCTGTTCAGACAACGAGGTTGGTGATGTGTCACTCGGTATTTTTACTATGAAGGATATCAAACTAGACCATATGGCGGATCCTGTGGTTACGGGCGTGACCTGCCATATTGCTTCTATTGAAGCCGACTTCAGCTTATCAGACCCAAGTGATAGCTCTATATCTTGTCGCCAAACAGGAGAGATAACCTCAGAGATGATCGCCGAAATAGACAAGAGTAAATCTGGTGAAGTCGTTTTAAAGAAATCCAAAAGCATATTCTTTAAAAACATGAAAATCAGGCGTATCTATGATGGAAAGAACCAGACATTGATGTATCTCTCTTACTCTACCAAAGAAACATCCGGCAGCTTCAAACATAGCCTTTCTACCGTTCCGCTCTGGGGAACAGCGGCTTATGTCACACCCGCATTGGATTCGGAAGCTCAATAGTAATAAGAAAGGATTGGCAGGCCACCAATCCTTTTAAGAAATACTTTGTTAGTTATTTGCGACTATCAACGTCAGCTCAACTCGACGATTACATGCTTTGCCGGTCGATGTACCATTATTGCATGCGGGCATATATTCCCCATAGCCACGAGTGAAAATATTATTTGAATGTAGGTCGCTACGCAGCAACTGTGACTTTACCTCTGACGCCCTTTTTTGAGATAGCCGCTCATTATTTGATAATTTACCTGTGCTATCTGTATGGCCGTCTATGACGATATCGACATTTGAATAACTTGATAAGAATACCCCAAGTTTGGATAACCAATCTTGAGACATAGGGGATAATGAGGCAGACCCGGTTTTAAAGTTAATATTTTCCTTCAGTTTGATCATGGTATGGCCACCAGACACCACTTCATACTGAATGCCTTGCAGAGACAAAAATCTTGCCACTGAACTCATGTCATCATTTTCTCTTTGCCCATAAGAACGTTGAGCCGCATTTTGATTGCGCGAAGTAGACGTACTTTCGGCCCATTCTGGGTGAAGTAATTGGGATCCATTCAGTGGAGCCGTATTCAGCATAGAGAACTCACTCATCGTTCCACATCCACTAAGTACGACCATTACCAAGCTGACTATCAGTCTCATACCACCACCCAAGAAAATTCATATGTAATCAAAAATTGTATCGGCCTAAACCTAAATATCTTTATAGCATAATAAAATATTTCTAAAAGTTGACCTAAATTTGTTATCCGTATCTTTAATCATCGGTTTACAGACTGTAGAATCAACCCAATATTCCATTGATTGGTTAATAACATGCTAAACAAACTCGTTCGACTGTTTCTATTGGTGACCTTCACCCTTTTTGTTGCTGCCTGCAGCGATTCAAATACGCCTCAACTTGGTAAACAGTACAGCGCACTGCCAAACGATTTATCCGAATTTAACTTATCCCCAATTACCGAGGTGTTTTCTTTAACCTGTGGCCATTGTCGAAATATGGAAGCCTCGATACCAGAAATCGAATCACTCACCAAACAGAAAGTCGGAAAGCTTCACGTTACCTTCAACCAAAGCGCTCAGGTTAGTGCCATGCTCTATTATGCTGCTGTAATGCAAGTAGATGGTCAGCCAGATCACGCACTGGTTGCCGCACTATTTGAAGTGGTACAGCAACAAGAAGGTACGATGGATCAAAAGCAAGAAAGAATCGAGGAAGTATTTGTCTCTCGCGGTTTAGTGAGTCCTTATCGATTCGACAGCTCTCACGTGGCTGAGCTAGAACAGCACATGACATTTGCTGACGACGTTTCTAAAAAGGCGGATATTAACTCTGTACCAAGCTTTATCATAAAGGGTAAATATTTGCTTATCACTGAAGGTCATGAAGACATTAAAGACCTCGCAACCACCATTAACTACCTACTTTCGAAATCAGAATAAAAGGAACTCCTGTGTCTAAAATTATCTTTCCCATTGTTATTCTTGTTCTTGCCGCATTTTTCATCTACCGCACATGGAATAATCACAAAATCGCAGACGCGAACGTGGCTATCGGACAAACATTTTTAGAAAACAACGCCAATGAAGAAGGCGTCATTACAACCGAGAGCGGGCTTCAGTACAAAGTATTGCAGGAAGGTACGGGTACCGAGAACCCAACTGCCACCAGCAAAGTTAAGGTGCACTATCACGGCACATTAATCGACGGTACGGTTTTCGATAGCTCGGTTGATAGAAATGAACCGATTTCATTCGGATTAAATCAAGTCATAAAAGGCTGGACTGAAGGGGTGCAAACCATGGTTGTTGGACAAAAAATTCGCTTGTTTGTACCAAGTAACCTTGGTTATGGTAAAGGCGGCAGCGGACCTATTCCACCCGCGTCGGTACTGATATTTGATGTTGAGTTATTAGAAATACAGTAAGTATTCGAATAAAAACAAAATGAATCTAATCGTTGGTCATTAATTCCCGCAAAAATGGTCGTGATTGTACTGCTTAAAGCCCATTACTTTGTTAATGGGCTTTCTGGGTATTAGGTAACATCAATCTGGTCTTGGACGAATAATAACGTCTGAATAAGGCGCTAGGCCTTCGTTTACCTCACTTCTCATTATTGTTTTATTTTCACATTTACTATGATTTTTCCTAGTGACACGATTTCGTCATAAGTGGATAGTAACGACTGTATTTTTGTTATTATTTTCAGAGGCTGTTATCGTGAATTGTAAGGATTGTTCATCGCAATCGTGTCGTACAAGTAAGGCCACACCCTCTATCAAATGGCGCCTTGATTACGGAAAGGTGTTTCGATTACTCGCGTTCATTACACTCATCCTTGCTTGGTATTGGGGTCAAGAGCATAACAGGCCTGATTGGAAAAGTGATATTCAAGGACTCTATCCTAACGCCAAAATTTCAGCAATAAACGGTAGTGAAGCACTCTTTACGATGGCCAACAATGGTGCGGAGTATTATGTTTCTGTCGCCACGAACAACAGTTATGGCGGACCACTAACGCTAGCGTCAATTATTACCAAAGAAGGCAAAATTAAAACAGTCGAGTTGTTGAACCACAGTGACACTCCTGCGTATATCCAAAAGCTTTTAAATGCAGGATATTTACGGCAGTTTCAACAAAAACCTGTTGATTATTTACCCGTTCCAGGCAAGAACTGGGATGCGGTTAGTGGGGCAACCCTCAGCTCCAACGCGATCATGCATGCCAATACTAGGGCATCACATACCATTGCAAAGCTGCGCTTTTCTCTATCCCCTAAACCATTACAAAAAGAAATCGACCTTAATCTTAATCACGTTTTAATCGCGTTACTCATTGTGCTGTCAGTCATCAATATTTGGGTAGGCAGTAAAAAGCTAAAGCTCACTTACGTTTTGGGTAGCATTATCATCATTGGCTTTATGACCAATCAGCTACTCAATGTAGCTAACTTCTCTGGGTTATTGTTAGGTTTTGTACCCGCGCTCAGTGAAAACCTCGGTTTCTGGATTCTATTCGGTAGCGTCTTTGTCGCGGTTATCCTTCTAGGAAAAAATATCTATTGTGGTCATATCTGCCCATTCCATGCTATCCAATATCTATTACAAAAAATTGGCAATCTTAACTTCCCTCTTCTGCCTATTGTTCTGAAGTATGGTCGCTATATACCGAAGTTAGGCCTATGGGCCGCTTTGATGATTGGGCTCGTTACCGTAAACCCTAGTGCTGGTGCATATGAGCCATTCTCGATGATATTTTCGTTGCAAGGTGATGGTATTCAGTGGTTCATAATGCCTGCTGTTATCGTTGGTTGTTTCTTTATACCCGACATGTTTTGTCGTTTTTTCTGCCCTGCGGGAGAGATGCTAACCCTACTAGTTAACTTAAGAAATAACCTTGTATACCAGATCAAACAATTCGCAAAACGTAAGGAAACCTGAAGGTAATATGATTGCCTTCATACAGGACGAGAACAGAAAAATGAGTAAACCAAGCATGGCTCCCAAGACAAAAACCAAAGGACTTCAATGGGCTTCGACAGCACTATTGTTTGTTACCAGCGCGATTATCATTGCATTCCTTTTTGACTCGTTTATTAAAAACTATACCTGAGCGATTGGCCGTTAATATGAACAAAATAACCCATGCTTTAATGAGCATCCTCTTTAGCCCTGTTTACGAAGACCAAGACATTCTCGTTTGTTATGCCAGTCAAACGGGAACCGCCGCTAATTTGGCTTCTCAATCCGGCGATATTATACGCAAGTTAGGAAAAACCGCCGAGGTCCAGTCACTTTCGTCATTACAACCTGCCGATTTCAAACGCTATAAACAGGTATTACTGATTGTAAGTACTTGTGGAGAGGGCGACATCCCTGATGACGGAATACTATTTTATGAGCAGCTCAAAGAATTTCCGACTCTCGATACCCCCGTTGGTATATTGGCTCTCGGAGACAAGAGTTATTCTCACTATTGTTTAGCCGGAAAATTATTTCATAACGAGTTGCTTCGTATGGGGCTAGCAACAAAAGATGACCTAGTCATGGTCAATGGCGACCCGATGCAAGGTTGGCAGAACTGGCTCTCTCAACAGCTAGAATATGAAATTGACATTAGCCAAACCAAGTCGGTTAACACACCAGTAAAATTGGTCTTGGCAGAGAAAATCCCCTTACATACCTCAACTTGTGCTAACAACGCAAATCAGGCCTTTCACCTACGTTTCGACATTCAGGGCAACGTTACACAACCGTACCTAGTAAACGACCTTGTTGGCATTACCCCACCAGGAAGTGCTAAAGAGCGATTATACTCAATCGCCTCATCCCCTACCCAAAACCCAAATCAGGTTTCTTTATGCGTAGGGAAGCATCAGTTTGTGTTGGATGGAAAACTTACAAATGGATTATGCTCAGATTTCTTAACCGAACATCTACCTGTAGGGCACGAACTGCTTGCAACGATTAAGCCCGGTGCAGGAATGTCATTACCCATGAATGATATACCGGCCATCTTGATTGCAACGGGAGCAGGAATCGCACCTATGATGAGCCTGTTAGAAGAGAGAAGGCAGCAGCTTCATTCAGGAAAGAACTGGTTAGTATTTGGGAATAGGCACGCTGACAGTGATTTCTACTATCAACAGGAAGTAAGACAATACGTCGCGGAAGGCGTCATCACGCAACTTGATACCGCATTTTCTCGAGATTCTGAACAGAAAATTTACGTACAGGATAAGTTGAATCAACACAGCTCACAGTTAGCTGGTTGGTTACTAGATGATGGCGCACAAGTTTACGTTTGTGGTAGACCTGAACTAAAAACCGAGATTTTAGCAGTGATCAAAAACGCACTCGCTACGCGATATGTCGACGAGCAAGAAGTAGATAATGACTTAAAGGCGATGCTGGAAGATGGTCAAATTACATTCGAGTTGTTTTAAGGGTATTAATAGGTTGAATAATCGGATCGCATGGTCTAAACAAACGCAAGCTAACCTATAAGGGCTTGCTTGCGTTAGATTCATATAATGAGGCCATCACAGTGAAATATCGAGTCTGGCAACTGTGTCATTTTCAGGCTCAAGAATGACACTATATGCCAGCTTGATATTTGTTTATGACACGATGCCTTTTCTGAACAACTCCGCGATTAAACTTCCTCTATTCGTAGCACCTAATATTCGTCTCATTGATTCAATATGGTATTCAATGCCCGAACCACTGATATGTAAAGCCTCTGACATCTGTTTTGTAGAAAAACCTTCCACCATTAAACTGGCTATTTGGATGGCATTTTCACAGAATGAACCTCTCACTTTATACAGGTTAAAATCTTTCCCTTCAAAGGTTAGCCATAATTTATATATCTTGTTTGCAATACCAACGAGTTGTTCCTGATTACGCTTCAAAAACAGTTGGGGATTTTGGTATTGCTCGTTCTTAATTCTAAAACACAGGATGACCTTCCAACGCTGTTCAATATTGTCACAAATGGGTACCAATATAGTAAATGTGCTTTGTTCTTTCGTTTCCAAACCGTAAGGGGATATGTCAACCGATTGTGCATACACTGAGTTTATGAGTGGAACATTATAAATGATTGGTATGTCACTCATTAATATTCGCTCGACGTTATGGTCATTTTTACTAAGAAAGCCGGGTGGTGAACACCTAGTACGGTTTGAAGACGTATTATTGCTCGAGTGCATAAGAGTCATATATTTGTACTCTTTCCCATTGAATCCCCCGCCCTTTCTTTCGTCGCGTTTTGGGCCTCCCCATATATCAAAGTTGCCCAGTGTCTCCTGTTCAAAAAGTTGTTCGGAAATGTTGTCATGCCATTGATTAAATAGGGGAAGGTTCATGCTCGCAGTACTCCTGAGCCTTTTGTTTCGCTTGCTGTTTTTTTATATCATCAAGAGTACCCAACACGTCCTCTATCAAATTGTCTAGATTTGGCATTCCATAGTGTCGGCAATAACAATATAAGCTATAAGCTCGAACAACATCTTTGTCTATACCAAAACCATGCTCTAACATAGACCCCATTATAAAATGGGCTTGTAACACCTTTTGTTCCATCGCTAAAACTATGTATTTCCGAGCGCTTACGTAGTCGGATGCCGTATCTTGCCCTTGATAATAGAGTTGCCCCAAACGATATTGCGCGAATCTATCGCCTTTGTTGGCGGCACACTTAAGAAGTGAGATTGCTTTTACGACGTCTTTGTCTATTCCTTTCCCTCGTAGATAAAGGTCGGCCAGATTTGTTTGCGCCTCTGTTACTTCTTTGTTTGCGAGGCCATTTAGAATGTCAAAAGCCTTGCCAAATTGATCGCTTTGAGAATACAGCGTCGCCATCGCAAATTGAGCAGGCATAAAGTCACAATCCGAGGCTTTTTTAAACCAATCAAATGCGATAGGTTGGCTTTGAGCAACATGTTCACCTAAAGAATACATCACGCCCATTTGATACTGCGCTTCAACTAACCCTAAATCAGCGGATTTAGTTAGGTATTTTACTGCCAATTCTGCATTATCATTGTGTTTCATTCCCTTGAGAAGATTCGCAGCCTGTAGATAATAGTTCTGCGCGTCGGAAAGCTCTTCGCATGGTTTTTCATGAGTCATGTTAGGTAACCTTTTACTGTGATATTTGGCCCTCCTGGCCTATCGAAATATCCTTATTAATTTAACGTTTAATCAATTATTTATAAGAAGCTTTTTCATTTGGTGCTATCTGGGTTCTCCAAGTAACAGCAAAAATTACTATGGAAATAAAGCCAAACATAACCAGACCCATTGCACCTGACTGAGGCTCTCTCTCTACAAAAGAAGCCCAAGACCAAGCAATGCAAAACCACATGCCTATGGCTGAAGCGAGGATACCGAGCTTTGCTATCCAGTTAAGTTTATATAAACGATCAATTTTCTTGTACCCGATAAATGCCGTTACGGTGAACATACCCAACAGGTACCACATTAATGCCATCATATTTTTATGCTCCTATTAAACTTCAATGTCTTTGCCTGTTTTCCAAAAATCAAACACGGCTTGCTCATCAAATACATTTCCGTATCCAAATAATTCATCCATCACTTTCATAAAGGTATGAATAGGTCCGCCCGTATAAGCGTTAGAAGCATCAATCAATCTATGGTGCCAAAAATCCGGTTTATTCCATGGGCAAGCCGTCATGCAAATCGCACAGTCAGTGCCACTATCTACCCAATATTTGTAGCATTTTTTGGCGTCATTATAGAATTTTTTAACACCTCTTTGATGGTGCCATGAGTACTCTGGGTTTTCGCCATTTTCATAGGTTGGTCCCCACCCCGGTTTGTCATCTAAACTGATCGCTTTCGAAGGGCACTTTTCTGCACATAACTTGCATTTCTCACAGAACTCCATAATCCCAAAAGATTTAGGTTTATCATATGCTTCGTCAGGTAATTCTAGATCGGTATAGACCTTCGCAATTCGAACTCGAGGGCCAAATCTTGGGGCCATCATATGACCATTTCGTGCGCCTTCGCCTAAACCCGCTTCTATGGCATAAGCCACACTATTTCCCAAGTCATTACCCGCGCCAACAGCCTGATAACCTAACCCTCGAATAAATGTCGCTAAGCTCCCGGCGACTGTCGCCATCTGAGAGTATCCCATACCAACCGCGGCGCCAGACACGTAAGAAGGTGCCGTAGCGATTGCTTGGTAATCTTCCTCAATTAAAACGACTATTACCGTTTTTGGTACAAACGGAAACTCATCCCAAGAAACCTCTCGCCCTTCTTTCGAATCATAAAGCGGATCCCAATTCCATACTTTATGATTGCGAGTAATTCCGCACCGTGTTGCCCCTAACAGTCTGGCAGCTGACTTGATACTTTGGCTTGCATCCTCGGCACTTTCAAACTGCCATTGTTGATCCATGAGACCATGTTGCTCCCAACCGTAAACGCCAGATTTAATCTGCAACGAAGAAGACCCAGGTGCCAATACATCATCCATCGCCCAACCAGATATCATTAAAGCCAGATCTAGCTGTCGCATTCCAGGTTTTGAGTTATCCAGCCCTACGAAGGGATTAAAGCCATGTTGTTGGAAATTCCAGCCATTTTCAAAGTTCTGATTTCTTTCAGGAAATTTGTCCGCCAACAGAGGAGACTTAATAAACGTCCAAATCGAGTTTTCTTGCGGCATGGGTTTCAATACATCAGGATCGATGGGGACAGGGAAATCGCTATGACTTACACCTTCTATTTTATTTGCTGCGTAGGCAGAAGAAACGCCGACCCCCGCAATAGCCGCAGCTCCCAATCCCAATTTAAAAAAATGGCGACGTGAGTTATCTTCAACTTCATTTTCGTTTTCTTTTTGGTTTTCATTTGACATAATAAAATCTCGTTTATGAACGATGTCTAAAAAGCATGTAATATACGAGAGATTTATAGCTTATGTTTATTTGTTAATAAAATCAGCAACTGCGGGCTTTTCCGACAAAAACAATTAGAATGAGAATTCTTTCCAATAAGGACCGATTTAGGTGAAGGACTTTAATTACAATCAACTCGTTTCTTTTGTACAAGTCGCCCAAGATCTAAATATTTCTACGGCAGCGAAACATTTAAATAAAAACCGTGCAACAATTGCGGAACATATTGAATCCTTCGAATTTGAGCTAGGTCACAAATTATTTAATAGAAGTTCTAGGCAAATAGAACTCACTCCATTAGGGAACAGAATACTCAAGCCTTCAACTCTATTGACAGCACAGATTTTTACGTGGCAAAACACCATCAAGACGGTCTGTCCAGATGCTTCAAAGGTCACATTGAGAATGGCTTACGATGCCGTTGTGCCAAAAAAGATGATAAAAAATTTGATTCGATATGCACATTCAAAAGAAATGGAGATCGAGTTCATAAAAATTGGTTCTAACGTGTCAGTAGAACTTCTCGATAAAAACATTGTCGACCTTATAATAGCGCCGTCAGATGATAATGAAGAGAAACTAAGCACGAACGAATGGCGCATCCTTGGCTTTATGCCCTATCGATTTTATGCCCACAAAGATTTTTTTGATTCACAATATGTGATGTTAAGCGAGCTCGTGCACCACACTCAAATATTGCCGCAGGCTTATCTGAATAAAACAAAGGATCAGAAATTCATATTCACGCCAAATAATAAAATAATTAATGATTTGGAGTTATTGGAATGTGCATTATCTGAAAAAATGGGATGGGCATTTTTGCCTACGCATATAGGTGCAGAAAAATGGGAAAATATTGTTGAGTTTGAGTCAAACTTAGGTCGCGAAGGTTTCGTCACCCCAATTCTTGCACGATGGCGTGCTGGAGAAGAGGTATTAATAACGCCGATACTAGACTATTTTGAAGAAAATAATTCATTTCAATGCACGCTATGTAAATAATTAACATCGCTTCAATGTTGATGTGTTACTTATAGAAACACATCAACATTGAACGTTTATTAGCACAATAAAATAAAACGAAAACCTTAGATTTATAGCACTTATAAAAGACAGGTTTACATAATCTAAATTTTAAAGTCTTAATATCTACCTATATCAATAAATATCATAACGATGTATTAGTTCATATAGTCTAGATCATCCTCACTATTCAAACTAATCAGCACAAATTATTTTATCATTCAACTGGACAAAACTCGAACCCATCAGAAAGAACCATTATGCAATCCATTCCGCCTGAATGCGCAGCTTTTTTACCCAAGGCCGTATCTTCAAACACCACGCAAGATCTTGGTTCGACACCCATATTTTCTGCGGCTTTAATAAATGTGTCTGGGCATGGTTTAAAATTTGTCACATCCGATGCCGTCACTATGGCATCAAAATATGACAACAGATCTCTTTCTTCCAAGAGCTTCATTGCATTTGCTCTTTGACTACCAGTACCAAGCGCGAGTTTCTTGTTACCGTAAACCTTTTTGAGTACATCAAAGGTATGCTTTATAACATCACCTTGCTCTGCCATTTGCGAAAAAGTAACCATTTTGAACTCGGACACCGCTGCAAAATCTAGTTCTATACCATATTTTAGGCTGACTTCTTCTGCTATTGCAGGGCTCGGCTTACCACCTAACCCGTGGATCCAGTCTCTGTCATACGTGAAATTAAACTGCTTTGCTGTCGTTTCCCACGCATCAAGGTGTGCGGGCATGGTATCTATCAGCGTACCATCCATATCAAATATCACACCTTCATATTTGGAAAGATCAATATTCATTCTATTTTTCCTGTAAAATTAGTCGAGACATCATGACTCTACCATATATACACCAACAGATAATCTACTAATTTTACGGATAAATAATGTTAAAAATATCAAACAGTGTTGAAATTTCCGACTGGGAAATTCAACTTACCGCGATACGATCTCAAGGGGCTGGAGGACAGAATGTTAACAAAGTTGCAAGTGCTATACACCTGCGATTTGATGTAAAACACTCTACGCTACCGGATTTCTATAAACAGCGTTTATTGAACATGAGCGATAGCAGAATAACCAAAGATGGCGTAATAATCATCAAAGCTCAACAATTTAGAACACAGGAAAAGAATAGAGAGGATGCACTTAAAAGACTTCAAGAATTAATTGTTTCCGTGTCCTACGTTGAAAAAGCCCGCAGAGCGACACGCCCTACACGTTCTTCTAAACGAAAACGTGTAGACACTAAAGTACTGAAAGGAAAAACAAAAGCACTTAGAGGAAAGCCAAATGCTCATGATTAGATTAGTTTTTAAGTTTAAGCCACTGTTGTCGTTGTTGTGGGCTTTTAAAGGTCCACGCAACAATACGACTCACTTTTTGACCCTGACTCATTTCTAATATCTGCACTTCACACGCCTTTACCTTTTCCAAATTCTTTTTCATCCATCTTACATTGTCTTTCTTCGAGATGAGTGTAGAAAACCAAAGCACCTGGTCGGCAAATTGTTGACTCTCTAGTACCATGTTTTTTACAAACTCAGCTTCGCCACCTTGACACCACAATTCTGCTTTTTGTCCACCAAAATTGAGCAAAGGTTGGTTTCCCTTATTCAATGGTTGGGAAGGTTGGCCTCGTTTTATTCGATTTGTTGCGAGGTTTTTGATCTTGCGTTCGCTGCCCTGCTGCGCTTCCGACAATGACTTATGAAATGGTGGATTACAGGTCGTTATATCGTAATATTCACCCGGTTGGATGATATTCTGAAAAAAATTCTGGTTGTTAATCTGGAGCCTGCAATCGACCTTACCTCTCAAAACTAGGTTGTTGGAAACGATATTTTGCACCGATTCTACCGACATCGGATCAACATCACAGGCGACGACATGCCAATCATACTCACTAACACCAATAATTGGGTAGATACAATTTGCACCAACGCCAATATCCAATGCGTTAACTAGGTGATGCTTTAAACCTTTTGTTTCACTTGATAGCAGTGCAGCAACCCGATGGATATAATCTGCACGACCCGGTATTGGCGGACAAAGATACCCCTTAGGGATATCCCATTGCTCAATATTGTAATAGCAACAAAGGAGCGCACGATTAAGAAGCTTTACTGCTTCTGGATCAGAAAAATCGATACTGTCTTCGCCCTTGGGATTCTTCGTAAGAACCGTTTTAAGCAGGGGCAGAGAATCCACAAGCTTCTTAAAATCGTAACGCCCTTGATGCTTATTTCTGTAATGGAGTCCTATCGGCCCACTAACGGTTTTAATCAGAGTGCTAGCGTTTATATCGACCTGTTTTTTAATCTGTAACGATTTTTTGGCTTTGTTCATATTGAGACTACTAAGTGTAAATTCAACGTGGAGAATAATGAGCAACGCGGTCTGTTGTCAACTTAATCGCCTTTATCCAACACATTTCTATTGGCCTAAGTACCGTACATTTGCTTACTTAATCACATTGTCTTTCCCGTATCGCATTTATCGCATTGTCGAAGGTTGCGAAATAGTAATACACACCGATTAAGTCCAACACACCGGCTTTCTTAAGTTTTTTCTCTACACGGGCGTTAGCACCACACACCATCACACGTATTCCACGGCTTTGTAATTCTCTGATGACTTTGTCTAGAGCCTCAATGCCCGTGATATCGATGAATGGAACCCACTTCAAACGAATAACGAGGAATTCGGGCGTTGTTAATGTTTCTGCCAACGTTCTATCTAAACTATCCACCGCGCCGAAAAAGAAGGGACCATCTACGTTATATACAGCCGTATCTTTAGGCAGAGGCGACTCCCCAGCCAAAACTTGTTCATCATTCAATTGATCTGATGATTGCAATGACACTTCCACACTGGATGCCATGCGATGTAAAAAATGCAGCGTTGCCAAAATTACACCAATATTAACGGCAACGACCAAGTCTGCAAAAATTGTCAACGTAAAAGTGATAATCAAAACAGCAACATCGGCGTGAGGCGCAGTACGCATCATTTTAATAAAGTGTTTGGCTTCGCTCATGTTCCACGCAACGACAAAGAGAATAGCGGCAAGGGTAGCTAGCGGTATATTGTCAGCTAACGGAGCCAATACAAGGAGCACAACACACAACGTAATAGCATGAATGATACCCGCTAACGGGCTATTGCCACCATTACGAATGTTTGTCGCCGTACGAGCAATCGCACCCGTCGCAGCGAAACCACCAAATAATGGAGCAACAATATTCGCGATGCCTTGACCAACGAGTTCTTGATTGGAGTTGTGCTTGGTCCCTACCATACCGTCGGCGACGACAGCAGATAATAATGACTCTATTGCGCCAAGCATGGCGATTGCAAATGCAGGCCCTATAAGCGTTATTACCTGAGTCCACTCAAAGGACAAAGGTTCAAATGTGGGCAAGCCCAATGGAATACCGCCAAACGCACTTCCTATCGTTTTAATACCTTCAAACTGAAACATAGCCTGTAATGAAGTCATCAATACAAGCGCAATCAGGGGGCCTGGTATTTTCTTAGTCCATCGCAATTTCGGACATATAAGAAGAATGAAAAGAGAAGCAATGCCAAACATTGTGGTACTGGGATGGAACTGAGGTAACAATTGGATCAAATGGGCAAATTTTTGGTGAAAATGTTCTCCGATAACAACTGGTAGACCAAAAAAATCACGCCATTGGCCTATCCATATAATAACGCCAATACCTGCGGTAAATCCGACAATAACAGGGGCCGGTATAAACTTGATAATCGAGCCCATCTTCGTTAAGCCAAATATAAACAGTATGATACCGGCCATGAATGTCGCAATCTGTAATCCTATAACGCCATGTTCACTGGTAATGCCAGACAAGATGACGATGAAAGCCCCGGTAGGCCCTGCTATTTGTAGCCTGCTACCACCAAATATTGATACGCAGAACCCAGCAACAATGGCGGTATAAATGCCTTGCTCTGGCTTAGCACCTGAGGCAATCGCAAATGCCATTGCCAAAGGTAACGCAACAACCCCTACGATGACACCTGATAAAACGTTATTTAA
Source organism: Vibrio sp. VB16 (assembly GCF_015594925.2). NCBI lineage: Bacteria > Pseudomonadati > Pseudomonadota > Gammaproteobacteria > Vibrionales > Vibrionaceae > Vibrio > Vibrio sp. VB16. The sequence continues at coordinate 44,586 of NZ_CP087591.1, forward strand.
CCAGTATTTTTGTTTCAGTAGTCCCGCTGTATATGCTTCTTTTAACGCTATCATTATTTAACCTTAACACTGCAAGCTCCCTCTAAATTAGAAGGGCTTGATCTAATAGCGGTGACTATAACAGTAAGTAAGCTATAAAATCTTGATCATAACCAATTAATTATATGTATTTTACAATGCAATTAGGTGCTTATAAGTATGTTATTCCCTAGCTTCTTTTACCGTTTTAATTGACCGTTCTACGGTTAAAATAAGCGACTCCCTTTGCTGTTGATAGGTTGCGATTGGGTCATCATTGGATTCAACCTCAAGACAACTAGCATGAAGTGTATTCATTCCCATGGAGCCCGCAGAGCCCTTTAGTTTATGTGCTAACTGTTTCACTAAAGCAGGATCTAGTTCAATCACTGCCTGGTCTATTTGCCTGATGATCTCCAAACTGCTTCGCTCGAATAGCTTTATTAACTCAAGCACTTTTTCTACACCTAGTACTTTGCAATCTTCATCTAATACATGTAAATCGACCAGCTCTTGATCCGCTTCTGCTTCAAAGGGAGGTTGTGGTCGTTGAAGTGTTCTCCCCTTTAGAATCGATTGCACAAGAATAAGTAATTTGCTTTTATCTAACGGCTTAGGTAAATAGCCGTCAAACCCCGCTTTCAGATAGCCCTGCACCTCTTCATTGAACACATGGGCAGAGATGGCAACCATTGGAATACGCTTGTCTACGTTGCTATGGGATTCGGCCTCTATTAATCGCAGGTCAGCCAAAAGCTCTACACCATTGCAATCGGGTAAATTGATATCTAACAAACCAATATCAAAGTATTGATCCTTAAACAGAGCTCTTGCTTGTGCTCCATTTTCTGCAATAACCACATGGTGTCCATTATTGGTGAGAAAGCCTTCTGCAACGAGGCAGTTTACAGGGTTGTCTTCGACTAATAAGATCTTCGCAACGAGGTTGGTTTGTTCTTTTACCACTGTCTTCGGTTTGATTACCTCTAATGAGACTTCCAGTGGGATAGAAAAGCCAAATACACTGCCTTGATTGAGTTCAGACCTTACTTCTAGAAGTCCTCCCATCGCAGTGACTATTTTTTGACTAATCGCTAAACCTAACCCTGTTCCACCTAATTTGGCTTTTGCATTGCCAACCTGAGTAAATGCATCAAACAGTTTCGATTTATCGTATTCTGATATACCTACCCCAGCATCGATAACACGAAAAAGAATACGACCAGAGTGACGCGAGTCCTTACAGACATTAACGCTCACGTCCCCAGTTGAAGTGAATTTTATGGCATTGCTTACAAGATTATTCAGTACCTGAGTTATTCGCGTCGCGTCGCCTAACCAATAACCACTGGCTTCCTTGTCGACGTTCATTGAAAAACCGAGCTGCTTCTCTGTTGCTTTACTCTTCTGAAGTTGGTACACGTCGGTCACGAGAGCTAAAAGGTTGAAAGGTGCTTCGCGAATTTCCAAAAAACCCGCTTCAATTTTAGAATAATCAAGTACATCATTTAGAATGCCTAACAGGGTATTACCACTACGATTAATCACATCAACATATTGTTTTTGTTTGTTATTTAAACGTGTCTCGTCCAATAACGTCGCCGTACCAAGCACGCCATTCATCGGGGTTCTAATCTCATGACTCATGGTAGAAAGAAAGGCGGTTTTAGCTCGGTTTGCTTGCTCTGCTTCGATTCTTGCTTGATTATGTTTCAATACTTCATGATTAAGTTTCTCATTTGCCATTCTAAGCTGTTTGGTTCGTTCGGTAATGGTTTCCTCTAGATGTGCTTTATGATCTTCTAATTCATTTTTGGTCACAGCATCACTGGCTGCGACGATTTGAAGCTGTTCAGCGGTATCTCTAGCAATAACGATAGCTTTACCCATTTGCGCCAATTCGTCGCTACCTTTGACATCAATATCGAACGCCAAATCACCATTTGCTACTGAACGAATCGCATCCGAGTAGATGTGCAATTTCTTGACGACAGAGAGATACACGACATTCCAGAGAATAAAACTTACCGCCACTAACCCAAGCAAAGAAAGGACAATCAACGACCATTTTGCGTACGTTAACGTTTCGCCTAACTCTTTTATCGCCAGCGCTGTATCGCTATTTGACTCATCTACCAATAAACTCACTGTTTTATTCAGCTCTGACAACTGCGTTAAGTTTAGAACCATCAAGTTTTCCGCATTTTGTCTGTTCTCATAACGCAGATCTAGATTATCAAACACCTCTTTTCTTTGTTCTAACTTACCGACGAGCACTTCCATTTGCCTAGAGCGGGTGGGGTCTTCCACTGATAAAATACGACGTTTAATGATGTCGATATTATGTTCAAATTCGGCTCTCAGTTTTTGTATACGCGAGGAGTCTGTTACGGCTCGTGCTTCTTCGATGTGAGCCAGCATCTGAAACGCGAGTAGGTGTAATTCATGTAACCGCTCAGATAAATCTAAATCGACTTCGATTAAATTATCGAGCGCTCTGTAGACTGTTTCATTATCTTGTTGCTCGATGAGATTATAAATATTGGTGATATTAGCAACGGCAATAGTGCTGGTATTCAAAACCTGAGTTCGAGTTAGAGTTTCTAATTCAACCGCGAGTTGGCGCATCTCTTCTACTTGCAAAATAATGACGTGATCTAAAAGTAATTTTTCTTCTACTACGACACCCAGTTCTACTATGGTATCTATCACATTTTGCACCTTGCTTTCTAGTCGCTCTAATATCGCCACGTCAAATGGTTTATCTCCAAGAAGCTTGATTTTATCTAATAATTTTTCTAGTTGAGAAAATAACAGTGCCCCAGCCTGTTGCCTTTCCCTTTCTGTTTGAGCATTAGATAGCACCCCTAATGACGACAATATTTTGGAGCTTTGTTCTGACACTTCTCTTGCCTGAATCATCGCAGGAACCGACGAGTCAATCACTTGCTTTTCTGTCTCAGCGACAAAGGAAAAACCCGAAGCACCAATTACTACCGCTAAAATTAACAGACTTGCCATTGAAGCAAAGGACAGCAGCAATTTTCTACCTATACTGGCTGACGCTAATAACATATTTTGAGCCTTAAAATGAATACTTCCTTACTTATACGCAATAGGATATATTTTGTTAGGTGAATATCAATAACCTATCCCACTATCTATGAAGTCGTGCTTGAGAAAATTACCTATTAAAATTATGGGCCTATTACTAGGCTTACTAAGCACGTCAAGTTTGGCTCTAGCGACAGAGAAAATTTGCGCTATTTACCCGCACCTAAAAGACTCCTATTGGTTATCTGTAAACTACGGCATGGTAAACGAAAGCGAACATTTTGGCATCGACTTGAAAGTTTTTGAATCAGGTGGATACCCCAACGTTAATAAGCAACGGCAGCAGTTGATTGGTTGCCGCGAATGGGGGGCTGATGCGATAATACTAGGCACCGTGGCACCGCAAGCGTACATGAACCAGATAGCACAGCTCATTGGCGATATTCCACTATTTTCAACGGTCAATAAGCTCGTTGTAGGCGAACAAGACAAACCTCAGTTTAAAGGTTCTGTCGGCGTAGATTGGTATTGGATGGGATATAATTCTGGTCAATACCTCGCAGAGAAGCATCCATTGGGTTCTGGAAAGGTTAACATTGCTTGGCTTCCTGGCCCCAAAATGAGTGGCGGAACCAAGCCTAGTAATCGTGGCATGTATGACGCAATTAAAGATTCTGATGTTTCCATTATCAATACATTATGGGCAGATAACGATAAAGAACTACAACGAAACCTTGTGCAACAAGTTCTTGAGCGAACAGATGTTGACTATATCGTTGGCAGCGCAGTCGCAATAGAAGCGGCGATAAGCGAAGTACGAGCCGCCGGAAAGGGAGATAAAGTTGGGCTTATTTCAATCTATTTTAGCCATGGCATCTACAGAGCACTATTGCGTAACAAAGTACTTTTTTCTTCAACGGACAAAATGGTACTGCAGGGACGGCTATCGATTAGGCAAGCACATGCCTACCTAAACGGTGAACCATACAATCAAAATCAAACGCCACAAATTGAACCACTGACGGCGAGTTCATTAAAAAAAACGATCATACAAGATTCACTTTCGCCTTCTGAATTTAGACCCATTTTTTCAGTTTCTAGCGAAAATAACTGACCTTGTAACGACAAAAAAAACGAATGCAGTTAGCAGAAACTGATTTTGTCAAAATTACTTATTTAATCGATTGTAATAATATGGAATAGCAAATGAAAACAACAACTAGAACCATTCCGGCACACAAGCACATCGCGCTTGTTGCTCATGATCATTACAAACCTGAGCTATTGCGTTGGGTGGAAGAGAACAAAGACAAACTTCAGAGCCATTTTCTATATGCTACGGGTACAACCGGCAGCATGTTAAGCAAAGAAACCGGCCTAGCAATTAAGAGTATGATTTCTGGCCCGATGGGTGGAGATCAGCAAATAGGCGCTCTGATTTCTGAAGGTAAAATCGACATGCTGATCTTTTTTTGGGATCCGCTAAATTCCGTTCCGCATGATCCAGACGTGAAGGCCTTATTAAGAATTTCTAGCGTATGGAATATCCCGGTAGCAACCAATCGAGCGTCCGCAAAGTTCTTATTTGAATCTAGCTTGCTCGAACAAGAAGTTGTTATCGAAATCCCAGATTATCAAGCGTATTTGGCCGAAAGAACCTAGCAAAAAGGGAGCGTATCGCTCCCTTTTTATTTTGCTCAATACCGCTAACATGTCTATCAACTATTTGTGACTCCAAACCGCCATTTCATTGCCGCTAGGTTCTATAAAGTGAAAACGTCTCCCACCAGGGAACTCAAAGATATCACGATTGATTACACCACCTGCCGCCTCAATGTCGGACACGCTTTTGTTAATGTTTTCACTATAAAAAACAAGCAATGCGCCCCCTTTTTCTTGCACCGAAACGCCTTGGGAATAGTAGAAGCCTCCCATTAAGCCATCACCTGAGAACGCCATATACTCTTCACCATAATCTTCAAAAGTCCAATCAAACACACGACTAAAAAATGCTTTGGTTTTAACAAAATCTGTCGCAGCATATTCAATATAGTTGATGCTGTGGTGCCTAAGTTCAACATGGTTTGACATGATATTCTCCTTATTAACTTTTCTTGATAACTGGGTAGTTATCACTAACCAGTTCATTAACAAAAGAGGAAGCCTGAGGACCATGAGTAATCCATAGCTTTTCTTTTGCTCGTGTCATCGCAACGTAGAACAGACGTCGCTCTTCCGCATCAGGGTAATCGTCACTTCCTTCACAAAGAACCAAATTCAAATGCCTTTGACGTTGGATTGCGGGAAACTGTCCCTCGTCAACAGAAAGAACAAATACATAGTCCGCTTCTTTACCCTTACTGCCATGGCAGGTCATAAATTCTAATTTTAAGCTATAAAAACTCTTTTTCCACTCATTGAATAGTTCAGGTTTGTGATAATGGTTTCGTCCCAACAATAACACGGTCTTTTCATGGGTTACTTTTCGATGAAGTTGATCAAGAATCGCTTCAATGCGTCTATTTGAGCAAACCGTGACTGATTTCTGTTTTTGTACAAAATGGCTGTTTAGTTCTTTATCCAGTTGATTGGGGTTTTTCTGAATAAATCGATTAGCGACCTCTGCAATCATTGAATTAAATCTGTAGGTAGTATCCAAATAGTGGACCGAAGAACTCGAAAAACGCTCCGCGAACCCGGTGGTTAGATCCACATCGGAACCTGCAAACTGATAAATTGATTGCCAATCGTCTCCCACAGCAAAGAGCGTCGATTGCATCTCTCCTTTCTTATTGGTGCAAAGTGCGTCAATAAGTGCGATTCGGTCTGGTGATATATCCTGATACTCATCAACCATAATGTAACGCCATGGCGACAAGAATTTACCTTTCACTACGTACTCTGTCGCGCGTGTGATCATGGTATGAAAATCTATTTGATCATTTTCTTTTAACATCTGTTGCCATGCAAGGTAACACGGCCAAACCAATGAAAGCTCACTATTCAGCCTTGGATACTCACTTTGGTCGATCAACTTTTGCTGCAGTTGCTTCTTAGACAGGTGTGTACTGCACAGCTGATCCAGCTGATTCCCGAGCCAGTTAATTAGTTTCAAATTTTCTGATTGACCAGATAATTCTTCATCACCTTTTAAGTAAGCTATCGGCCAAACTGAAAGGTGTTTCCGCCACCGTTTCAAATTTGTGTCAGTTTGCCAATGGCTTTTTAGCCAATCGCTACACCATTTCAGCTTGCGTTTTGGGTCAGTCGAAAATGGGGACAGTTCAACAGAACGTTGTTCTACTTTAGTGATGATGCTGAGCCCAAGTTGATGAAATGTATCCACCGTCACATCCGACGCACCGGATCCAATTTTGTCTCTTAAGCGCGCCTCCATCTCTTTTACCGCATCTTTGCCAAACGCCAACATAAGAAGTTGATTGGGCTGAGCTAAGTGACTCTGCAACAAATAAGCGATACGTGCAGTTAAGACACTAGTTTTACCTGTCCCAGCCCCTGCAAGCACGAGGTTATTATCATTGTTGAGTAAAACGGCATGTTGTTGAGACGCATTCAGAGGCGACGATTCAATCTGTGAGAACAAAACCTCCCAGTTTACCCTTTCAGTCTCAAGCCAACGTTCATTTCTATCGTCAACCAGGCGCTCTACATCCGTCAACCACGACACAATATCTTTCATCGAGTTTGGCATTCTTTGCGTTGCCTCATCGATCGATATTCTCATCTCTCTAAGCTGAGTAAATACGTTTTCTCGCCAGACATACACCTCAGAGTCGGGTAAATAGGCCGGTTGTTTCTTTAATAGATTTAAACTCTCTTTCCATTTTGGAATATGATCTCTGAGGTGTCTGCACTGCTCAGAGTGCCACTCCTTATAAGTACGCACTGCGTAATTGGCAAATGTCTTACACTTGTCCCAAGGTAACCCTTGCACAAGCCAAGCGGTTGAAGTGTCTCCTACAGAATGGGCATGGAAAATCAAAGTCCCCCAAAGAAGGCCCCGTTGCAAGGTGACGTCGCCACTCCATACAGCAAATGGGATTCTTTCTTCTGTATTGCAGGATGAAATAATTAGGTAATCATCTTCAATCAATACATGGCTGTATTCTTTTTGGACAAAAAACTGAGCGTTCTCAGTCGCCTTTAATTCCATAACCTATACACTCTTAGACAAATCAAATACTTTCAAGCTGAAATAATACAACTATTTTCTCTTGAATAGCTAACCAAGATGAAAAATTGAATATTGTACCAAGAAAAATTAATTCATTTTTTCATTGATTTATTGTGCTATTCAAGCAAAATCTTATTTCCGAATGGTCCTCTATAAAGAACCTTATTTTTGTGTCTTTTTTAATCAATGTTAAACGACTATGGGTTATTCCCGCGATTAACCATAGCGTCCTTATACTCATCACTTTACTTGGGGTTACTATCCCTTGTTGGTACTTTCAGATGCAGACATTCGCAACACCACTGATTCTGGGTGTGATTGCGGCTGCTTTAGCTGAATCGGATGACAATTTTAAGGGGAGAATTAAGGCACAAACGTTAACCCTGCTCTGCTTCGTTATCGCCACATTTTCAATCGAATTCTTATTTAACTACCCAATATTTTTCGCGATTGGTCTTTTCACGTCCTCTATTGGATTTATCATGATCGGCGCTATAGGGCCGAGATACGCAAAAATAGCTTTTGGTTCGCTTCTCATCGCCATCTACACTATGTTAGGGGCCCACGACAGCATTAACATCTGGCAGCAACCTTCACTACTTCTTACTGGTTCAACATGGTATTTTCTGAGCTCTACCGTTTGGTATAGCATTGCACCGTTACGACCTGTACAGCAAAGCCTAGCAGCCGTATTCACGCAACTTTCAAACTATTTTGATGCGAAAAAGCACCTATTTCACCCGAATATCGATCTGATCCCACAGCCTTTTAGAATCCAAGAGGCAAGGTTAAACGTAAATACAGTCGAGGCGCTGAACAATTTTAAGCAAACCATTCTTTCCCGCTCTAATCGCGGCATTGTAGATGGACCTAGCGACCGTTTCCTTAAGATCTATTTCCTAGCCCAAGATATCCATGAAAGGATAAGCTCTAGTCATTATCGATACCAAGATTTGGCAACAAGTTTTATCCATTCTGACATCATGTTCCGCTTTAAATACCTAATCGATATACAGTCCAAGTCTTGTGCAGAGATAGCGTCTTGCATTAACTCTGGTAAAAATTATGAACATAGTGCGAACGCTAATCGTGCACTTGAAGATATTCAACGCTCAATTGAATATCTCGAATCGCAGACAGAAAGGCAACTCGACCCACTTTTAGAGCAACTTAATTACCTTTTTAAAAACCTTTCTACCATCGAAAAGTTGCTATCAAACGTGAGTAACCCAGACGCCATCAATCGAGAAAATGATGATATTCTGGATGACACCGATGCCCATACTTTTAAAGAGATGTGGCTGAGGGTAAAATCTAACCTCAACCCCTCATCACTACTCTTTCGGCATGCTATTCGATTGTCTATTGCTTTGACTTTAGGCTACGGGATCATTCAATTGTTCGATATAGAAAGAGGCTATTGGATATTACTTACAACACTGTTTGTATGCCAGCCAAATTATAGTGCGACAAAGCAGAAGTTAACATCTCGGGTAGTCGGAACTTTGGCGGGATTATTAATAGGTGTTGTACTGTTATCGTTGTTCCCCTCATTGCTGAGTCAATTGGTTATTATCGTTCTTTCTGGTGTCGCCTTCTTTGTGTTTAGGCTCAATAATTACAGCTATGCCACTGCCTTTATAACTATCTTAGTCTTATTCTGCTTTAATCAATTAGGTGAGGGATATGCTGTGATATTGCCGAGGTTAACAGATACTATCGTTGGTTGCTTACTGGCTGTAGGTTCAGTCACTTATATTTTACCTGATTGGCAATCTAAAAGACTACATGGCGTTATGGCCGAATCTATCTCAGCGAACAAATTCTATCTTGCGCAGATTATCGGCCAATATAGAATTGGAAAACATAACGATTTAGCCTATCGGATTGCGCGACGTCACGCCCATAATCAAGCGTCATTACTCAGTTCTGCCATCACCAATATGTTAGTCGAACCAGGTAAATACCGGTCGTCCGTCGACGACAGTTTCAGGTTTTTAACCTTAAACCACGCTCTTTTAAGCTATATATCCGCTCTTGGCGCCCATAGACAGAGAATTTCTGACAACTCTACACACCTGTTAATTTTAGAAGCTCATCGAGAAATACATGGTGTGTTAGATGCGCTAAATACTCAATTGAGCAACGATTGCGAGTCGCTGATAAATCAGAAAAACTATAGTCATATCGAAGGCAAACTTTCGGAGTGGCGGAAAGACGAAGAAGGATCAGCAAGAATGGTTTTACAACAACTGCATTTGATTTATCGAATGTTGCCAGAACTACAATCTTTGGCCAACAACTTTGCCAATCGCAGTAAAACTCAATAATGATAATTGTATACATTACCAGCAATATTCATTCTCACACGCATAAATCGTCTATATTACAACCTAAGTAAGCGCGTAATTTTAACATTTACCTGATTACTCCTGACATTGCTCGCACATTAATAACCGTCTACCGTACTATATTACCTACGGTAGATGGAGAATTTCCTACACAAGGATAGGTAGAATGAGTAAACAGTCATGACAGGGATACGTTAGAAGTAAGTGTATAGGAGAGATAGAATGGGCCAGAAACAATTTGAGGAATTTCAGACTCGTGTAGAGTTGCTGTCTCCTCAACAACTCAAGAAATTGCAAGATGATATAGAGTCTAAACTCGAAGAACGTAAAGAAGAACCTTTGGTCACCGCTGAAGAGCTTGATCTTATCTCTAGCTTATTTCGCTGATTCTACTTTTTTCGCTGGTTCTACTTTGTTAGTATAATTAGTCCTTCGTTATTTATATCCTCTTTAAGCCTAATAATTTGTAACTATCACCAAACACGATTATCCTTTAAGTAAAAACTAAGGAGAATATGATGTCTGTGTCATCGATAAACTCTGGTTACCAACTAATTCAACATTCCCAAGCTCTTTCCGACGAAGCGGCGAGCGAAATAGCCAACTCTAAAAAACTAAATGATCTCGAATTTAACAAAATTGATAATAAACAGATGGACGTTTTTAAAGAAAAAGCCTCACCATCTACCGAAGATTCTCTCGTGAAACTTCAACAAGCTAAAACCTATAATCAAGCTGGTGCGAGCTTAATCCAACGTTCTAATGATATAATTGGTACGATTTTGGATACGCACGTATAACACTTAAGCTCCAGTTCATCTTCGATCTACACTGACCCAACCTCCATTATTTGAAAAATTCCCTACAAAACCTCATCGAATACCGCTAATCTATTGGACGCAGGAAGTACACATAGTTCAAGGGACACATGAGCACGAAAAATCATAGCACTAATGAAATCAAACAGTACGTAGAGTTTGGAATGCGCCTGTCGGTGACTATCAAATTCGGTCCTAACGATGAGTATAACCTTCAATGTAATTTAGTCGGTGTCAAAGACAATCAATTCATGTTACTCGATATGAACCAAAAGGCGGTGGAAGATCTCATTACCCGAAAAACAAGTAATGTTGCCGTTGTCGTTAGGGGGATTACCGACACTGAGTTGGGTCATATCATTGCATTTAAAACTAAGATTATCACCATCATATCTCGTCCTACATGGCTAATTTTCATCCGTCTTCCCTACAGCTTTGAATCAAAACCGATCCGCAAAAACAAACGCTTTAAACTTAATATACCTGTTGTAGTTTCACACCACGACACTAAGGTAAATGGAACACTACGAGATCTTTCAGAGTCTGGTTGTGGCATCTATTTAAATAAAGCTTTAGAACTCACGAAAGAATCCAATGTGACCATCACTCCCCAACTCACCCATTTTCCTAAAGATATCCCAAAATGCCACATCGTTAATATTCGACGCCATGCAGGAGGGTTATTGATCGGAATTAGATTTGAGAAAACTATCGAAATTAAAAATGACCTTAAATACGAAATTTTAGAATTGTCGTTTGATAACTGAGATCTATACTTTGCTACGTATCAACAAAATTTGCTTTGAATAGCAAAAGCGCCTCACGCAGTGGACCCTCTTTTATCGGTTTTACTAATACATAATTAGCACCAGCCGCCAAAAACGCCTGTTTAGTTTCTTCAAAACCATCCGCTGTGCACGCAATTATCGGAGTCGTAAGACCCATTTCGTCTCGAATTAATTGTGTCGTTTCAATCCCATCCATATTTGGCATTTGGTTGTCCATCATAATGAGATCAAACGTTTTCTTTTTTAGTTGATCTAACGCGGTGACACCATCTTCTGCCCAATCGACAATAAATCCGTATTTCTCGCAAAACGCTTTCGCAATAAAAGCATTGGTTTTATTATCTTCAACCAAAAGCATGGACAATTTTCTGTCAAATAGATCGATAGGCTTATTATTTCTAAATATTGTATCCAAGCTTTGCCATTCTTTTTGTTCTTCAATAGGGATTCGCAATAGGAGCGTTGTTCCAATATGCTCTTTACTCGTAATCCTAATGTCGCCTTCAAGCATATCAACGAGCAGTTTCACTATGGACAGACCTAAACCGCTTCCTCCGTATTCTCTTATCGAGGTTTTCTCTGATTGGGTAAATGGGTCAAAGATAGTCTGTAGGTTTTTGTCCGAAATACCTATACCAGTATCACGAACCTCAATGCGTAATTGTGTTTTTCCTTGCGGGTTTAACAACATCGAGAATATGACGTCAATCTGCCCTGAATGGGTAAATTTTAGCGCGTTACTCAATAGGTTAAACAGTATTTGAGTAAGGCGAACTTGGTCTGACAATATCATCATTTCACGTGGAACTTGGTTGCTCACATTGAGTTTAATATTCTTATCATCACATAGCGGCGAATATATATTTTTTATCGTGTTAACCAGGCTGGCTAAAACGAAACTGCTTTTTTCTATATTAAGTTTGCCTTGTTCAATTCTTGAGAAGTCTAATATGTCATTTAACACCGCTAAGAGGTGCTCTCCACTTTGACATAACACGTCGATTTTCTCTGCCTGGTCTTGCCTGTGTTGACTCTTTTTGAGCAACTGAGATATGCCTAATATGCCGTTTAATGGAGTTCTGATTTCATGACTTATGCGAGCCATAAATTCAGCTCTCGCGGTTGCTGTTTTTTCTGCTTCTACGCGAGCAAGGTTACTTTGCCTTTCCGCTTCGACGAGAGAAGTGATGTCCAATCCCTGTCCGATAATAGTGTGTATTTCATCGTCTAAAGAGATCGGTGATAGGTTCCAAAGATAAACTGTTTTACTAATTGGGATTTTTATACCAGTTAAGACTGCTCCCGTAGCAACCATTTTTATATGAGCGACAATTCTCATTTGGAACGCTTGATAGTCACTTTCATTATGAACATCATCCAGTTTGAATGCCTTTTCTGCCGCAGGGTTCATCCGAATAATTTTTCCATCGCCATTCCAAACCACTATCGGAGATAATGCGAAGTTAAACAGATCTTGAAATAACTTTTCTTTTTCTAACAACTCCGAAAACGTATGCTCTAACGTATGACCTATGTGGTCAAATTCAGACACGATTGAACCTTCAAATTTAGACACCTTCCGCTCATCTCGGGCAATTTGTGCGTAAGCCATTAGAGAGGTAAGTTCACTTGTGATTCTTTTATGAATGAGAAACCTTGCCAAAAAGGCCGAGATAACAATAGAGAGGAATGAGAAAATGAGGCTGATCTTGAAGTTGTCTTCTAATGATAAAAAATTCTGATTATCTTGCAACGAATAGACGCTAATTGGGCTAATAACACCATCTACTTTGACGTCAATACTATTTGCCATCAGCGTACTATTATAAACAGGGGAAGGCCTTTTAGACTCTTGGATCCGAATTAAAAGGTCCCTATTTAACTTAACCGTTGAAGCGACAGGCTTACCATTCACCATCAAAACAACCTCCGTTGTATTACTGGTGTTTTTTAGATTTTCCACCAGTGCAAAGTTGTTGTTGAGAACCATGACGATAAATAATTTACCGAGTACCTCCCCTCTGTTGCTTTCTACAACTGGCATCCGCCTTATTAACAGATGTCGTTCACCAGAATTAGTTGATAGCACGATGAAATGCCAACTATCGCTATAAGCAACATCGAGTACAAGCTTATCTAGGTGACGTTGTTCTATCCCAAAAAACGACGCGTTTCCGTCATCCCAGAAAAGTGATTGCGATTTTGAGATAAATCGAAAATCTGGTGAGCTTTTCAAATTCGCTTGATCGATAGAGATAAAGTAATCGTCAATCTTGGATAACGCTTCAGATTCAATAAAATTTGACAAAGTGACGCTGTTTGTCTGACTATTTTGATTGGATTGCATCGTACCCAGTCGATAATCGATGAGGTTTTGCAACAACGAAGCTGTTTGAGTGATATTGCGTTTTATTTCTTGGGTTACTGCTGTAGAACTGAATTGGTAACTGAAACCCAAGAGAAGAGCAATAAGCAGTGTAAACACAACAAAAATGAGACGAAAGGTGAGATTAGCCATAGACCGTGGTTTAGATTCTCTATTAATAAACATCATTTATCGGAGTACCTAAAAGCCCGTTTTTTTAAACGTTTGATTTTTTCCACACTGTCTTCTTTAGTAATAAGTTCGAAGCTCCCCGAATACACGATAGGTACCTCTCGACCTTCTATATTCCATTTTATGGCTTCTGCCATTGCAACGCCTGTATCATCGTTCATTCGCATAACAGTGACATCTAAATCGCCATTAGCAATAGCATCAAGTTCAGCGGAACCACCACCCCAACCATTAATCTTAATTTGAGTGTTGCCAGACTCTTTTATTGCGTCGATGGCACCTAACGCTAGGTCCGTAGAGCAGGCATAAAGAAAGTCTATTTCTGATGCCTGACTGAGCGCTGATTTGGCGGCGATATAACCCGTTTCTTTCGTTGCTTTTGTATAGTATGAAGAAGCCAGTTTGTAACGGTGATCATTTGCCATAGCATCAATAAAAGTGTCACCTCTAGCCGCACTAATATAGCCTTGAGAGTAATACAGCATCGAATACTCTGCGCCTTGTGGTAATGCCTTCTTAAAGTAATCAGCAAGCATTAAACTGCCCACAAGGTGGTCAAAACCTACATATAGAAACGGTTGCTTCTTATCCCACGTTTTCACGGGTGTGGTAATATTTTGTAAGATGAGTTTGGTATCTGAGTTATGCAAAACATGTTCAATAAACTTTTTATGCCTACCTGTTTCTAAAGTGAAGATGAGGTAGTCCGTATTTTTTTTAAGGGCGTTGTTAAGAAATGAGTTTTGTTGCTTTACGTCTGCGTTTGGTCGAGTGAATATTTGTTCAAGAGAATATGTGATATTAAGTTCAATTAGCCGCTGTTCAAACGCGAGGATATTCCTCCGCCAATAGTCCGATTCCTGTTCTCCAGGATAGACCACCGAGATATGAATAGGGTCTTTCTGCGCCACTTGCAAAAGTACAGGATTATTGTCTATCGTTACGGCTAATTCGTTTGTCAGTTTTTGTTGTTCTGGGTGGGAATCTAGAAAATCAGAATAACTCCAATATGGACTAAGCACTTCAACCGAACAACTGTAGGATGAATAGAGGCAAGCCACCAGTGACAACCGAGCTATATTGACCTTCATTAAACGCCCTAGATAAGAGTCTGTCTCTAAATCATAATAGAGAGTAAAGGGTTATAGCAACATTTATAGTCCTATCAATTAAAAAGAAGCTATCGGCAGATACCGATAGCTTCTAAAATTGTCACAATTAGATACTTATTTAAAATGTAAGCGCTAGGTTTGCTGAAGCGCCAAATTCATTTTCACCGGCATACGAACCGGCTACATCGATATTAACAACATCGAATGGTGATATCCCAAGGCCTGCTGTAACCATATTGTCGATCGTATTTTCTAGGTCAATTTGATATCCAGCTCTGAGTTGTAACCAATCCCAAGCATTTCCTTCTAAACCAAAGCGAACAAATTGTGTGTCATCATCAACGTTTGCATAGCGAGTCTGCGCGGTCAAATCTGCATCTAACGCTGCGGTAAAAAACCGAGAAGAATAGGCGAAACCTAAAGTGGCTTGAGGTGTAAGCTCATATTTGTAATTTGAGTTAGCGGTTTTGATTTCCTGCTTAAACAGATCTTTTATAGCAAAAGCGACTCTCCATTGCTCTTTGTACCAAACCGCACCTAAATCTAAGTTAAATGCGGTGTCGTTAACCTCACTTTCATCATAGTCATCTAGGTCAAAATCTTCGACATTTACAATATCTGAATAGGTTCGAAGCTCCTGGTATTTTGGCGAGATACCAAGTGAAAATTCTTGCCCGCTAATCACCAGTTTTTTAGCAAACGATACTCCATATTCCGTATAGCCAAATGCAGCTAAGTTTACATTCGAATTTTCGTATCGAGTTTGAGTATCACCCCCAGATTCGGATAAAGAAGCAATATCAGTCTCTGCAATTACTTCTACATAACCTCGACCAAAGAAATTCACAGCAACGAAAGAATTGGGTATCGCAACGGCAATCCCGGCTGTAGCGGTAACCGTTAATGGCTTATTACCCGTAAGATCGTCCAAGTGGCCGTTGAGTTGGTTGATGTTAGATTGGTCAGGCGAGGCTTTAAATTGGTTAATAGTATCTTGAAGGTCATCTATTTCCTGAAGCGTGTCCTCGCTATCTCTTACTGTCATACCAACACCAGGAATCAGCAACGCAAAACTATCAGACTCTCTATACTGCGCGGTTAATGCTGGATTATAAAAAGGAGCAACCAAATAGTCCGCGCTTGCCACACCAGTGTTCCCCATACCATTACCACGACTGTCCGCAATATGCGTAGCGGCAAGGACTGAACTAGACATTGTCACCACACCGATTGCCAAACCAATCTTATTCATCGTTTTCATAGACATCTCAACTGTAAAATTATTATATATAAGGCTCATATCATTGATGAGCGCTATATATACTAACAGTAAAAATAGATCATTTCGCGATGCTGGTCTAAAAATCGTGGCCAAGAAGCAAATTATGCTTGAGGAAAAACAAAGCCAACACTGACTAACGCTTCTTTATCGATCTTTTTTAATTGCTTTATTTTATATTCCAATCGCATAGCTGAAACTTTATTATTTAGCTCTTGAGACCATTCTAAAACTAATGGTCCTTTACCTTTTAATGCCTTCGCTCCCTTTCCGTCCTGATGCATTTTAAATCTACGTTCCAAATTATTAGTGACTCCGCAATACAAAGCATTTCTGTTATTGCGGATCAGGTATACCCACCAACTTGAGTTCGATTTCTTGTTAACTTGATCAGGCATGGGTCTAAAGTAACAGCTCTAACATTTCACGTAACTCCGCCACTTCTTTTTTTACTAGGGCAAGCTCTTCTTCTAGTTCAAGAAGCTTTTGATTTTCTAGTTGTTTAACACCCTCATATTGATTTGTAGGCGCTGATGAGAAAGCGTCTAGATCGACTTCTCCACAAAACTGATGCATATATCGTGATTCTCTCTTACCCGCTTCTCTGGGCAGCTTGACCACAATTGCCGATTCAATATCATTAGCAGATAATTTGTCTAGCACGGCTTCTGTTTCTTTTACATCGGTGAACTGACACAGTCTATTCGTCCGAGTTCTCAGCTCACCTGGTGTTTGTGCTCCTCGAAGAAGAAGACAGCAAACCACACCTTTTTCTTGTTGAGTAAACTGTAAATCACCAAATTCAGTGTTACAGAAACGATGTCGATATTTTGAGACACGACTATTAAACGCACTTTCATCGCTTACCATACGTTTTGATATAAGGTTATCAACCGCATCTAATACGTCACTTTCACTCAGCGACATGACTGGTTCGCGGTTGCTTTTCTGGTTACATGCGTTGGTTAAACTGTTTAATGTGAGTGGATAAAGATCAGGAGTTGTCGCTTCTTTCTCTAAAAGACATCCAATAACTCGTGCTTCGATAGCTGACAATTCAATTTTCATACTCATTCCTTATGGTTATATATTGAGTAACTAATTGGCAATTTGATGTGATCACCCAGAAATTGCGCTGCCTTAACTAGTGCTCATTCTTATGTAATTCTTTGATTAACTTTCCATTTTTATCGACCAAAATAATACGAGCTCGGTTTAAATCGACTTCGACAAGGTCTTGCTCTGCCCGTGCCTTTAGGTAAGCACGTTGCAGACGTAACGATACTTTGAGGGTAGATTCACTGTTTATTTTCTGCATATGTATGATTATCGTTAGATTCCGCAACCTCTGATTTGATTTCTATTTTATAACGACATATTGACCGAATAACAATCCTTACCTCAGTTTACTTTTAGTAGGTAGTGAAATTCTCGCCATTTATGATATGACTGTTCTTAAAACGTCTGATATGCTTTAGCCAGTTAACAACATTACATAAATTTAGGAAGATACCGCCATGAACAACGTTTTTGAGATTGTGAATCAGGCTCGTCGCAAAAATAAATTAAAGCGTGAACTCCAAGACAACGAAAAAAAGGTACGTGACAACACCAAACGCGTAGAGCTCTTAGACAACCTGTTAGACTATATCAAACCTCAAATGTCACACGACGAAATTGTACTTATTATTAAGAACATGAAGGCCGATTACGAAGATCGTGTCGATGACCACATTATTAGTAGCGCAGAGATTTCAAAATCACGACGTGAAATCAGTCGTCGTATTAGAGAACTAACTGAAGTCGACAAGCAGTCTCAAGGTAAAAAATAACCTGTCTACAATGTAACGTTGTAGTACATAAACTGAACCTCAATAATTGGGCTACCAATGTTGAGGTTTTTTTATGCAAATTTTCAATAGATTCAGTAATCAAAATACACGTTTTCTTTTGTTAAACGTTTGCGTAATCGCTAACTTACTAAAAACCCATTTTTGTGGCTTTCCTCACACTCTTGTACCTGATATATTCAGCGCCAATTAACAAGTAGAACCATTCGAGGCACGGAGCTTCCTCGTATATCTCACGAAGAGAAGAATTGGTACCGAATTATCGGCATTCAAATGAGGATTTAATAATGGAATTTAATATGATTGAAATTATGGGTTACGTCGCTTCTATAATGGTTGCTATTTCATTAACAATGAAAGACATCGTGAAATTACGCGTTCTAAACTTTGTTGGTTGTACATTTTTTGTAATTTACGGTGTAATGATTGGGGCAATGCCCGTTGTGGCGACCAATGCTTTTATTGCTTGCGTAAACGTTTATTTCCTTTTCAAGATGTATCAAGAAAAAAAATTAAACGTAATGGATGCGATAAAGGTCTAACTGACCACTGTCATATATAGTCATATGACGAATGAACTATCCCGACTCATTGACGAGTTGGGATAGTATATCTCTTAACTCACGCCTTAAAACTTATCTCAACCAGCGACTTCCCAATAAGCCACTCCAACTCTCGTTTACTTTCGCTGCCATATTTATTATTTAGCAGATTATATAGCCAATCAATACCTTCCTGTACCGATTTTTCACCATTTTCAAAAGCAACAATATGATGAAATATAATACGAAGAATCGATTTGAATTCAGGCCGACCTAGAGACTTCAACCAACTTTCAGAAAAATTTTCCAATTTATCATCTAGGTCTAAATGAGACACTAACATCCCATATATGCGCGCATTTAGCGCCAACATAAAATCTTGCTTCTTAGGGAAGTGATGACTGATCCCTGTCCTTGAAAGCCCCGTCTGTTGACTTAAAGTCGTGTAGGTCATTTTGTCGTAACCCAACCTCAGCAACTGATCGGCAACAGCGTCTAAAATTCTCTCGATAGTAACTTTCGTTTCAGCTTTACTTCTTTTTGGCATAGATCACCTCTTTTAACGACGTCATTAATTATTCAACGATCAATAAAATGGCGATAATAGATATAGCCATTCGTACTATTTGAGGTACATTAAATGGTTTTACCGAATAGATGATTGGCATCCATAAACTATTGCTATTCAACTTTGCTAATAGGTCTTTATTCATCTCGATCTTGCACTAATCAGGTCATATTTTTCTGGTTATCTATCAAGTAGCTAATGTAGTATAGAGCGACTTTAAGTAAGAGGAATTGTTATGACCAAAGATACAAATGGTATTGATCCAGAAAATGAACTTTGTGAAGCGTGTGGTGTTACTGCTGAAGTAGGGTTTATCATTGGAGAAGGTGACGAAGTTGCTGACGTATCTATATTCGCTCAGTCCAAACAGCTTCTACAAACCGAACTCGATAAATACATAGCATTAGCAAAAGACGTATGCGCAAATGTTGAGTATGATTCGAGCCCAATTGCTGACGATGCGAAAGAGTTACATGTACAGTTTAAATTTGAAGTAAGTGCTGAAAAGCTGATATTTGAACTCAAGTCTCGTTCGATCAGCCGCTAACTCTCAAGTAGAAACGAGCTGATATCGTTAGCTCGTTTCGTCACCACGTCTTCAGTTTTTCAGATCTGTGCCGATAGATAACAAAATCATTAAGAAATTGCCCATGTATTTTAATAAAACATTACTCACTCTTTGTTGCTTGATTCTACCCTCAGCTTCTATTGCTACACCGCTTGGCGAGTATGAAATACTGAATCATTTGGACAGTTACGGTAACCTATATCTTCGAAACAAGCCTTATACTTCTTTACCATCTGGTTTGGTCGTGAAGGGGAATCTAAATGTGTCGAAAACAAGCATAGAAAGACTCCCGCAGGGCCTAGTTGTAAATGGTAATTTAGATGCTTCAAACAGCACACTTAAGCAGATTCGAAGAGGCACTAAAATTAGAGGCTATGCCAATTTTCTTGGCACGGCTATCGAAGCATGGCCAGTTGGTATTAAAGTAGGCGGCTATATTAACTTTACTGATACCCAACTGAATTCTTTGCCACCCAAATTGAGTGTGAATGGTGATTTGAGTGTTATTCGTACGCCATTAACAGAATTGCCCAATGAAATCATAGTAAAGGGTGACCTGTACATTGGTGGCTCTAAGATAGTCGCATTTCCAGAAACAATGACGGTTGATGGCAATATATTTCTCGGTGGTAATGTCATTAAAACATGGCCGAAGAATCTCACCCTAGGTGGGGCAGTCGCTAGATAACCCAAAGCGGACCTAATTGATATGGTTTTTTCAACGACCAGTCAAAAATCATATTGCATTTGAAAGTTAAAAGGAGCATAACGCTCCTTTTATTACCCTTTATTATGGACCGGGTTAGCGTACATATTGGTCAATACCTCTTTCGCTCCATCTGATAATTGGTCTAATTTGGCATTGAAATCTTGTTTAACTTTATCTGTTATAGAATCGTTTTCAATACCCGCAGCATAAAGATTAACCGGATAAAGCGTATACAACTGACTTATCTGCTTATCTATTTCGAGGGCAAGCTCTTCAGGCTTATCAAATTCTTTCTCTATAACACGACCAAAACAAACCGATACCCTGCCCTTATAACCGACGATACCTTTGACGATACTCTCAATATCTTCGAATTCAGTTTTTTCATAACTTCCATTATTCCGTTTTTCATCTAGCTCTCTAGCTTTGTCTAAATCGCATGGATCATTCTCATATGAGATCGCAACCGGAACAATATTTAGCGACTTAATATATTCGCCAAATCCCACCTTTCTTTTACGGCCTTCCACATGAAACATCTTAAGTATTGCAGGCTCAGTGATATCATTTCCGTCCTTAGCTCGACCTTCTCGTTGAGCAATCCAGATAGAATTCCCAGTTTCTAGTGAGTTCTTAATATAAGAAGAAAGTAAACCCAGCGCTTTCAACAACTCTCTTGGTGCCTTAATAGAACGCTTTACAATAAAACTCTTATTAAGCCTCATCAGCTCCGTCGCACATGGTTTTTTAAGTAGGTTGTCTCCCGTCGCTATCCTGACTGTCTTGTGCTTACTATTATATAAACCATAATTGATGAGAGCTGGATCCATCGCGATGTCTCTGTGGTTTGACACAAATAAATAGGGGATATCGCTATCTAAACTGTCAAGTCCCTCAAAAGCCACACCATCGGTTGTTTTTCGAAGGGTATTCGCAAGATACTTTTCAACCTCCAATTGCACATCGGCTACCGTTTTTAGTTTACCCCATTTCGTTTTTAGAGTGACCTTCACAAACGGAGAGAGAAGCGTCTTTAGCCACACAGGCTTGGTTGCAAAACGATGATTAATAATGGCACTGACAAACTCTTGGTCACAAATCAAACGATCAATAGCGCCACTAATTTCTGAATCATTGTATGGTCGAATTTCTTGGTAAACATCTTTTTCAGAATTCATATTTTTCTTCATTATTTTAAAATCGGGCTAATTCTACGCACTCTTTAACTTATATTCAGCATTAGTATTGGCATTTAATCATGGTCCGACCAGAGTATGTATTGATAATTACTCATTATGAGTGATACAGCAACTAACCTGAACCCGAGATTGCATCATTAGGTTAGCTCTAGAGCTAACTATATTGGCTTTATGCCAAATAACAGGTAACCTAGCGGCGAATTATTCGAGGCCACTATGAACTACTCTATTCAGTTTGAAAACATCGCTCATCCTTACATCACTATTTCATCACGAAGAAAGACCTTAAAACACTCGCTGATGACCGTCATTAAAGGCACGATTTTGATAAAGGTGGGCAAGAATGAATACGCCGTAGAGCCAGGGCAATATTTTTGGATTCCTGCTGATTGCTTAGTCTCAACGACCTTTTTTGCGTTGTCTACCGTTTCAACTATTGCATTTTCTCAACGACTTGCCGACTCATTTACGAATAAAGTTGGCTTTGTTGAAGCAAGTACTATCACAGAGAATGCATTTAGCTTACTGGCAGGTTCGTCTCTCGACAACGATTACCATCAAGTTTTGCTGCAGGTCGTTCGTCATGAGATAAAAAATAACAAACCTCAATTACTAATGAGTCAACTCAGCCAGCAATTTAACGCTTGGACACCAGACAATAACACGGGGCTAGATGCCGAAATCCATTTTTCATTAAAACTAAGAGAAGCACGAAAACGCGTGCTTTCTGGAAAGAAACCCGATCAGGTTGCATTAGAACTATTTGATGTTTCGCAACAAGAGTTTGCTGGCTTGTGTAAATTTGGTTTTGGAGCCTCCCTTTAGCATCGTTTGATACCAGTCTAGCGAGACGAAGAAGCGAACCGTTCGAGACATCCATGTGCGAACACATTTCGCCTGGCCAGTTATTTAGTGGCGCTGGTATGACAGCAAAATAACTTCGGAAAATACATTAATATACGTTGTTTTCTAAAAGGTATTTCTCAACTGAAAATGTCGTCAATTTTTCCACGGATTTTTTGTTTCTAAGATTGTCTCTAATAAATGTACTTCTAATGTTTAGTTTTTCCGGGCACACAGTCACCGACCAACGCGTCAGTATTTCTTTGTAGCGCACAAACTTATCAAAACTTATGAAGTTATCAGGCCCCATAATGAAAGTAAGTTCAGCGTTAGCGTAGTGCTTTTCTAATGCCGACAATACCGCAAATGTTGTCACACTCTGTTCCGGTTGGTACAGCTCTTTTTCTACCTTGGAAATCTCTATTTTTTTCGAATTCAAATCTTTGACAAAGAGCTCAACTAATTTGCAACGTAGTTCGTAATCCAACATTTCCTTACCCCAAGCGTGCGAGATACTTGGAACTAAGATAACCTTGTCGAAATGACTCAACGAATCAATGACGCTCTTATGACCTAAGCTCGGAGGATTAAATGCGCTCCCAAACACGGCAATTTTAGTTTTGTTCTCTATTTTTAACGACATAAGATAGATTTTCACTGTTTTTAATGGTGAGTAATTAGGTATGATATTACCTGTTGATATATTTTGTAGGAAAAGGAACCCAAATGGAACATCAAATTCGTGAAGAGATGCGCGTATTAGCTTCTATCGACCCTGATTTTGAGATTAATCGCCGAGTCGAATTCATTAAAGACAAACTAACCGAATCCGGTTGTAAATCGCTAGTATTAGGTATTAGCGGCGGTATTGACTCAACAACTTGTGGCCGTCTCGCTCAACTTGCCGTTATTGGTTTGAATGAAGCATCCTCAACCAACGAATACCAGTTCATTGCGGTTCGTCTTCCCTATGGCGAACAGAAAGATGAAGAGGAAGCACAGCTTGCCCTTTCCTTTATAGAACCAAGCTACTCGGTTTCTGTCAATATTAAAACAGGTGTTGATGGTATCCACGCCGCCACTGGTGAAGCACTACAAGAAGCGGGTATTCTCCCTGACGACGACGCTAAACACGATTTTGTAAAAGGTAACGTTAAAGCCCGAGCACGTATGGTCGCTCAATACGAAATTGCCGGTTACGTTGGCGGATTGGTAATAGGTACCGATCACTCGGCGGAAAACATAACGGGCTTCTACACAAAGTTTGGCGATGGCGCTTGTGATTTAGCACCTTTGTTTGGTTTGAGTAAACGCCAAGTCAGACAACTCGCTAATACACTAGGTGCCCCTAATGTATTAGTGAATAAAACACCAACCGCGGATCTAGAAGAGCTGTCTCCTCAAAAAGCGGACGAAGATGCACTGCATCTCACTTACGATCAGATCGACGATTTTTTAGAAGGCAAAGAAGTATCTGTAGATGTAGCGAATAGAATAGTCGCGACCTACAAAGCCACTCAGCATAAAAGAAAAGCAATACCAACCATTTACGACTGAGTTATTGATAATAGAAACGGTCCCTAATTATAGAAAGAATCAGCGAGTAAAAGCATCCATGAAAGCCAATAGAGCTTTTACTTTCTGATTGTATCTTCAGCGAAGGGTTGTCACCGATGACCTATTGATTCAACCCTAACCATTAGAATAAACACCATTAAATATGCGAAATCAAACACCATTACAACTTCATTCATTGTCTCAACTCAAACCTGGTAGTCAGGTAGAAAGCATGGTATCAGGCGATAAATTTGTCATATTGGCAAACTACGGATCGCGCGCAATCGCTATCGAAAGTATTACTTTGGTCACGGTTAACGACCATGCACATAAGGATTGGTTCTGCGCATCCAGCAATGAGCCATTGAACAAACTCAAAGTGGGCAATATTATTACTAATAAACAAACCTACGTCATCACCCATGTGTCTGACTACATACTTCATGCCAATCGTAGTGTTGAAATCACCAATCCAAAAGAGTACTTACTTTTAGATTAGCTTGAGAGTTCGACATCTGTTGTTGGGACACTACAACAGGCAAGTACCTTGCCGTTCGCAGCAGCATCTTTCGTTAATGCAGGCACGTCTTCTTGATCAACTTGGCCAGATTTTAGTTCTAACATACAGGCCCCACACAAGCCCGCTCGACAACTATTAGCTATATATAAACCCTGTTTTTCTGCTTGCTGCAGAATAGACGATTGATTGTCACCCTGAAACTCTTTTCCGTTTAGGCTCAATGTCACAAGTTTGGTTTCCTTTGGCCTGTTTTCGACATTCACACCAAACGATTCTTGATGATAGTTCGTTTCAGGTAACCCCATTTTAAGTAACAGGTGTTTTGCTTTATTCATAAAAGGTTTCGGTCCACACACGAAAGCTTGTCGCAACTGTACGTCCGGGATATGTTTTATATGAGACAACGCTAAGCGACCTTTCACACCTTCCCACTCTTCATGCGCCTGACTCAAAGAAATAACCATCTTAAAACCAGGAAATCGAGCGTGGAATGTATCGAGTTCATCTCTAAAAGGTATATCGTCTATCGTGCTGCATTGATGAAAGAACACCGTATCATTGAGTTGATTGTGATCTGCCAAAAATCTCAGCATAGATATCATAGGGGTAACACCACTCCCAGCAGACAAGAGCAAAAGAGGCTGGTCTGCCCTGTCTTGCAAATGGAAGCTACCAGATGGACTTTCCGCTGTTAATACTTCCCCTACCTGCATATTGTCGGATAAATAATTAGACACCTTACCTCCATTCACCCGTTTTACCGATATAGCATACCGCCCTAGCCGACTCGGGCTAGACGAAAGGGTATAAAAACGGGCGTACGATTCACCATTAGCTTCGACCTCTATTGGTAGGTACTGACCAGGGGAATAATTGGGCAATACACCATGGGTTGGTTCTAGCCAATAGGTCACAAAGTCTTTCGCTACTTCTTCGATTTCAACACAGGTTAATCGCAGGCTTTCATTCTCTTTACTCTTTGTAAATCCTTTATCAAGGTAAACCTCTTTTTGCTTGTACTCTACCACTTCTATAGGGTCACCAACCTGTATAGTCCCTTCGTTTAGCGCGACTAAGTTTTGCCCAAAATAGATCTCTCCTTTCTCACAAGATCGAAAGTTACTCAGTGTTTTTAGCGGTTCTTTATTGGCTTTATAGCTTCCTGTCTCTGTATCAACAGTGGTAAGAATGCATCTTTGACAGGGCTTCCTTATCTCAAACTCAACGTCACCTATCTTAATTCGTTTCCAGCTATCTTCTATAAAGGCTTCATCCCCAGAGACAACAATATTAGGTCTGAATTGTGCCATATCATGGCTATCCGTACTTCTTTCGTTTAACGCAGCCAGAGATGCTTCGCTAATAACCAATAGTGGATAACCATCAGCAAAACTAACACTATGTCCAAATTTTTCCCTTAATCGTTTCGACTCCTCCCCTGTATAAAGTAACTGCACAGGTCGCCCTAAAACTGAACTAAACCAACGATTCGCAGATTCAGTCGTCGAAAAAGCAGTGAAAACATCATTCCAAACATTCGTTTTTACTTGTTCCATCTCGAATTCAGTCATCGACAGTTTAAAAGGCACAGTGTTGTCAAAACTCAACCACATGCCGTTGGGTGTTAGGTTGGCTTTTACTCTCACTAATTGAGGATAAGCTCTAGCCGTAATCATCACGCCCTCTTGATCGGCTAACATATATCGGCGATCAAACATAATTCCTTGTTTTTCAACCCATGAAGTAGATAGACTGATACCTTTAATTGACTTAATAGGGTAGATATTGATTTGGGAAAGAAGGGGTAAAGACAAATTAGACATCGGATTTCCTTATAGGTTTTTTGCTTGCATCGTGACAAATTGCGCAAACGTTTTCTTTTAAAACCATTTACTCATAAAAATTTGATGAAATACAACACTTTTTCTAATATTATCCCGACGCCATAACTTTTCTAATTCATTGTTCTAGTTCAGTAGCGGCATCGATACTTATCAGTTATAAAAGTGGAGCAAACTAATCATGACTACTCTAACCATTACTCGTCCAGACGACTGGCATGTCCACTTACGTGATGGTGCTGTTTTAGCAGATACCGTTCGCGACATAAGCCGGTACAACGGGCGTGCGATCATAATGCCCAATACTATTCCACCAATTACCAACACTGAACTGGCAATGGCTTATTACGCTCGAATCAATGAACATGTAACGTGTGACCATTTTAAGCCATTAATGACGCTCTACTTAACAGATAACACCACACCAAAAGATATTATAGATGCAAAAGCGTCAGGTAAAATCGTCGCTGCAAAACTTTACCCTGCAGGAGCCACCACCAACTCGGACTCTGGGGTTACGTCGATAAAAGCACTTTACCCCGTTCTTGAAGCGATGGAAAAAGTTGGAATGTTGCTGTTAATTCATGGCGAAGTGACCACGGAAGAAATCGATATTTTTGACCGAGAAAAAATATTTTTGGATACGATCCTTGCACCTATAGTGGAGAAATTTACGACACTGAAGGTCGTTGCTGAACATATTACAACCTCTGAAGCCGTGGAATTTGTTAACAATGCACGAGATAATGTAGCCGCTACGATCACAGCGCATCACCTACTGTTCAATCGCAATCATATGCTTGTCGGCGGCATACGCCCTCATCTATTTTGTCTGCCTATTCTTAAGCGAAACATTCACCAGAAAGCACTAATAGAAGCGGCAACCAGTGGTAACAAAAAATTCTTTATTGGCACCGATTCTGCGCCACATTCACAAGACAAAAAAGAGAACAGCTGCGGCTGTGCTGGTTCATACACCGCTCATGCCGCTATAGAGTTATACGCCGAGGTTTTTGAAAAAGAAAACAGGTTGGAAAACTTAGAAGCGTTTGCTAGTCACAACGGGCCTGAGTTTTACGGCATACCTAGGAATAGTGACAAAATCACTTTAATCAAAGAAAGCTGGTGTGTAGACAAAACGATGCCTTTTGGAACAGACAGTGTTGTACCTATCCGTGCGGATGAAGAGATACACTGGAAAGTTAAGTAAAGCGCTCGTTTTATATGTATTTATGGCTCCTAAAAAGATGAGCCATAACTACTACCACAACCTTAGGCCAGCCTAGTTTTGTACTGATCAGGGGTCTCACTGGCGTATTTTTTAAACATCGCTATAAAAGGACTCGCTTGATGATAACCCAATGTCAACGCAACCTCTTTCACTGACATCCCTGATTTCAACAACGTCATTGAATGTAGATACTTTGACCTTATTCGCCATTCTGTAAAGCTCATGCCCAACTCTATTTGACAGTATCTTGCGAGCGTACGCTCTGTAGTGTGCACCCGACTAGCCCATTCATTGAGTGACGTAGCATCCGTAGGATTTTGTTCCAGTGTAGATAATATCGGCTGTAGTAACTTATGATGGCTATTGGGTAAAAAATGGCTTTGTTCTTCACTAAGATACAGCTGATCCAACAGCACATTAACTAACCTTTGATCTGGAATGGAGCTTGCCACATTGATCGAACGAATTCTAAAGTCCTCAATAATTGCGGAAACAATCGGCGTAAGGCTAACTAAACAAGTATGGCTTGGCATATATTGCGATTTGCTTGATTCAATATTAATTGAACAGTAACGCAGGGGCCTTCGATTAAAGCTGTGATGCATGGCTCCAGCTGGAACCCAAACGGCTAAGTGCGGAGGCGCAATAAATCGAGTTTTTTCGGCTACAATCTCTAACGAACCTCCAGTAACAACCTGTAATTGGCCCCATTTATGTGCGTGTAGTCGAGTCTCAGTATTTTCTCTAAATGCATCGAAGTTCATAAAAACATCCGATGGAGGCTGATTTATTGTCAATGATGGGTGTATATATGGCGAGTTTTTCAAAATCAGTTTCTGATAGAATAAAAAGTACTTTATCATCCACCTCCTCCAGAAAGAAAGCAAGTGAGAGAACCGTCAAGCACTTCGTACATTGATATAGCGATGAATCGAGTCATCGACTCTTAAAGTTTATGAAAGTTCTTATTCTCGAGATCATTTCACATAAACAACAATTTAATCACACACTGTTTCCAACTGAATAATCAAACCCTTGAAGACTCCCCTTTCATTTTGCGTTTTCATCAATGCCGACTATAGTTGCTGTCTACAATCGCTCGCCGTCATTAAGCCTAATCCTAGGTGCCCACGTTTAATAAATATTTTGGACAAATCTCTCCCCTTAGACATAAATTTAAGTGAAGAATTCAATAAAAATTATAAAGGCCAGTAGTTAAAAAAACTAAGTGCCGAAAAAGCTGCAATTCCATGGTTTAGATTATTCGAAAATGTTTGAGGGACGAATACCCAATATTTTCTACATAGGATATGTCAGATGAAAATTTCAATATTAGCAACCACTATAGTCACAACGTTGGTCTCCGGATCTTCTTTGGCAGCAACGGTATACGAAAGCGATACTAACGAGTTAATGATAGGGGGGCGTGCAGAAGCCCGGTTTAACATTTCAGACAACAACAAAACAGCATCTTCTAGCACCTTCGACGATAAATCACGCGCTCGTATTAACGTCGTTGGTAGAACCCAAATAAGCGAGTCATTAGAAGGGTTTGGTAAATACGAAGCAGAATTTGATACTAGCGATTCAAGTACCATTAATAATCGTTATGTTTTTGCCGGAATAGGTTCGACCGCAGGCGACTTTTCTTATGGTAAGCAAGACTCTGCACAAGTAATGTTGACCGACATTACCGATACTATGGCCACATTTGGTGCCGACGCCGCGGACCTTACTGATGGAAACAAAGACAAGCGCGAAGCCAACTTCTTATACGCGGGTCATTTTGCCGATTTCACATTAAAAGCCAATTACTTAGCGGCTCAAAAAGCAGATGATAGCGATGAGAGCTTCGGTGTTGCAGGCATCTATTCACTAGAGTCCATTGATCTAGGTGCCGGTTTCGTTTCTACGGATGACGATTATCAAATCAACTTCGTAGGTAACCTAACGATTGTTGATTTTACATTTGGTGCATTTTTGGCTTTTGGCGAGGCAGCCGATGATGATGCCACTGCATTCGAAATGTCGGCAATGTACACAATGGGAAAAATGGTATTTATAGGCGTATACAATAAAAGCGAATTCGATGCAGCTAGTAAAAAATCAAGTGAAGCTGATAACATCGCAATTGAGGGTGTATACAAATTCAACGCTAATTTAAGAACCTACGCAGGATACAAATTTGAGCAGATGGACAACCTAGACAACCAACTACAAGCTGGCATCCGTTACGATTTCTAATCCGTAACAACAAGGGGATTGTAGTTAGATCCAATAATAAGTTTGGTCCTAACTGCATCGTCCCCTACTACAAACCAAATGCAGATATATTGAGCGAATAATAAAATTGAATTTATATTAATACTTTATTGATATGATCAGTATTTTCGGCTCAATGAAATTTTTTTTACTTTGCCCCTTTCTTATCTAATAGGCAAGATTAGTGAAGGAAAATAATTGTATGGTACAGCCGGTAAAAATTACGTTATATCGTTGGGGTGGGAAATGGGGGCCATTCAGTGTCAAGATCCCCTGTGGCGAATGCACCTTAACCAAAGATATACTTAGCGATACGTTTGCAAATGAGCTGAAAGATGTGCCGGTAGAACTAGAAGTAAAAGACTGGCTTTCTCATTGGTGGGAACCACTTAAACTAGGGGCATGGCATGCGCCGATACTTGTTGTAGAGGGAAAAGTCATCAGCCAAGGTGAAGCCCTTAACCGTGGTGTGCTCGTTCAATCAGTAATAAATCAGTGGAGTCAACGCGACGAACTGAAAGGAAATATTGTATTTGGAAAAGCAACGTGCCCATACTGCGTGAAAGCAAAACAGATGCTCGATGACGCTGAAATCGAATACAATTATTTTGATGTTGTCAAAGACAGTGCAGCACTTTACCGAATGATTCCCGAAGTTAAAGCGATCATTGGGGCAAAAACGCCAGTCACCGTGCCTCAGATATGGCTAGATAGCCAATATGTCGGTGGAGCAGATCGTTTAGAAGCAGCATTAGACGAAACAAAACTCTAATGTTATAAGTAACTCTGTTTGGTTTTTGGATAAAGATAGATGCCCCTAAGTACTAATGTGAGGGGCACTTTTTATTTAATCATTCGTTTAATCAACGCTTTAATGCGAGATTTTCTTTTAGGTTCCGACTTACCGTAAATCGCTTCTTCTACCATCTGCTTAGCGATAATTTGACTCAAATATGCCGCGCCTAGATCATGTCCCATTGTATATTCCTCTATTGGTTTAAAAATGTAATTAACTTACTTTATAGTGTGATACTAATCACATTAATGGCAAATTGCAAGAATTTGATCTAATTTTTGGTAATTTAATTACATAAAGCTATTTACTGGTCGCTATATTATTCGCCTATCTCACAGAGGTGAGTGTATAGTTGACACATTACATCAGATAGGTAGACATTTATGACAAAGACAGTATCTCTTGTCCTAGGTAGCGGTGGAGCAAGAGGATTAACTCATATAGGCGTCATTCATTGGTTAATAGAAAATAATTACAAAATTCAATCTATAGCTGGGTGTTCTGCTGGTGCACTTATTGGTGGGATATACGCGGCAGGAAAGCTTGACCCATTCGTAGAGTGGGTAACGGCTATCGACAAAGTATCAATGGCAAAACTGCTCGATATTTCCTGGCAATCCAGTGGCCTGTTTAAAGGTGACCGAATTATTAATACACTGGTCGAACTTATCGGTGATACCCAAATTGAAGATCTTGATATCAAGTTTACTGCGATCGCTGCAAATGTACGTGAAGAAAAAGAAGTATGGTTGAACTCTGGTCCTCTTTTTGATGCGATAAGAGCTTCTATTTCTCTACCACTTTTTTTTACACCGTTTGAGATAGATGGAGAATCGTTGATAGATGGTGGCGTACTTAATCCTGTACCAATCGCGCCGACATTTGGAGACAAAACCGACTTAACCTTAGCAGTTAATCTAGGCGGTGACATAATTAAACTGCCGGAAAATGTCGAGGTTATTCCTAGCCAAGGCAAGGGGTCTATCCAACAAAAAATAAGCCACTATGTCGACAAATTACAGGATTCCGTCATTGGTTCAATTAATATCAATTTCGAGGCCTACGACATTGCAAACCAAGCCTTTGACGCAATGCAAAGCACTATTGCACGACAAAAACTAGCGGCCTACCCACCGGATAAAACAATAGAAATCCCTCAAAACATCTGTGGAACATTTGAATTTGATCGCGCAGAAGAGATGATTCAGTACGGTTATGATGCTGCGAAAAAGGCGTTTAGTGAGAACTAGACCTAATATTCGTCGATTGAAAGGTCTTATAACGGACAATCACCCAAGTCTCAATGAGTAGGATAATACTTAATAACACTTGCAACTCGACTCGCTCCAACAGGAAAACAATTGTCGTCACGATAGACATCCAACTGTAGAGCAGAATTTTCTTCTTTTCAGTTACTGTTAGGCCCTGCTTACGTTTAATTCGAGTAACAGTGGGGCCAAGGTACCTGTTATTTTGTAACCAAATCTGAAAGCGAGGTGAACTCTTACTAAAGCAGACCATAGCAAGCAGAATAAACGGTACGGTAGGAAGGATGGGAAGAAATACCCCCAAAAACCCGAGCCCAGTCGCCAACCATCCAATAAAAATCAAACACCACTTTTTCAAATTGATAAACCGATTAAGAGAAACACCTCCATTTTATTACGAATAGTTCCCATTAACAATTGATTAGTTCAGACAATGTAAAAATAAGAATGTAGAAAATGGGTTTACCCTAATTAAGTACGCTTTTCTTCTAAACGGCATATCATTAGTAGGTATCCGATTAACTCTAAAAAAAACCTATCCGAATTGGATAGGTGGAATAAGAGGTCCTAAATAATCACATCGCCAATGAGGCAAAGGTATTATTAATAGATATTGCTATCGATTTAATAGCATCGCCTGTTATATTTTAATTTTTTATGTTGACTCATAGTCGTCAGACAGAGTTTATACACGTGTGCAAACGCTACAGCTCGATACCATGATGATAACAAGATGCCAAACTAAAATAAGTTTTGTTATAAAGCACATCTGAATAGGACAAGACGTTAATGTACATATTCTCTTTTCTGGCTAATGTTTTAAAACCAATTGACTTCACAAATTTATTTAGTGGAGAATTTCTATTCGTTGACTTGTAAATGATACCATCAATAGTTTTTTTGATAAGAAGAGACATGAAAAATCCGATAATATTCAGTAATAGAACCGAATTAGCACAATAGAGCGACTCAATGACCATATATTTATCGCCTTTAGTCAGGGAATCATTTTCGAATCTAAATGAAATGAGTGCGATTGGAATATCGCAATTTTTTTCAACAAAACAATAGCTAACAGTACCACCATTAACGACTTCTCGTTTTTCCAGTTTCGCTACGTTACAACTATGGGATGAAAAATCCCAATAATTATCCACTATTAATTTTTTAACTAAGTAACCCTGCAACTCTTTTTGCGAAACTGTCATCATTTCCGTGTCA
Source organism: Vibrio sp. VB16 (assembly GCF_015594925.2). Classification (NCBI taxonomy): domain Bacteria; kingdom Pseudomonadati; phylum Pseudomonadota; class Gammaproteobacteria; order Vibrionales; family Vibrionaceae; genus Vibrio; species Vibrio sp. VB16. The sequence goes on from NZ_CP087591.1 coordinate 77,733, forward strand.
ACCAGTTGCGAAAAATCATGACCTAAGCTACTAATTACTTCTATCTGTCTTCTGTGACTTGGAACAATAACATTGTTTTCCCAACGGCTAATGGACACCGTATCAATCCCTGACTCTCCGCCTGTCGATTCTTCAACAAGACTCACCATCTCATTTTGAGTTATACAATTAAAATCCCTTAACTTTCTAATTAATTTACCAAAATTGAAAATTTTCATCTAAGTCCCATGCATTAAATGCTTCATAATTCATGCGTCTTAATTTACTCATTTACAAGAATATCAAATATAGGAATTTTCTGATGTTCGTGGTCGTATTTTCTGTATTTACAATATTTAACATCATAATTACTTGCTGGCAAATAATTACAAATAATAACATTGCTTTGCCAATACCATCACCCTGATAGGAGGATATAATTAATTAAAAACTTGAGGTACTACTATGATTAGCTCACGTAAAATTGACAACTTGATCGTTCAAATTGATAATCTGGATAAATATGAAATCAAGCACATTGAAGAGTATATAACAAAAAAACTTGGAACTATCAATAATCTATATGTTGAAAATTCCAAGCTAACTGACGCAGAATTAGAGTTCATTAGAAGTTTGTTAAAAACCCAATAAATCATATTATCCTTTTTAGCAATGAACCATTGAAGTAATTGAGGTATTTTTTCAACCTGACAATATGCAATTGCTCGCCAGTATTACTATATAATTCAATAAATTTGAGACCTTCGTTCAATCCCGCTGTTTTTAATATCCCTTTAACCTGGTGAACAAATTCCTCTCGTTCAAATTCAACCTCTCTTGCTAGATGTTTATCCAGCACTTCAACGGCATTCACATGAAAATAGTTATATATATCTAAAAAACTTTCAGAACTCATGTCACCCAGTAATAATGAAATTCGATTCTTGAAGAAATGAGTAAAAATACTTTCTATTTCAGACATCGGTTTTGGCATGGAATGATAATAGCCTTGCGCTTCATGAAAACCGACAAACTTAAGAAAATCATTGGTGTCTTTGTCTTCAACGCCTTCTGCAACAACCTTACATCCTTTGTCTTTGATATAATGGAGTATTGAGACAACCAACTCTTTTTCTTTTTCGTTATTCCGTATTTTTGCTATTAAATTTAAATCTATCTTAACTTCGTCAAATGGTATGCGATCTACTCGATCTAAATTGGAGTAACCTTTGCCAAAGTCGTCTAGTGAAAATCGAACACCAAGTAATTTTAATTGTGCAATATTAAAATACAGTTTGCTGTTTTCGATTTGAGAATCTTCTGTTAACTCGATAGTAACAAACCCAACATCGACATTGTGAGCTTTTGCTAGTCTATCAAATTTATTGACGAAATCCTTATGGCCAAGTACATCAGGGTCAACATTGACGGAGAGGTTATGGTAGGCTCCTACTTCGATACTATTCTCTAGAAACCTGAATATTTTTTCGATTACTAGCCAATTAAAAGCGAGCTTTTTGTCCAATGTATTAATGTAATGGAGGAAGTTACTGGGTTCAATGATGCCTAATTGCTCGTCGTACAAACGACTCAAGACTTCATAACCAGAGATATAACCACCCTCTTGTATATTGATTTTTGGCTGAACATATAAAATTAGATCTGATTCAAGCTTTGTTATAATATCAGAGCCTTGGTCTTTAGGAGCATATTTAATAGGGTCATAGTATTTTTTTGTTTTGTCTTCCAACAAAAATGTCAAAATATCCTGCTTGATATCAGAAATTCTATCGATCACAAAATCTGGTGTATCTTTAGGAATAAAACCGACCAGCCGTATATCCATATCGCTAATAGACTGCATAACGAAACTGATAAACTCACTGTCTAATGAACTCACGATATATACGGGAATATCAGATAATCCGTTCTGCTCCAAATAATTTAATACGGTTATTCCATCTCCATCTTCCATCTTCATATCTAAGAGTATCAGCCCTATTGAATCAGACTCAATTTTTAGCAAGTCAATAGCTCGATTTCCACTTATGGACTTCTTGATGTTCGCCTCTTTTGGTACGATATCCCTCAAGGCTATTTCTAGAATATCTTGGAAAAAATATTGATCTTCTACAATTAGTATATCTTTACATTTTTTTGACATTTAATTCACCCTGAAAACCGACTAAAATTGAACAATAAAATAATTCTTTATTATACAGCGCATCATAATAAGTCAAAACTAATGACGTTCTGTCTTGTTTCTCTTTATGCATTTTAAACCCAACTGCTCTTAAAAACCTTTTCAGGTTGGACTTTTTGTTTTTGCTCGAAAAACCGATCATGCTGATTTTTTTTATTAATAACTGTCTTGTTACCAAGCCTAGCATGTGTGGTAATATTTTATTTGACAAGCAAAACATTGAGCTTATTTGTAAGCATTTTTCACTACTATTATCGTTGACTGATGAGTTTTTTACTTTATCTAGTGAATGCCAAAAATCATTTTCAGAGAGATATTTATATGTTATTTGCCCCAGAGGTATACCTTTTTTGTCTGTATACAATATGCAATACAGAATATTACCTTTCTCATCTTTTGACTTGATTTCTTTATATATGACATTTTCCAACTGAATATTTTCAGTATTTTCCCATACATTTGATTTTTCGATTATTTTGGGCCTGAACTTATGGGTCAGTAAATCTTCATTGGCTGAAACAACATCGAAATAACACTTATTAGCACCTTGAAATACTTCGATCTGGCGCCGGTGCGTAGGTACTACGACCCAGTTTTCCCAACGACTTATAGTTACTACATCCAACCCAACTAGCTTATTATCCTTTCTCGTTACCAGATCAACCAACTCATTTTGACTTAAATAGTTTGATGTACGAAACCTTTTTAAAAGCCTACCAAAATCTATCATTATTAATCAGCCGCATAAAAATTTAATCTAAAATAATAGGCTCATTCTACGCTTGATAATACCATTGGACATAGCAAGCGTTGCTTCGTTTTAATTTCAAAGTGCTAACACTATGTGAAAATTTAACTGTTAGAGTATTTCTATCAAGTTAACTTATCGGATCAAGCCAAAAAACATATGGTGACTATTTATCGAGTACACAGGTATTATATCATTACTATCACTGTCATTGCTTTTATGTCTGCTTCGTTTGCAGCGTATTTGTACAACATATATCACATTCAAAAAAGCACTATAGAAGCACAACAATATTCTTTGTCTCTTGCAGAGTCTTTAAATGAGATTATATTTGACACAAAAAAAATACTGAAGTTCGGGAACGAGGTTGACATTACATTTTTCATTAATAAATTTGATAACCGAGAGTTAAAAATAAAATACGATGCCGATTCTATTAATAAATCCATTCAAACCCACATGCAATTTAGAAACCTACTTGTAAACAATTTCAAATCACTAATTTTACTTAAAAAACAGCATTATAGGCTACATAGAGACATGGTCGACAAGGCATTGAACCTATATAGTTCAACATTAGGGATCACACACGATTTTTCACTGTCTTTAGTCGATGGCAGCGATAATGCCTCAGAAATCGCCAAAGAACTTGTTATCAACATAGCCGATGCTAGACAAATTGATCGTGACTTTCAATTAGAATCAAATATTAATAATAAAATGAAGTTGGCTCATTCACTTTCAAATCATATATTTCTTGCGAGCGAAAAGATCACGAAACTAAATAATTCCACACAAAATACAGCCTTAATATTGATACTGTCAAATATAAAAATTCAAATGAACTTGTATCACGAATCATTTATAACATTCTCTCAGGTTCATATTTCTTATAAAACAAAGCAACAAGACATGGACATGTTAATAGAAAGTATAGATAAATTTTTCGACTCTAATAGTGCCCAGCAATATGAATATTTAATTAGTCATAACAATTCTACCAAGCAATTTTTGGTAGGTCTCACGCTATTTTTTATTCTTGTCGTAGGGTTTATTGTTTTTATCTACAATGAGTATCTTAGATCCAAGCACAACCAGAGATTAGAGCACTTTAAAAGTATACAAAAAAGTAAATTCTTAGCTCAAATGAGTCATGAAATCCGGACGCCTCTAAACGGTATTATTGGTACTGTCGGATTAATGTTAGATGACAGCCATTGTCGTGAGTGCAATAAAGCTGAGAAGTATATTGAAACACTTAATTCATCATCTATTTCGCTAAAAAATCACATAGACAACATCTTAGATCTATCGAAAATTGAAGCAGGAATGATGGAAGTTAATATCGACCAGTTCTCTCCCACTGAGTTTTTCACTGAAATAAAGAGCATCACTAAACCTTTAGTGGACAGACAAAACTGTCACTTAGATTTTTCAGGTACATCAGATTATATCGAAATATCGACAGACAAAACAAAACTACGGCAAGTCATACTCAATTATGTAAGCAATTCCATTAAGTATTCAGATTCCACAAAACTACAATCCATCATAGAAATCAGTTTTAATGTAAAGTTGATTTCTCATTCACATGCGTTGGTGACAGTTGTTATCGAAGACAACGGCATTGGAATGTCTAAAGATCAGTTGTCTTGTTTTGCTGAACCTTTCAACCAGTTTGGAACGATGCAAAACGACTCTTCTGGTTTGGGTGCCAGCGTGGCGAAAAGCTATGTCGATCTTATAGGTGGGGCGGTGTCTGTTAGGTCTGAACTTGGCGTTGGTACTAAGGTTAAAATAGACTTCAAAAGTAGAGTATTCAAGCGACATAACTTGGTGGACAATCATAACATTCAATTATTTAACTCTAATATTGGATTAAACATAATTGTTATCGAAGACAATTTATTTAATCGACAAATCCTGTCGAGGCAATTGAATGTGTTAGGTTGCAAAGTAACCAGTTTTAGCAACGGATTGGAAGCAAAAATACATCTATCAGAAGGACATCGCTACGATCTCTATATCACTGACATTCGAATGCCGGTAATGGATGGCATCGCACTAACAAAATACATTCGTCAATATGTTGATAGTGCCGTTCCCATAATCGCATTAACAGCTGATGCACTGAAACAAGACCATATTATGTTTGACCAAATTGGGATAACAAAAGTACTGACCAAACCAATACTCATTGGAGACTTACGTAGTGCCTTACAGTTCTATGCTGATCGCGCCTTGGTTGTATAGCCGTTGAGTTGCTATAAGCGAATGACTTTAACGGTTTTAATAGGTGATTCAACAAAGTTTACAAAACCCTAACACGAGATGACATCTACGAAACAGTTTAATAGCGCAACATTCGTATCATAACTGCATCGAAATTATATTGAGGAATCATACGATGCAGCTAAGCTCAAGAATAGGCATGAACAACGCGGGAATTCCAGTACTCTCATTCAAATCTGGTCATCAACTTATTACTGAAGTCGCCCAAAAGCCAGCGGCTACATTTTCGAACAACAACCGCAACCTGCCGTATTCTTATCATAAGTTAAAAGAAAACCACCAGAATAAGAATTCGACAGTCTACCAATTCTCCGGTGACAAATTAGCAACAATCAATAATACGTATAAGGGCGCGAATATAAACACGACCGCGTAGTTGTGTATCGTGCCTATTCACCCGATCGATTAGTGGTTAACCTGTCATCCAATTTTTAGCATGAAAACGAATATGATCTTCAATAAATGTCGCAATAAAAAAATAACTATGGTCATAACCAGACTGCATACGGAATTCTAGTGGATACTTTTCATATTCAACCGATGTGAGCAAATTCTCAGGTTTTAGTTGGGTATGCAAAAAATCATCTTTGTCACCCTGTTCAACAAGCATTGGTACGGGTGAACCGGAGAAATCACGCATCAACTTACAGGTGTCGTATTGCTCCCAATCATCACGATTATTGCCGAGATAATTAGAGAAGGCTTTCTGCCCCCAAGGTACCTTAGTCGGATTTGTTATAGGGCTAAACGCCGTCGCTGAACTATAGCGTTCTGGATTACGCAGTGCGATCATTAATGCTCCATGCCCTCCCATTGAGTGCCCACTAATCGCTCTCTTATCTGATACTGGGAAATACCGTTCAATTACATTCGGAAGTTCTTCAACCACAAAATCATACATTTTGTAATGAACATTCCAAGGTGGTTGAGTCGCATTGACATAGAAACCAGCACCCAATCCGAAATCGTATGAACCATCTACGTCGTCCGGTACAGAATTACCTCTTGGACTCGTATCCGGTGCCACTATGGCAATACCAAGCCTTGAAGCAACCTGAAAGGCCCCCGATTTCTGCATAAAGTTTTCATCCGTGCACGTTAAACCCGACAACCAATACATAACGGGAACAGGTTTATCTTCGGTTGCGTTAGGGGGTAAAAATATTGCAAAACGAGTTTTGCTATTCAACGACTTTGATTCGAAGCAAAACTGTTTATGCCATCCACCAGCGACTTTTGATGAACTTACATTTTCTAATTCCATTTACTGTGCCTCTATCCAAGCGCCACAAAAACCGCCAAGGACGCAAATTTTCCAAGTTGACCTTTTCAATAGTTAATCGGTTTAAATGCACTATGAAAATAGGATTTGTCATAATGAATCACAGACCGAATATTTTCACCTTTGTTTATTGAGTCAAAGGCCTTGTTTGTCTGTGTTAGTTCGATTGTGTGTAGGGCAATATGAGTATGTTTTAGTGTAGTATATTGCCCATGATAGTGATGATAATACTATGAAGTAACTAACCAAACTGAAGAGTAAATAACAAAAAGGGCCTTCTCTTCACACTGCAAACTAAGGCCTTAAAGAAAATACTCATTTTTGAGATAGCTATCAATCGTCTTTACTCTGACCAATCTCTATTTTGAATGACGATGCGATAACCATCAATATCTTCATACGTTTTACCTACACGTTTCCAATATGGGTTCCTTGCTTCTACGAATTTGAATCCCGCTTCTATCATAGAACGACAAGCCCATTCCCACTCTCGACTATCCGGCATATAGAACACCAAATACGTATCAGCTACTTGATGTTCTCTTGGTTCATCAGAAAGTCTGTTAGTAAATTCTAAATGATAGCTGTGATTTTTATGCCCTAGAACAATTCCATCAAACCCATCTTCATCTTCATATTTAGATAAAACATCAAACCCTAACGCGTTTTGATACATGTTAGAAATAGCCGACAGATTGTCGGTCATTCTCGCAACTCGCAAAATTGCATCTTTCGTGATCATAATAGTCCTCCTGACGTTGACTGAAACATAATTGATCTGAGCCAAGCAATCATTGGTTAAAGGTGTTAACTGTGAACACGGCTCGAATAATGAAAACCTTTATATGAAAATTGTGATTGGTATTAAAAAAAATAGGACATATATGTGTCTTCGAAGAATTTGGCCACAACGATAATCCACCCGTTAATTTTACATACCTTTAACACCTTTAACACCTTAAGCTCTTATGTGCTCTGCTGTATTTAAAGCTAACCATATGTAGCTTTATCGTATTAAAATATGTAGTCAATTATGTTACACCTCCATTATTTGTATTTAAAATAGCAATACATATTACGTCTATGTAAACATACTCCTCTAATAAAGCACCCTGCACAGCAACTGTGGGTTTCGTGAGGTATGTCATCGATACGTTATTAGACGCACTTTCAATTCCAATCGCTGCTACAATACGGCCCCTATTCCTGCAACGAAAGAAATCTCATGTACAAACTCTCTTTTTCTCTAACCGAGTTCCTTCACCAATACTGGCAGAAACAACCTACTATCATCAAAGGTGGCTTTAAAGACTTTCAAGATCCTATCAGTCCAGAAGAGCTAGCAGGACTAACGATGGAAGAAGAGATAGATTCTAGATTTGTTTCGAATCTAAATAACGACTGGATAGCAGAACACGGCCCATTTAATGAAGAGAAGTTCGAAGGACTAAACGAAAGCCACTGGTCATTTATAGTCCAAGCCGCCAATCATTGGCATGCAGATGCGGCTGAACTTGTCGAACCCTTCAAAGGTATGCCTAACTGGTTATTTGATGACTTAATGATCAGTTATTCAGTCAAGGATGGTGGAGTGGGTCCTCATATTGATCAGTATGATGTATTTATCATTCAAGGTATGGGAAAACGCCATTGGCGTGTTGGAGCAAAAGATGTCGGCCAATATACAGAGAACCATCGTGCAAATGCACTTAGACAAATAGAGTCATTCGATTCAATCATAGATGACATTTTGGAACCAGGCGATATCCTATATATCCCACCTGGATTCCCACATGATGGGTATGCATTAGAACCATCGATGAGCTACTCCGTAGGGTTCCGCTCACCCAAAGAGCAAGAGTTAATCAGTAATTTCGCTGATTATGTATTGGCACACGACATTGGTGACATTCATCTACACAAGCCAGAAATCACCACTCAAAATGGGTTTGGCGAAATCACCACTACTGATTTAGATTCTTTAACTGGTATGTTGAAGAGTTCGTTAAACAGTAAATCAACGATTGATGACTTCATGGGTTGCATGCTCAGTCAATCAAGACACAATCTAAACATTGTCCCAGCAGAACCTCTCTGGCAATTGGACGAGATCGCCGACCATTTACACTCTGGATTCACTTTTGAAAAGGTATCCGGTCTTCGTGCGCTTTATCACCAGAATGACGAAGGTACCTTATACATTAATGGTGAGGTATTTCAAATATCAAACGATGAGGTTCAGTTGACATCTGCGCTATGTAATCACGACACTCTCTCGATACAACAGTTGAAAGGTTTAGATAGCGAATCTGTAAGACTCATTCAGTCTTTGGTAAATAAAGGTTATTGGTACGTAAAAGAGCCTTTAGAAATGTAAGCCAGGCAGCAATAACTCTGTTGTTACATCTGAGTACCTTGACGTTTCTAGTTAGCTAGATAATGATGTCGTAGTACATTGTACTATCAAATAGCTTATCAGCCAGATTGTGCTCGACCGAACAGATACCAATGGGCAAGGATGCCGATTGCAAAGTTAAGATGGACTGACTAAAAATAAATTGGACTTTACTATGCTTTCACGGATCGGAATCGCCATTCAGGCACTACTTGCAGCCTCAATATTTTACCTCGGTTATACCATTTACTCCTTTACTAATACGGTTTCGACCGTTGTTGACACTTACCCACAATTGGTTAGCGAAATAAGCAAAAGCGCAGAGCAACTAAAATTGGATCAGTGGTTAAAAGTAGCTGAAAGTATAGAGGTTTTAGTACCAAAGGTACTGTTGGTAGCAGAGGCAATGAATAAAACGGTAGAGGATGTAAACCTAACGGTCCGCTCTGTCGACCAGAAAATTCCGTTGGTTTTAGAAGAAGTGGCCATTATCCGAACCCAAACTGTGCCAGAAGTAATTCAAAGAGTGGACACCGTCAACAATCAAACTATTCCAAACAGTCTATCTGAGTTGGAGAGCTACAGGACGGCGGTAATTCCTGTTGTCGTCGCAGAAAGTAAAGGATATCGAACAAAAACTATTCCTGCCGTCTTGACGGAGTCGCAACATCTACGTAAAGAAATTCCTGTCGTTGTCGAGAAGATTGATGAAATCGTCGATAAAAGCGAGCAACTTAGTCGCCAGGCTGCAGAAGGCGCAGTCAAAGGTGTAATAATGTCGCCGATTCAAATCATACGAGATGCTGGTAATGAGATTAATTCTAAGTTCAACTAGATGAGCTGAAGCACTCGTCAACAACCACTTCATAACTTACCTCATCATTAATACGGTGGATTTGTTTATACAGAATCGCGAGAAGTAAAACTTTACAATAAATAAAACTGCTATATTATAATGGTCGCTCTGGAAGTCAGGGTTATTGATGTATATGTTTAGCAAAAGTAAATCCTCAGAATATCGCCTTTGCGTTATACCCTTTGTTTTTTCTTGGCTTCATCATTACATTGAATAATTTATGCTCTCAGTGCAATAGCAATTTAAAATGAATTTATTAAAGGGTAACAACATGTCAAAGACAACTGGTTCAGTAAAGTGGTTTAACGAATCTAAAGGTTTCGGTTTTATTTCTCAAGACAACGGCGGTGCAGACGTATTTGTACATTTCCGTTCAATCGTTTCTGACGGTTTCAAAACTCTTGCTGAAGGTCAAAAAGTTTCTTTTGACGTTGAAGAAGGTCAAAAAGGTCCTCAAGCTGCTAACGTTACTCCGTTATAAGTTTAGGATTCGTGCGAGCTCGGCTACCGTTGCTCGCACAATGTTATTTTCCCTTCACACTTCTTCGCCAATCCCCTTTTTACACTTCTCTTCTACGATTTAACGTATATATTAAAAAAGCTCGGTATGTTTCGACACCAAAGTTCAATTGAACTACTCTATCCCTCCCATATAACTTGTTGACTCTTATGACCACCCACATTGACATCGAATTCTTACCCGATCCCACAATCAGTTGTTCAGACTGTAAAGCTTGCTGCTGTCGATTAGAAGTCATGATTCTTACTGATACTGGAGTCCCTGAAGAACATATAAAAGTTGATCGTTGGGGTGCAGAGACAATGCGCCAATTAGATGACGGTAAATGCTCAGCACTAGACAGAGAGACCATGATGTGTACGATTTACGAAAATCGACCATGGGTTTGTCGTGAATTCGAAATGGGTTCTTTTGAATGTCAGGACGAGCGCACGGAAGGCGGTATAGTCTAATTTATCTGGGCCTAACTAGAATTCTTAGTTAGGCATATGACAACCGTTAGATATCTTGCGAAAAACTTACTCTACATCTAAGTCCGGCCGCTAACTTCAGTTTTGCATTATCAAGTTCAATCGTTACGGCAAAGGTATTACTAGCCGCATCGATAATGGGGTCTATTATCTTAATCTTACCGTCAAAACCATCATCGCTATTGGTGTACAATGTTACCAACGCCCCTCTTTGTAACGTGCCATAATATTCTGCCGGTAATACCACCTCAGCATGCATCGGATTTAGGCTGACAATCTTCAAAAATGGCGTTTCATCAACAAACTCCCCCGCCTCTTTTAAACGATCCACAACCACGCCTGTTATAGGGCTTTTCGTTTTACGCTGACTTAATCGTACTTTCGCTTCTTTCATTTGAAAAACGGCGAGTCTCTGTTCAGTCAGCACCTCATCTTGTTCGTTTTCAGAGATGAGTTTCTTTCTGATAAGATCTGAATTTCGCTTAACTTTTCTTGACGCAAACTCTAGCCTTGCAATCACGGTATCTAATGCTGCTTGTTCTACCGTGGAGTCTAATGTCATGACCACTTGTCCTTTTTTGACCTGATCGCCACGCTGAGGTTTTATCGACTTAATAACACCTTGAACTGAGCTACTCAATTCCACCGTCATGCTCGGTTCTAACAAGCAACTCAACTGCGCCTCATCCAATAAGCTTGCATCAATCGCCATAGTTTGATGGCTTATTCCGAGCGATATAAGCGCCAACACAATTTTTCTTGATACATACGCATGTGTCATAACAACTACATCCTTTTATTAGTAAATGAGAGAAGATCTTGCTTACTGTCGTCACTGCGAAGCAACGCTTTACGGACCCTTTCATGATCCCGCTCTATCCGTCGCTGACAGACCCTTATACCGAATAGCATCAGACGGTTCTTTATCCGCTGCGGGATAGGCAAATACACTGTTTTTCGCAGCATTGAAGCCCAGCCGTCACTTAGTACGTTGTCTTCTAACGATAACATAAATTCATAGCTACCTTTGTCTCCTTGCCTTGCACAACGACCTCTTAGCTGTCGATCTACTCGTGAGGAGTCATGCAGACCTGTAACAATGACATGCAGCCCACCTTGTCCATCGACTTCTTTACTTAATTTAATATCGGTTCCTCGACCCGCCATGCTTGTCGCAATAGTCACTTTTCCTGCGTCACCAGCTTGTGCAACGATCTCCGCTTCCTGTTCATCTTGCCGCGCATTGAGTACCTGATGCTCTATCCCTTTACCGGTTAAGATATCACTAAGATATTCCGATGCAGCGAGGGATTGCGTTCCGACCAATACGGGTCTCAATTGAGCCTTCAATTCTGTCACTCGTTCCGATATTGCCAGCCATTTTTCATGGTCGTCAAAATAAACCTTCCGTTGTATCAGTTTTCTTTGACTCGCTTTATGGGTTGGTACATCAACAACGGGAAGTTCATAGACTTGCCATAATTCACTTTTAACTTCTTCAGCCGTACCCGTCATACCGGAAAGGTGATGATAATAGCGAAAGAAATTTTGAAAACTGACACTGGCCAGTGTTTCTCTTGGTGCGCTAAGCTCACAACCTTCCTTAATTTCAATCAATTGGTGAAGGCCCCTTTCCCATGTTCTATCTGGCATCATGCGTCCAGTATGCTCATCAATGATAACTATTTTTTCTTCATGGATAAGGTAATGTTTGTCCTTTTCAAACAGATGCCACGCGGTGAGAGCTTGTCTGAGTAATTCTAAACGCCTTACTCGACCTTTCCATAACGGACCAAGATTTTCCGTGAGTTGCAGTGTGAATTTCTCTCCGGTTGCCGTCAATTCTATCTGTCTTTGCTGCCTAAGAACTTTGTAGTCTTCACCCTGTTTCAAGCTTGCAATCAACCCCATCGCTTGAGAATAGACCTGTTGTTGGGCTTCTTGCGGCACCTCTTCACCAGATATAATCAATGGGGTATTCGCTTCGTCTAACAATACTCCATCGGCCTCATCTACCACGGCAAAATGCAGACCGCGAAGCATTAGCTGATTGAGCGGTTTTTCTTTTCTATTCGGTTGAATACGAACAGCATGCAGATGCAATGCTTCTGTTTTTCCTTTTAGCTGTATGCTGTCTTTAAGGTAATCAAACGCCAGTTCATTATTGGTACAATAAACAATGTCACAGGCGTACTGCTGCTTTCTCTCCTCAACCGTTAAGCTTTGAACAATCACGCCGACCGATAAACCTAACCTTGTATAGACAGGCAGCATCAATTCCGCATCGCGAGCCGTTAGATAGTCGTTTACGGTGACCAAGTGCGTTGGAATGCCGGCAAGGGCTGCTGCTGCTACCGGTAATGTTGCGGTCAACGTTTTACCTTCCCCGGTCTGTATCTGGCCTATGTTGCCATGTAGAATAGCTAGACCGCCGAGTACTTGACTATCGAAATGCCACATGCCTAGCTCGCGTCCGGCAACTTCTCGGATCAACGCAAAGCTTTTCACCACCAAAGCATTCGTCAGCCCATGTTTACGCAGTGCTAATTTAGCATCAGCTATTTCCTGAATTAATTGTTCCTCTGACAGCTTCAACAATCGAGTTTTACTGCGGTTAATACGCCACATCAATGGACGGTAAATGAACACAGAAGACCGGATTGGTCGGGTAAAAAAAGAGGTCAGATTGCGCCACCAACGTACCATCAATAATTGTTGGTCAATTGTTTTTTGCGGTCTGTCTAACACCGTTGCAGGCATTCTTTGTGGACGTTTATACATCAAACTGCCTTAAGAAAACACGGCGAACATTCCGGACCCAACGCCAGATAATTGGCTCTGGGTCATGCACAAACAATACATGTACCCTTTCATCAAATCGTCTTTTTAGTGCATTGGTACTATCTAATTCGATACGGAAGTAACTTTGATAGCTTTGTAGTTCGCTTTCTCTATTAGGGTCGAGCGCAATAGAGCCTCCCCCTTCAATGGTCAAAATTGAACTTGGCAGTTGTTGCGTTGACGCGGGAACTTGGCGCAATATCGACCCCGTATATTCGATATCAGGTTGAGACACGAAACGAAAAGACACACTTCTGGTCTGGTTTCTAACGCGGTCAATATCATCTTCAGAGATCATGACAGTCAGTGGCAAGTTTTTGTAATCCACTACATAACCAAGCACCTCACCTCGCCTATAAAAACGATCAACAATCCCGTTTCTATTAGGAATAACCAATTCACCTGAACCTGTCGCCTTCAACGTCAATCCAGACAACCTTTCATTTGCCCTTTGCAGCTCTTTTTCAATAAATCTCAATTCTTGCAACAAAATGTCGGAACCACTCCGATCTCCAACGCTTGCTTTATAACGAGTACGTGCCTCATGTACTTGGGCAGACAAAACCTTTACTTGAGACAAAAGATCGGGTGCACGCATTGTGATAACAGATTGACGACTAGAAACCTGCGCACCATTTTCAACCAATAATTGATCAACAAAACCACTTACCGACACTCGAACAAAGGCTTCTTGTGGAACATAAAGCACCCCTTGAGAATACGTTTTATAAGGCAAAGGCACCAAAAATAATCCAGCAGAAACACAGGCGATAAATAGACTCGATACCGTAAATATTCTTGTACGTTTTGCACGCATTTGTGGATCTGTCATAGGCTTAGAAACCATTTTGATAATAGGTGAAAATAGGCTGGTCCAGACGGACCAAAAAGCAAGCAGCACACCAACTACAAAATACTGCGATGCAACAAATAAGGAGATAGCCACCATAACAAACAGGCGGTATATATAGGCGGAACAGGAGTAACCGACTAACCAAGCCGATTCGGATCGACTCCGTGCCGTCGTTTTTAGCCCTGTCATTCCAAAGCCATACCGCTTTAGTAAGTAGGCAACTTGCTGGTTGCCTCTATTGCCCAAGTTCGGTATTTCCAGAAAATCAGCTAATACATAATAGGCATCAAATCTTAGCAGCGGGTTGCCATTAAACAACAAGGTAGAAACACCACCAATTAACATCACATTGTAAGCCATGGCACGGACAAGGCCAGGTTCAACCGTAACCCAAACAACCATCGCAATAGCCGCCATGAGCAACTCTCCTAGCACACCAACGGCACCAACCAACATGCGTTGATACTTATTACGAAAAGACGAAGCCGCGGACGCATCCAAGTAAGGTACGGGAATAAAGATCAGTAGCATGACCCCCATTTCATGCACCTCTCCACCCCATCGTTTCACGGCATAACCATGCCCGAGTTCATGAACTAGCTTAACCATGGGGTAAACCAATGCCATAATTAACAGGTTGTCGATACCCAATACCTTGTCACTCAGGTTCTCTGTTAGCGCCTGCCAATTGATGATCGCTAACGATCCTCCAAATAAAACCACCACCAAACAAAGTAGCGCGCCAAATTTACTAAATATAATCTTGGCGATAAACGAGGTTGCGTTTAACACGGCTTCAGGGTCGACGAGTGGGATTTTTATACTCAGTGGCGATTTTAACTGCTGGACGATTTTACCTTTTTCTAACTTTTCTCTTCGTCTTTGCAACTGTTCAATATCGGGAAGGGCGTTGGTTTGAATAACGTTGGCTTTGTTGAGTTGAGAAACCAACTGAATAACTTCATCCTGCGATGGAAGGTCGTCACCTAATTTTTCACAGGCTGAATCCCAGATCTGCTGAAGGGTATTCTTGCCATCCATCAGACCGATAAGTTGATAAGCTTGGGGGGTAAAACGCTGAAACTGACCCGTCGCGTGATCTTGCAGAACATAAAATACATTCTGACGATAGACGTGTCGGTGAATGGTCGCATGCTTGCGCAAGCGAACCTTTAGGTCGGCAACTTTATACCAAGAATGACTAAATAAGGTCGCAGACATAACGTTGCGCTACCCCCACCAAGTCCAGATCCGTAAACGAAGCCACTCTAGCATTTCACGCGTCCATATTTCGAACAACAATCTATCGTCTATGACAATCTTACCAATCCCTGCCATGCCTGGTTGCAGCAAAGCGATACCAGAAGAGGTACCGTTAATAGCGACATTTTCTTTTAACACACCTTCGATAACAAAATAGGTTGCACCATCTAATGTCTCAGTGAGCGGGGTTATTTTACTCAACTCAAATTCAAAAGAGCTTTCTGGTAAAGCCGACAGATATAAGTTCCCAGTTTGATGCAGGTGTATATCTGCGATACGACTCTCTTTAACCAACATACGTATACGATAGCTATCGACAGGCGCAACCTCCAAAAGGCTCTCACCTTTTGACACCGCACTACCAAGCCGTTGGCTAAGATCGCCACTCACGACTAACCCGTCAAAAGGCGCGGTTATGTCTCCCCTCTCTAATTGGCTATTAACCAGTTCTAGTTGAGCTTGAACTTGGTCAGACTGTGCATTTATTATATTGATTTTCGCTCTATCCCTTACCGAAAGCGCTTCCTGATATTGTCTGTTGAGTTTGCTCTTTTCACTTAGCCATTTAAGTCTTTCTAAGCGCAAGTCTTTGTCATCCATTGATACTAACTGTTGCCCTGCTTTAACAAGGTCACCCGCTCTAACAAATGCATCTTTTATGTAGCCATCGTAAGGTGTCACAATCGCCCGCTGTGTCGCACTTTCTATTCGTGCATCGGCTGAGAGTCGATACGTTCCCACCGCGGTATATAAAAAAACACCCAAGCCGATCACTGAGATAACAAACAACTTCCTACCAAGATACCCAGCACCAAGTAATCGGCCGAGTTGCTTGGCACTGCTATCGGCTATCTTGCGTAGCAACCACCTATCATTAAGTCGTTTATCCTCAAGAGCGGGTATAACCATACTTGCGATGCTCTGGCATAAATCAGCCTGCACGCTAGACCAAGGAACATCAGGATTACCTTCTAAAACTAATGCGCCTTTAATCTCTCCACCAGCGTAGACAGGTATTGACATAACACACGCATCGCCCTGTTGTTCTGATAGTTTACTGTGTGCTAACACCACCTCTTTCGAGAACGGAAGAGGTGGTACTTGCCCATCTGGAATGTTGTTTTGAGGAAATCGGATGCACTGTCCCTGATCAACACACTCATCCATGGTCTGTTCTATTGTGCGCACTAGGTTCATTCGTTTACCAAACTGCGCACTGTGAGAGAGGTGTTTCAATCGAGAACGATGATTCTTATATTCCCCTAAACTCACTCGGTCACAGTTAAACAGCACCGCGAGTTCCGTCACTAGCCTTACCGCTGCACTCGAGTAATTTGGTTCTGCAAGAACGCGAGCCAATATATCGACACGTTCAGCAATACCAGATTGATGTTCTTTTTCAATCTGAAGGCGTCTTTGATATTCAACAACTTCTAACCCAGCACTACTCCACTGCACTGCCGTTAAAACCTTTTGTAACTCTGTTTGGCTTTTAACTTCAACAGCCATAGCAATGAGCGCAATGAGTTCGCTATCTTCGTCTCTAAGGGGATAAATCAACGCAAACATTTCACCGTGATCGGACGCGTTTAGCGTTGCCACCTGAGGCTGTTGGCTGGAGGTTTGCTCATCGGCTAAGGCAACAAGGGACTCAAAGTAAGGAGATTGAGTGTGCAGCGTGCCGACTGTAACCAACACGCCATCAATAGGGACGATGACCAACGCAGATTTTAGTCCATCTAACACGCTGTGGTGGTTAGAAAGCCACTGTTGGTAATATTCGTCTTCAACTATGCTGAATTGGTCATTCAGCAGCTCGGAAAATGCCGGCCGAGATTCAGCCGTACCGACCTGTTCTCTCATATTTATTTATTATCCTTAACATTGTAAATACGACTGTTGTCTAGTAGATAAATGTCAATATCATTTCATCTTATCTACTTTTGACTAATTGATTGTTTTATCTGTTTTTTCTAACCGTGGTTATAACTCTGTACTTGACCTAAAGCATAGTGCCTACCGCTCATTCTTTCCAGTTTGAGGGGTAGGCACTATGTAAATACAATAACCAAGCTGTATCCATGCCTTATCAGTGCTGTGGATACAGTAGAGCAAGCATCTTACAAAATGATGCTTACGCGACTTTCTGTTTATTACGTCCTTTCGTCTTACTAGAGGTGTCCTTCATTACCGTCCACCCCCCGACTGCCGCTAATGCCGCGTGAACATCGATGTTGGTTGAGTCAGCCAGCAATGATTCTCCACCCGTTGTTGGCTCAGTTTGAACGTCATCCGTTTGCGCCTCTTCTGGATTCACTTGTTCAGCTGTCGGTGCGCAAGTGCCGTCTTCTGCTTTCACTTCACACTCTTCTTGTTCAACTTCTTGCTCGTCAGGTACGACTTCACCAGCTTCTGCACCGACAACACCCTCTACCGGTGCTGTTTCAGATGCACCTTCTTCACCCTCAACTTGATCGGGGGTTTGTTCTGGTGTACCAGCAGCGGTTGGCTCAGTGGGGATAACAAAGTCTGCCCCTTCACCACCACCTGAGCTTGTTGCTTGTAGTGCCGCTTCTAGCCCCGAAACTGCGGTCTGAGCACTATCAGTAAAGACCGTTGTTAATGCGGTACGACTTCTTGCGGCTTGACCAAGGTTAGATTCTGCAAACACCTGTTTCGCGTAGCCACTAAATAAACTCGTTTGAAGTTGACGTATCAAATCAAGCTTGCCTTGTGCTAACGAGATAATAAACGTTGCGGCTTGATCTGTATTATTAGAATCAAAAGTGAATCGACCATACTCGCCCACCAATACATCTTCTCTAAAGTTAGCAAAGAATAAATCACTACCGTAATGCCCCTGCATTCGGTCGAAGCCGGCGCCACCTAAAAGGGTATCATCGCCCCCAAGAAACAGGTCGATAGCTTCAAGTACTATGGTGCCCGGGTTACGGGTTACTTTCGTCCCATCACCACCGATTAAGTCATTGCCTGCTTGGCCGTCTAATCTATCCGCGCCATATCCACCAAAGATAATATCTCTATCTGAACCGCCAATAACGTTATCGTCTCCGCCTATCGAGGTGTTTCCGGTTAAGGCAACCAGATAGCGACCCGCCGAATCGTTTTCGATTCGTCCATCGTCACCAATAATGATGGTTTCACCAGAACGATTGGTCACCGTATCATTGCCAACACCCGCGATGGCTTGGTCGCTGCCGTTGCCAAGTGAAATAACATCGTCGCCACCTGTTGCATTGGTGGTATCGGTACTAAACAGTACAGACCGCACGCCGTTAATCAAGGTTATCTGGCCATTGTCGCCGATAACACTATCGTCGCCGTCGTTACCCTGTACATTGTCACTACCATACCCTGCCAAAATAATGTCATTGTCCTGATTACCTTGAATACTATCTCCAGAACCAATATTTTTGTTGGTTGTAAAGACTTGAACCGCTTTACCATTCGTGATGTCTACCTGACCAAGGTCACCAAGAATAATGTCTTTATCAGATCCAGTGATATTATTACCAAATGTCGAGTTACCACCGTATAAACGGTCGCTAGCCACACCACCAAAGATAATGTCATCACCGCGGTTACCACGGACGATGTCTTCTCCACCTAATACTCGGTCGCTGTTGGTCATTCTGACGACAGAATTTATATCAGTATTCAAGATTCGATTGGTGCCCGTAAACTGTAAAATTATTCCTTTGTCACCAAAGATAATGTCATTGTCACTGCCACCATCTATTGTGTCGTTACCCACAAGAAGTGAGTCAGAGGTATCAAGATTATCGTTAGCACTATCGGCATCTAGCACCACTTCCAGTACTTGAGTCGACAAGTCTAGACGTGTACTTGTATCAAAGTTGAACCCTGCGTCACCGTAAATATGGTCATCGCCGGCTAAACCGAAGATGTCATCATTGCCTGAACCACCCGCAATATGGTCACCAAAATTACTACCCGTCAGTGAATCGTCACCTAGGCCACCATAAATAACAACAGAACCTCCAGCGCCTGAGGCATCAATCGTGTCGTTGCCAGCGACTTTATATTCACGACCGTTAGCGGTTTTCGCCAATGAGGTCGCGTTGTAGGTGGAACCGTCTTGAACAGAGTCACCCAGTAGTATGAGAGCACCTTCGCTATCACTTCCGGTGACACTCATGGTGTCATCACCACCGCCACCATGGATGAGGGTAATAGCCCCTTCTGCGGTATTCGAAACGGTGATGTCATCATTACCCGAACCGAGGAGCAACTCGACCACTTCTATATCGTGGTACTCAATACCGTTACCAGCAGTCATTCCTAAACCTGTAATCGTGGTATCGGATAACAGACCAATATCGTTTTCTACGCTGCCGTCGTTAAAGACATTAAGCGTATCGGTCATTTCATTTTCATTTAGGGTGATATCAATGATTGGCAAAGGACCATCGAGTTCCGTTGGCAAAATCACTGCTGTCGTAAGGGTCCGAGCTTTTCCTTCTGGGACCCCACCCTCAATGATCAATTTTCCACGAATGTTATTAAGCGTATGCGGTTGAAGCGTCGCTTTCTGTACGGGTTGGTTACTGTCATCTTGGTAGTCTGGGTTAACCGACAATTCAATAACAATCGCTTTATTCCAATCGCCATCATTGATACCAAATGTGACGGTATTATCTGTCGCATTAAATCGTGTGTCACTGCTACTAAATAGTGTTTGACCATCATTTAGTAAGCTAACGGTAACGGGCGCCGTTGGCTTTTTACTCAACACCAGTGAATAATCATCCTGCGCTGTTTGGCTCACTAGGGTCGTACCATTGCTTGGCGTAACGATGACGGAACCCGTGTCGTTATCGAGAACAAATAGATCCATTTCTGTATCGGCCACAGCGTCATAATCCGTACCTATCTGATTACTGGTTCCACTTAAGACGACACTGGCTTGGTACACGTTTTCTACATCACTATCATCGGTAGCGACAACAGTAAACTCTATCGCCTTATCCCAGTTAGCTTGCGTAAATACAAGCGCGGGCCCTGTAATGGTTAATTGACTCGTTCCATCGGTAGGCACCAGCTCGTTGACATTAATCGTGACCTCCTCACCCAGTTCAGGCATGGTTGCAAGGCGAACGTCGAATGTCTGCTCTTTACCACCTTCAGCCAAGGTTGTGGAGCCGTTTTTGGTTAAAATAATGTCCGCTTGATCATTGTCATTAACGGTCAGTTCGACGTTGTTGATATCAAGGCCGTCAAACGCCGGATTATCACTTCTTATACTGTGATTAATAACATATTGACGCTGACCTTCCGCTCCAGTGTCATCTATCGCTTTTACAAAAATTGGTGTATTTGAATCCCAATTAGCACCCTGAGTGTAGGTAAGCACAAGTGACTCATAAAAGTCCACGTTGTTGGTTGAAACCAAGATACTTGCAGCTTCATTTGCCGTTTTCTCTTCATCACTGCTAGACGATCTTGCCGCAGAGACTGTGATATAGGCAACCGTACCCGCCAAGACATCGGCGCTCGGAATACCAATCCCGATGTCATAGCTACGATCGGTCAAACTACCTTCTTCTAGCAACATAGCGCCGCCAGTATCAATCGTTACGGCACCATTACTTTGGCTCGCCACATTAAGGGACACACCATTGACGAAGACATCATTGTAAGCATCATCATCACTCTCGACACTGTGGTTGATAAAGCTGCTGCGACCTTCTACAGAGTACGAGACAATAGGGTTCACTACATCACTGGCGACGTTAAAGGTATCTGCACCCAATCCACCAATGATCGTGGTTTCCACTTTGTTGCTGGTGCTCAATATATAGAAGGTGTCATTTCCTTCTAGTCCATCCACCTCAGCAAGTTCAACCCCTTGGAACCCAACATTTAGCCCAGCGCCAAAGATACCGTCTTTGGTGATCATAAAGCTATCGTCCGCTTCTGTACCAAGAACAATGACAGAATCCGTACCGGCACCACCATCAATTTTCAGTGCGGAATTAATACTGTATTCGATCGTATCGGCACCATCACCACCAAACAATTCTACGTCAACACTGTTATTGCTTAGGCCGCTATCTTTAATCAAGAATGCTCTAACAATAAAGCTGTCATCGCCATCTTCACCATATAGCTTAGTGATGGCTTTGTTCGAGTAAACTTTGATGTTGTCGTGACCATCACCACCGTAGATAACCATTGGTAAGCTATTACCACGGCTCAAGAAGCCTAAGGTTGTTTCGACCGTTTCAATTTCATCGCCGGCGGCTACTGCGCCGAGTGACGATTGACGGTCAATACCAAATAACTGGCCAATCTGGAAGTTGTCTGCGCCTGCACCACCATCTAATGTGGTGATAGAGCTCGTGTCATCACTGATGAAACTATCCGCACCTTGATGGCCATTTATGGTCAAACGAGCATTGATATTTCTGTCGTAATTTACACGCTCTACTGTATTTCCATAACTACCATTACCGTCGCTGTGCATCGCAGCAACGAAGTTGGCACGCAGCAAGAACGTATCCTCCGCTGAGGTACCGTTGATCGTCAATGTGTCCGCACCAGACGCTTCGCTACCAGAATCTTCTACATCAATGATGTAGCCAGCATCTGCACCTGTACGGTTAATGGTGTAACTATCGGTTCCACTTTCGCCATCCAATAGCAACTTATCGCTACGTGTGTGCAACTCATTTACAATCAGAGTATCGTTGTCGTTGCCGCCTTTCACTGTGACATCGCCGTCGATCTGAATAACATCTATTAATATTCTATCTTCGCCGTCATCACCATTAATACCAACGGTTTGTGCTAAAACGGTTCCGATAAGCGATATTTCATCATCTTGCGCGCCAGCGTTAATAACGATGAGTTGCGCTTGTAGTGTCCCTGCAAGCTCAATTTTATCTGCACCGTCGTCCGTATCAACCTCGATTGTCTCGGACATCAGTGTTCCCGTAACCGTAATTTGATCATCGTCGTCATTGCCATTAATGGTAATGCTATTACCCGAGACAATCAGACCTCGAACATCAACGACGGCACCCATGCTGTCACTGTTACCGGTGTCTCCACTATCAACCTGAATAGCAACATCTAGAGCGGCATCAAGTCGCGCGTCGCTATTTAGCAAGAATCCATCACCTGAGTTGACGTTGATGCTGCCTTGGGTAGACGTCAGTGTAATGCCGCTGTTGACCACAATATTATCATCAGCTGAATTATCGGTTGAGGTAAGACCAATATCCCCTTTGGCAAGGATATTTTCTATTATGGTCAATGGACTACGCGTAATCAGCGTTACGCTCCCCCCTGCCAATAGGCCTTGGTCTAGACCGGCTACAACACCCCCAACGCCTAATGCTCCAGTGTTGGTCACATAGGTGCTACCCGCTGTTGATTGGCCTTGGATATTACCTACTTTGGTGGAAAGCGCTTTGCTCGCTGAACCAATGTCTTGTGATGCAAATAAGAACGTCTTGCCTGAAATGACATTGTCTCCCGACAAGCTGTCATTCAAAATACGTCCGCTCGGGGCGGCAATAAATGCTATCGCCGTACTGCCTGTTGAAACCTGATTAAGATACAGGTCACCGACGGCTTCAATCACATGGCTATTTTTAGCGCTCGATATGGTTAGGTTTTGACCCGCCTGCGACCCCGTATCCAGTTCAATATCTGCGGCTATCGCTCCAACAGTATCGAAACGAGAGATAAGGTTAATACTCGCGCCAACAATATCCGCTACTTCACCGGAAGCAATGCTGTCCGCTACGGCATCTAAAATCCCCATATGCGCTTGCAGATCAACATTACCGGACGTTGATTCAATATGGTCAACGTTCATAGCAAGTTCGGTTTCATTTAGTCCTATGTTATTTAGTGCATTGGCCGTAATCGTACCGCCTGTTAAGTTGATGTCGAGGTAGTTACCTGCTTCACCAATGCTGCCCGCCATTGCGGTCAGAACGATGCTGTTCGCTCGTATATTTTCATAAGGGTGATCAAAATCATCGACGATTGAACCGCTATTGGCTAGAAGGTCAACCCCCCCTTCTCTCGCATAAATGGTGGCAACATTGATATCTGAATTTATCTCGGTGACAAAAATAGCGACCCTAGCACGGGCCGTGAACGAGGCATCGGCTCCTGTATCAATGGTAAATCGATCAGCACTTGAACCAATAGCGCCTTGACCTGCTTCAAGGATCAAACTAGACGAAGCGGAAACCGCTGCGGCTGACCCTGAGGAATCAACAAGAGACGCCTTACTCTTGATCCGTACATTATCACCGGAGGCATGCTCAACATTTAACGTTTGGTTTGAACCTAGGTACAGGTTACCCACAGCCGAAACATTCACGGTTCCGTAAGCAAGAACATCGACATCTTCACGTTGGTCAATAATGACCTTGTCAAGTTGAGCAGTACGATAAACAGAGCCGCTAATAATCGATGCACCAACGGCAACGTCGCTTGATACCTTCTTAAGGTCTATCACTCGACCCGCAATGCGTTGGATTTGATAGAACTTTCCATTCGTTTCAACAAACCCTTGTTCTATAAGACCTACATTTTCCCAGTTTTGATTATTGGTATTAATAAGGGTGGTAAACAGTGGGCTACCACTGATTGCCGCTACATTCATATTCACCGATACTTCAACGTTTAACTCTGTTGTCGTTAGCGTTAATTTGTTCGCCGTTACCGAGGCTATTTCATAGAAACTACCTTCATCATTCGCAGCCGCACTATCACCGGCGATGCGAATCTGCATTCCAGCAACAAAACCGTCCGCTACCCAACTACCACTGCTGCGAACCAAAGCATCACCCGTTGCTTCATCCATAACGTTGACGACAATATCAACACGTTCTTGGAAAACAAAGTAGACGTCATTTCGTTCCGCTGCGGCCAATTGCACCCGTTCTTCATCCGTGTAATCACCATCAAGTATTATCTCAACACTGCCTTCTGCTGAACCGATATTTTCAGAGGTCACTATGGTGATTTTACCCGCTGCGTTTATGTTTTCATCTTCGATAGTGGCTTGCGTATCTGTGATCGGTTTTAGCAAACTACCGCTGATAAGATTAAGCAACTCGTCTTCTGTCCAAACATGCACGCTGCCGGTTAGATCTGCAATTTCTTGCGGTGAAAGGACATAAGAATAGTCTGGGTCGAATGCCGCCCCACCGTAGGTCGCGTGTAAAGAATGATATTCCGCATTTCGTTTATTATTTAGCGTTTGAATCGCATCATCAACAAAAGTCTCTAACGCCGCACCGCTCTTGCCTTGGTCTTCACCAAGTTGACGGTAATAATCACTATAATAGGCCGTTTCACCTGCGGAGATGGTCGCATTCACAGTAGAGTCGTAGACCCCGTCAGATTGCGTATTTACGACATCCCAGTACGCTTTGTATTCACGTTCTCGAGCAGAAGAATAGGCATCAATAACATTGTCGATTTTTTTCTGAGCAGCATCACTACCACCAATCAAACCCAAACTCTCCCACACACCTGTACTCAGTTCTTTGTAGGTTCGTTCGTCACGGATAGCCGTTGTATTCGCATCAATCAATGAGCCGTGGGCAACGTTAACCGTCACATCACCGGCACCACTACTTATGGATTTCAAACGCAAATCACCATCCGTTTCACTAATGAATACATCGTTAACCGCCGTAATAGCAAGATAGTCTTTATTCGCAATACCGCCGTCTATATTTAAAGCGTGAGTTGCACTACCAACATGCCCTTCTGAGTTGATATTGATAATGCCACCACGAACAACCGCACTGGTTCCGGCAGCGCCTTCTATGCCACCAACGGCCGACAAGAACACTTTACCGCCAGAGTCTCTTAAGATATCGCTGTTGGAAGCGGAAGTAATGTTGTTTACCACTAGTGGGCCATCAATTTCAGCGATGTTAATTAAGCCACCGTTTGTACGTGCTGAAATACTTGCGTTCGACACGTTGGAAAGGTTCAGTAGTAATGCCGTCGATGCTGCGTCATAGCTGCCATCAACATTAACCACCGGAACGCCACCAATATCTCTCGCCTCAAGGATAATGGTTTTACCGCCAACGCTGCCTCTGCTGACATTGATAATGGATGCATTGGTATCGATTGTTGTCGTACCCGTTTCATTACTGATACTGCCTTGAATGATGACATCGCCACCATTGTTTGAGGTTATGTTCACTTCCCCAACATCATTACCGGTAAATTTGATGTTAAGTCCATAATCTGCTTTCAGTGAATGGGTATAAACATCACGAACCTTCGACTCTTTTACAAATTTAGAGTAATACGTTTTCTTACCGTACCAAGTACTTGTCGTCCATTTCTTAACCAACGACACCTCTTCGCTTAACGTTATTTGCGAATAACCTGGAATATATTCGTCCGATGAAGAACCAGGTGCATATTCAAAATAAGCACCTTCACCACGTAACTGCGGCGTACCAATCTTCTCAGGTGTACCAGAGAATGAAACAGTAGCGGGATCCGCAGCAAACGCATCAATACCCAACCATGAAGAGGTACCTTTCGTCGTATATATACGCTCAAAGCTTTCTTGTCCCATCGCCCATGAATACCTCCACCCTTCTTTAGGTGTATAGGTCATGTCGTTGCTACCCGCGGAGCTGCCACTTGCACTAATAATGCGAACGCCGTTTTCATCTTTTTTATAGATGGTCTCAAGAGGATTTGCGCTGGTGCCTTTTGCTTTATCTCTAATAATCAGCGTTCCTTCACCTCGTTGAGATGCATCCAAGCCCAATATTTTAATGCCTAACTCGGTCTCATTGGTCACGTTGATTGTTGCATACCCACCGAGCAATTCTATCTTTGAATTACTATTGGTATTTAGGATGTGTCCTTCCAGTTTGATATAACCGCCGCTGACACGCATATCACCGACCACTATTTGGTCATTACTCGCATCATAGAAAACCGAGAAATCTTCATTACCTGCGTCAAGTCTGATCAATCCCGTTCGGCCAGCCTCACGCCATCCATCCATCGTGTCCTGCATTGCCGACGTAATAGTAAGGTCGAAGATCTCTTTACCACTTTGGATCTTGCCGTTGATATTGATGTATTCAGCGTCAATAGAAATATTATTCGCGTAAATACTTGGTCCATCGATATCTCTATTTATCTGACCATCAATTACTGTACTGTTTGCCACCCCTAACCCATTGTTACCTATTGCATTATTCCACTTAGCATATTCAGAACCATCCACAGAATAGGTAGAACCTGGAGGCAGACTAACCACTAATGTGCCTTTGGTCACCACGATCTGACTATCAACATCAATGTCGGCTTGAATGGTGATATCACCACTGCCTAACACTGGTATACCACTTGGGGGGATCGCACCACTCAAGCTTTTAAGCGTAAGGCTTCCTGAACGGTTAGTGATTTCCCCAATGATAGAGATAGAAGGCCACACAAGAATTGGTGTATCGTTGCCAGGGAAACGAAGCGCCAACTCCGCTTTTGCTAGATCCAAATCGACATCGTTGATGACACTGATTGTTGGCGTGAATACTGGGTCAGCACTTAAACGCTCACCGTTAAGGTACGAACCGCCATTTTCCTGAGGTATCGTGATCTTATTAATCACAAGTGATGCCGTCGTATGATTCAATATTGAAACAGAGGCATCGCTTGGTGTCGTTACTGTTCCTTGGTTGCTAAAAGAATCGGAACGAACATCAATCCGACCGGCTTCCGCGTAAATATCATTTACAGTGATAATCGGCGTATTCACCTGATTTTGTACGAATACACCTGGCTTAACTTCTTCTAGCAAACCTTCGGCTAGAAGTAGCCCTTGTAAACGCGTTATCTCTGATTTGTAGAAGGCTTCAATATCGGTATCTGCTGCATTACCGTCATTGAAAATATTGAGTTGCTCTTCTGCATCATCGAGGCTGTCAAACAATGAAGAACTCAGAGCAGAAATACTGCTGCTAAAAGTAACGCCATCTGAAGCTGAATAACCGTTGACGGAACCATCATCGTTAAGGGAATCAAATGTCACCCATTGTTCACGGCGTATACCGGTTTCCAAGGTACCGTAGTTTGTCACCACACCTGAAGCACCCGTTGTTACGTCACCGCCTAGATCCGCTGTGCCACCAAGCTCTGACGCCCAGTTTACCGTTTTGGTCTGAGCATCCATATTGGCAAAACCAAATCGCTCAGCATGCAGATTCATCTGCCTTGCGGTTTTTAAGTGCGCGCCATTATTAACCGTAATGGTATTATTTTGCAGTAGCGTTGCACCTGCGGTCGCGTCATCGACAGGAATCGCACTGTCTGCAAACGCGTCAATAAGCGCATGGATTTTATAAGCATCTCTATTAAAATCGGTATCGGTACCAACGGATACATTCATATTTCCGTACGCAGTAACCTTCGCATTGTTCTCAAACACCACCTGATTGTCAGGGGTAATATTTGCAACCGATTTGGTTATCGTTACCGAAACAGCACCGCTTGAATCGGCTTCGACTGACGTCACCACCGTACCTTTACCACGCGCTGAAATTTGAACATCACCACTGCTGGTAAGGGTCGCGTTGTTGCCAATACGTACCTTAGCCAATAGCTGATTATCTTTCACGATGACCGTTGCTCCAGTCGAAGCTAACGCACCGGAGGCATTAAGAATAACCTTGTCAGTGATATTAAGTACATTCAGAGCATTCAGTGAAATACCATGAGTCTCGTCATCGCTTGTCGCATTAATAACGGCATTATTCGCCACATTTATAGCGGTCTCTATATCGAGAATCGTACGGCTATCTGCGCCTGCGGCACTCGCTAGGCCAATCGCAAGGGCGTTGATATAACCGCCTTGATCTTTCTTGATTTGATTAAGCGCGACAATATTGATGTCTTTAGCGTTAATCAAAAGATTATCACTGTGTCCGTTATCACCTAAGTTAACCATCACATCGGAAGTAATAAGGTGGTCAAGTTCCGCACCTGAGCCAGATAACAAACCACCCGACGCGGCGACAATCTTGGCATCAAAGCGTGCAACGTGTTCTGCTTTCGCGTCTAGGATACCTGTGCCACCTAACACGCCGAGCGTAATACTGGTTTCATCACTAACATTAACCTTCGTATTGCTTGTGCTAATTGTTTTTGCTCCTACACCTGCACCCGCTAATACACCACCACTACCGGCTACCGCGTTTGCATAGTTATTTTCTGTCCCATATGCCGAAAGAAGTAAGTCATAACCGTTATATATCACATCATTAAAATCAACAGTGCTATTGATATAAGCCTCGAGATCGGCAATAACCACACCCGCAGCAATGAAGCCGGCAGCAATACCATACGCATCGGTTCTTTGCGTGGAATTTGCGATAGATTTGACCGAACCTGAACCATATACCGTAATTGTTGAGTCGGTAATGCCTGCGTTAACGTTGCCCACCACTCGGCTATCAACGATAACCCCGGCACCAGCAAAGCCAATACCTGCGGCAATGGAGGTTGCATAACCTTCCGCGTAAACATCGTCATTGGTTTGAGCGAGAACGGCAAAATTACCCATACTGGTTAAGGTAGAATTTCGAACATCACTATCGATACTGATATCCACATTATTGTTAATCTCAGAAGCCGCGATAGACACTGCAATACTGATTGGAGCCAGACTCGCGGCCACCGAAGCAGCAACAGCCAATGCATCAATATCTGAAGCGCTGTAAGATTTAACGGTAATGCCTGAAGCTAGGATAGTCGCACTGTCTTCAATGTAACTATCTAAATCAGCATAGATGTTATTCGTTACACCAACCCCAGCACCTGACCCACTAATCCCAATGGCACCACCAGCTACCGCAACACTTGCCGCCACGAGGTTTGCTTTAATGGTCATTTGTGCACGGGAATCGACGTTTAATGCGCCGCTAGAATACAATTGGCTATTGTCTATATAACTTGCTACCCGTAGGCGATCACCAGAAGAGCCTATATCGTTTTGGGCAATTGAAGCACCAATAGATACCGCGACACCACCACCTCCGCCACCGGCGCCAGCTGCCGAGGCGGCGACTACCGTTGCGTTTATATTAGAGATATTTTTTGATTTAACATCCACCAAGCCCACTTTATTAAGAGACGACCCTAATCGACTGTTTGCAATATAGGCTTTAGTGTCTCCATAGACTCTGTTTGAAGATTCCGCTCCTGCACCACTGATGGCAACCCCACCCAGCCCGCCTCCTGCTGCTGCAAGCGAAGCTGCTGAAGAGGTCGCTTTTATCGTGTTACTTGCATTTGCAGTCAGTTGTACAGCCCCGCTGTTTAACTGGTTAACACGATTAATATAACTGTTCGTATTACTATCAATCGTATTACGTGCCAGCGAAACCCCTACCGAGACTGATATACCGCCGACGCCACCAAAAGCAGCCGCAAGCGCGGCTCCAACAGCATCCGCGTTGATTTTAGAGGTATTATTACTGGTTAGCGTTAAGCTACCTACATTAATAGATTGACTATTAGCCGATGAATTGTCTATATAGGTGTTGATTTCGTTATAGACCGTATTGGTTGTATTGACTCCAGCGCCTGCTCCCGAGATACCACCAACGCCTCCACCTGTCACTGCTGCACTCGCGGCCACAACAACAGAATCTATCGTCATGTTCCCTGTGGCTAACAAGGTAAGCGATCCAGTGGCGTTTATTCCGCTGTTTTTCACGTAAGCACTGACTGTCTGGCGTTTGCTGCTGCTACCAATATTGTTGTAGGCAAAGGCAGCACCAAGCGCAACCCCAATACCACCTGCACCTCCACCAGCGCCCGCAAGAGATCCTGCTACAACTGTCGCGTCAATGTCTGATGTATCCGATGCCGTCACCGACGCTGAAGAAGCACCGCTGACTTGTGTATTTTCGACAAAGGCCTGAGTTGTGCCAAAAATATCGTTCGATGCGCTAGCACCCGCGCCACTGATACTAATACCTCCAACACCGCCACCAGAAAGTGCTGAGCTTGCTGCTACTGAAATAGCATCAATATTACTTCGAGTTGTTGCTGAAAGTGTTAGTGCACCCGTGCTACCAATTGACGAGACGCCTTTTAGGTAAGCCATGTTATTCATATCGATGGTATTGTTCGCTAGTGAGATACCCACGGAAATACTTAGACCACCAACACCACCAGCGGCGATACCTAATGACGCAGAAACGAGCGTCGCCGTAATACTTGATGTACTGCGGCTTGTCACGTTAACACTGTTTGCCGTCACCGTTTTACTGCCACCAGTATTATCTATATAACTACTCGCTAGGCCGTATATCTCGTTGGTTGCACTGACACCTGACCCTGCGCCAGCAGCACCACCACCACCGCCAATCGCAACAGCCAAACTCGCCGCGATGACTTCCGCTCTGATAGTCATATTCGCTAACGCGTCAAGACTCAGTGCTCCACTTGCATTGATTGCACTATTTTCTACATAAGAAAGAACCTTTAATCTATCGCTAGACGTTCCTATCTCATTGTGTGACACACCCGCACCGATTGATACGCCAATGCCACCACCCGCTCCACCCGCGCCAGCAACAGCTACTGCTGCCACTGTCGTTGTAATCTTCGAAATATTTTGTGCATTTAATGAAACGGTACCAGCCTGAGTGAGCGAGCTATTTTGCAAATACGTCGCGGTTTCGCCTTGGATAATATTATTAGAATCGGCTCCGGCTCCAGAGACGGCTAAGCCTCCACCGGCACCACCCGCAAGGGCTAACGACGCCGCAAATGAGGTTGCTTTAATCGTATTATTCGTAATCGCATCCATGTCTACAACACCAGACCCGGTATTAACCGCGTTCGCGTTCGCAATATAAGACTTGGTATCCACGTCGATCGTATTGCGCGCCAACGCCACACCAATAGTCACCGTGGCACCACCGCCAGCGCCAAAAGCACCACCAAGAGAAGCAGCACCTGCTAGCGCGGTAATCGTAGAGGTGTTTGATGAACTTAACGTAAGGTTTGCGG
This sequence comes from Vibrio sp. VB16, assembly GCF_015594925.2. NCBI lineage: Bacteria > Pseudomonadati > Pseudomonadota > Gammaproteobacteria > Vibrionales > Vibrionaceae > Vibrio > Vibrio sp. VB16. Next base: position 109,509 of record NZ_CP087591.1, read on the forward strand.
CTGAAATAGATTTGTTACTGTTTAACGCGTTGTTGATATAACTTGCGACATCGGCATACACGGTGTTCGTCGTATTAACACCACTACCCGCCGCTGCTAAACCGCCACCAGCACCGCCCGCAATCGCAACGCCACCCGCTAGAACCGTCGCGTTAACGGTTAGATTACCAACCGTGTTTAGCCCAACGGCACCGGATGCATTTATAGCACTATTTTTAATGTAGCTCTTAACTGTTAAACGGTCGCTTGATGAACCAATATCATTGGAAGAAACGGCGGCACCGATAGCCAGTCCAACACCACCACCCGCGCCACCCGCACCTGAGGCGGCAATAGCGGCAACTGTAGCGGTTATTGTAGAGGTGTTACTTGCATCCGCATCAACAGTGCCCACATTCAGTAGGGACACATTGTCCAGATACGTTGCTGTTTCACCTCTAATGATATTGTTTGAATCTGCACCCGCGCCTGAAATCGAGGCCCCGCCGCCTGCACCACCAGCAAGCGCTAATGAAGCAGCAATGGAGGTCGCGGTAATCGTATTGTTGGTCACCGCATCAAGGTCTACGATGCCGGTACCTGTGCTAACCGAGTTTGCGTTAGCAATATAAGACTTGGTATCCACGTCAATCGTGTTGCGCGCGAGCGCGACACCAATAGTAACTGAAACACCGCCACCTGCACCAAAACTACCACCTAAAGACGCTGCTCCCGCATCGGCTGTAATCTTCGACGTATTCGACGAGTTCAAAACAAGGCTCGATGCGGTTATCGCTTTATTCATGCCGTTTTGGTTATCAATAAAACTTGCTACATCGGCATACATGGTATTTGTCGTGTTAACACCACTACCAGCACCAGAAATTCCGCCTCCAGCCCCACCAGAAATCGCAGCACCACCGGCACCAACACCTGCGTTAATAGTTAGGTTGCCAACGGTCGTTAACCTAACGGCCCCTGTTGCATTAATCGCACTGTCTTTAACGTAGCTTTTTACCGCTAAACGATCGGTTGGTTCGCCAATATCATTGGCTGAAACTGATGCACCAATTGCAAGCCCCACACCGCCACCTGCCCCACCAGCTCCAGAAGCAGCAACGGCTGCCACTGTTGCTGTGATCGTCGATGTATTGCTCGCATCTGCATCCACATCCCCGACGTTGACAAGAGAAACACCGTCAAGATAAGCCGCTGTTTCACCTTTGATTATATTGTTTGAATCAGCGCCCGCACCTGAAATCGAAGCGCCTCCTCCTGCTCCTACAGCAATAGCTAATGACGCAGCAACAGACGTCGCAGTAATCGTGCTATTTGTTGTCGCGTTGAGATCAACGGCGCCTGTCCCTGTATTCACTGCATCGGCATTCGCGATATAAGATTTAGTATCCACATCAATCGTGTTTCTTGCTAACGCCACACCTATTGTTACCGATACACCACCACCAGCACCAAAGCTAGCGCCAAGTGAGGCCGCTCCGGCATCCGCTGTAATAGTCGACGTATTGGAAGAATTTAAAGTAATATTCGATGCCGTAATCGTTTTGCTGACGTTAGCTAGATTATCGATGTAACTTTCGACATCAGCATAAACCTTGTTCGTCGTATTTACACCACTTCCTGCGCCAGCCAGACCGCCACCGCTTCCCCCTGCAATCGCGACACCGCCAGCACCAACACCCGCGGTAATAGTCAAGTTACCTAGTGTGGTTAGAACAATAGCACCCGTTGCGTTTATCGCGCTGTTTTCCACATAGCTTTTCACCATCAATCGGTCACTAGATGAACCAATATCATTTGCAGATACGGCAGCACCAATAGCGAGACCAGCTCCACCGCCAGACCCACCCGCTCCGGAAACGGCAACCGCAACAACCGTTGCGGTTATTGTAGAAGTGTTGGTTGCATCAGCATCGATACCGCCAACATTAAGCAGATTAACGCCGTCTAGATACGCTGAGGTATCTCCAAAAATCTGATTATTTGAATCTGCACCAGCACCTGACAATGAAATCCCACCACCACTACCAACAGCAATACCTATTGATGCCGCCACTGATATTGCAGTAATGGTGTTGTTCGTTGTGCTGTTGATATCAAGCGTCGAACTGCCCAATTCCAACGTCGAATTCTTAGCATATGCATTGTTATTACTGTCAATCGTATTGCGCGCTAACGCCACACCAATTGAGCCCGTAATCCCTCCACCAGAACCAAAACCGGCGGCTAGAGACGCGGCTCCAGCATCCGCGGTAATTGTCGAAGCACTATTTGCCGTCATGGTCAGCAAACTGGCCTGGATCTGTTGTGTCGAGCCAGTTGAATTGTCGATAAAACTATCTACTGACGAATAGATATCATTGGTTGCACTGACACCCGAACCCGCACCGGCAAGACCACCGCCAGAACCACCCGCTATAGCAAGCGACCCGGCACCTACACCGGCATTAATAGTCATCCCTGCATCGGCTAACAAGGTAATGGTTGACGTTGTATCGACCGAAGAGTCTTCAATAGAAGCATTAATCAATACACGTGCACCACTCGACCCAATACTATTCTCTGCAACAGCAGCGCCAATAGATAGACCCACACCACCGCCATTACCGCCCGCACCAGCAACCGCGATAGCCACAACCGTGGCATCGACTGTTGAAATATTTGTTGCCGTCACGCCCACAGAAGAATCACTGTGAATGGTGCTGTCTTTAATTTTCGCGGATGTGGAACCTTTAACTGTGTTGATAGAATTTGCACCACCACCACTGATCGAAATGGAACCTGATGTGCTGTAGCTTGCCGCTATAGATGCCGCAACTGAGGTTGCCGTTATCGCTGCCTCTGAACCTGCGACTAAATTCACCGCGCCAATACGGCGAGCTTGTGAACCAACAGATACACCGCTAACAAGAGCGGAGACGTTGGTTGTTACATTATTTTCAGCGAGTGAAACTCCGATACTTAATGTGCCAGCGGATGACGATGGCGAATACGCACCAGCCACAGACGCACCGACCACCGAAGTACTGATGACTGATTTATCTTTTGCTACGACACTTAATGAATCGGCTAAAATAGACTTGTTCGCAACATTCGCTGTGATGCCTGAGCTGACATTAACGACAATATTATTTTCAGTCGATGCACCAACTCCACTCAATGATCCGGCACTACCTGAGGTGGATTGTGCGATTGCAACTGAAGCCGCAACCACCGTTGACGATATGTCCTGCGCACTTTCAGCATGGGTATTCACCACCCCACTGATATTGATATCTGAGTTATTAATCAGAGCACTAACGGTATTTGCCTTGTTGCTGTTGTCTGGGTCTCCGCCAATATTATTCTCTGCTAACGCGACACCGATAGAACCAGAAACACCAGTGCCAGTTGTGGAACTCGCGTAAGCGACACTTGCGGAAACAACCGTAGCAACGATATCTCCCGTTGCATCGGCTTGAACAAAGGTACCAATCGCGCCCGACGATTTACCTGCCGTTGTCGATGTTTGATTAACAGTAGAGCCATCAATCTTCGCTTCGGTATCGCCATACACTTCATTGGTGACACTCGCGCCAGCGCCAGTGAATGAAATCGTATTGGTTCCGCCACTCTGTATACCAACGGAAGCGGCAACAACAACGCCGACAATATCCGTATCATTGTTGGCTTTTACATCCAAGCGCGATGTATCCAAATCATGAGTGGGCAGTGTAATGGTGCTGTTGTTTTCTATCTTAGCTCGCGTGTTCATGCGAACCTTATTCATGCTTATAGCAGCGGCAACTGAAATACCAAGCTTGCTATCGAAACCTGGAGAGGTTTCTTTGGTCACCGCCGCACCTAGAGCAATGGAGACAATATCTGCGTTGCTATTTGCCTGATGACTGACCTTCCCTGTGGCACTCGTCAGATCGGTATTGCTGATAAGCGCATCAATATTGCTATTGATGTTATTTTCTGCGTAAGTCACGCCAACAGCGCCATTTCCCGCATACGCAACACCTAACGCAACCGCATAAATCTCTGACTTATCTTTCGCTTCAATATCAACCGCAAAGCCATCGTCATTTTTACCGGCAACCTGTATGTCTGCAACATCTATCAAGAACGCATCCACGTCCGATGTGACGTTATTAATCGACACATTACCTGCAAGCGCAATACTACTCGTGGTACCAGCCGAGGTTTCTGCTAACCCCGACATAGCAACGGCCGCCGACACTGTCACAACGGTGCTGCTGTTTATCGCCTCGACCGTTAATTGGTCAAGCGTTACAGTCGTTGCCCTTGAAATACCAGCACTGACTATAAAGGTGGCGTCATTTCTAAGACCGATCCCGGCCGCAGCTAGCGCAAATTTTTGCGCCGAGGAGCTTGCATAAGCGATAGGGAAGGCATAAACACCGCTTCGCTCGTTTGCTGACAGTTTAAGCGTGTCCGCATTAAAACTGGCGATGTTATATAGACCAGATGACGTCGTACTATTAATGGTATTAAAGATGAACGCGCCAGAGATACTTATACCGTATGAGCTATTTTCAACTGGAGGTTCTGTTTGGCCTGATGGGGTAACTTTACCTGTTGCGGAAGCGGCACTTACAGCCGCACCAATAATAACGCCATCACTATCGGCTTCAACTCGTGCATCACCATTAACGTTAACATTACCTGCAATAGTGACATTGTCACCTTGTGTTCCGATGAGCGCTAGCGTCTGTTTGGTCACGTCAGTCACTATTACCGAACCACCAACGCCAATAGCGCCTCCTGATGCTACCGCTCCGGCCACCGCTATAAGATCAACCTGGTTATTAGCAACAACGCTCAATCTCTCTTCCGATACTACGTTACCTAAACGCGTACCGACATCGATAGTCGCGTCTGATTGAATCTGCGCAACTGATGTGCTATTTAGGTTGTAGCCCATATAAAGACCAGCAACACCTAATGTTCCATTGCCGGAACCACTCGCGTAACCAAGCCCAATAGCAAATAGTTCGTTATCAGACTTAACACCTAATTTATCCGCATAAACATGAGCGCCATCTTCAATAACCGCAAGGCTATTCATGGTGACATTATTTATATAAACGCTTGCACCAACCCCATTTAGGGCGTCTGTTGCACCTTTGGCTTTATTCAGTTTTTCGATCAGCGGAAGACCAGAAGAAGTGGACGTGGCATTACCTATATAATCAAACGATTTATTGACCGTTTTAGAGGTCATATCGATATCACGTGCACTCAGTACCAATCCGCTATCAAGTATCGTTTGCGCCGCGATATTCGCTTCTGGATCTGTTAACGTTTCAAAACTATTTTCCAAATCGGCACGTTGATTAACCTGTACCTGACCTTTAATTCTCGCATCAGAAGATTGCGTTGAATCGAATAAAGCGAAGTTAAGCGATAGAGAAACTTTTGCGCCAGCGGCGGTGGATTTAACCGAATTATCGACAAGATAAACATTCGAATCACCACCAAACAATTGATTGGGGATGCTGTTGTATTTATTGCCTAATTTTTCCCACAACGTTACGTCACTAAAATCTGCCGTATTCATCCGCAGATCATTAATATCGTCGCCTAAATATTTGTAGACGGCGCCTAAGAAACCGGTACTCGGTTTCAGTGCGGTTCCAGTTTGTAGCCAATCGTAATTCCCTTTTTCTAGAGTGCCTTCAAAACGAATGAGATCGCCTTTCTTGATAGCGTAGTCGGTATTGATCATCGCATTCGTTATAAGTGTCGGTTTGACATATTTGAAAGTGGTATCAGAACTGATCAACCCTGTCAGGTTTTGTGCCTGAGCATCAAGGGTGATTTTGTCTAATACATCAACCTGAGTAAGCCCCTGCATATAGGCCTTCGCGTCATTATTTAGGCTCGCGATAGTAACGGAAACAGCGGCACCAAATGGCACCTGTTTGAATGCCCCTGAGGTTCCAGCAGAACCCAATGCTTGAGACAATTGAGATGGGGTACTTGAAACGGAATTCACTTCAGTAAGTAAACGAGTATCTACTGTCGCATGTTGTTGTAGTGTCCCGCCCACCTGAATGTCACTAACCTGTCCTTCCTGTCCAATCAGAGATTTAACTCTGTTCGTGTCGTCGGCGTAAACCAGTGCAATACCCGCCGTAAATTTAGTCGGGGCGATGGCATTATCGTTTTTCAACGCGGTGTCCGCAAATGGGACGAATTTTCTGTAGGTTTTTGAATTATCGAGTTGATTTTTATACTTATCAACATATTTGTCGACGATCGTGACCGTTCGGTCCACTATCGCTTCAGCTTTAGTTCCTGAGTTCCCTTTTATGTTTGCTTGAGCTTGGGTCGCATCAACACTTACATTGCCTTTCGCTAGAATGGTTCCCGCTAATGTGGCGACTGTTTCTCCGGTTTCAATATGAATTGCAACACTTGCGGCTAATTTACCTTCCCCACCTGCGTCACTTAATGCTTCAACATAGGTGAAATCAAATGTGCTCGCGTTAACATCGAGATCACCGTCGGTTACAATATTCGCGGTATGATCAACCAGTACTATCGAGTTTGAATCCAATAAACCCACTGCGACACTCGCAGAAAGGCCTTCTATGTCAGCAAGTGGTTCAGCTGATACATTCAAATAGTTCTCTGTTTGGCTAGCAAGACTCACGTCGCCTTTCGCCAATATTGTTCCTTTGATATCAACATTCGCTGTCGATTTCAGACTGCCTATCGCGATCGCTAATCCACCAGAGATAGGTGATGAAGCCACTCGACCAATTGAGTGTGCTTTAAGTGTTATGTTGTTTCCATCGAGAATCGCGTTCTCTGAAATAAGAATCGTTGAGTCTACTTCTGTACGTGAATAGCCTGCGATAAGGCTTTGACTCTCTAGTTCAGTTTTAAGCTTCTCGGAGTTAACGGTCATCTGCCCACCGCTATAACCGATAGGTAATCCGCCTCGAGTAGATTCTGCCCGCGCAGACAGTATTATATCTTTGCCCTGTATCGTGGCAGAGTTAACCGTTATTGATGCGCTAAGCTGATCTAAATTATAAAAACCAAGCCCAACGATATCATTGCGTTTATCGTAAGCATTAAGCGTTATGTCGCCACTATTTGTCAGTGACGAACCTTGAGCAGAAATCGTCGCGCCATCATCAATAATGATATGTCTCGCGTCAAAGGTAATGCTACCAGCCGATCCCGTTAGGCTGTCAGTACTCAAGGAAGCGGTAACAGTAATCGTTCCACCTTTTGAACGGAATTCTATATCTTGTCCAACAACGGAAGTATTATTGATAATATTGAGGTCACCGCTACTTTCACTAACCAACGAAAAGTCACCGCCAGTAATCGTAACCCAATCAAAATCCGTTGTATCAAACGTTTCGCTACCACCGTAGAAGACGACATCGTTTGTCGCCGCCGTACCATCCACTGTTATCTTTACTTTTTCAGTACTGGTATCCGTACGTCCGCTAATATCAATGCGGAACTCATTATTGTCTGAACTGCCAATTAGCATCGCATTGGTCGATGCGGCGTCTAGAATGACATCCATACTGCTGGCGTGGGCGTCTAATAATGTGGCACCCGTGCCCGCGACTAATGATGCTTTTTCCACTCCGTCTAAATCGACTGAAGTCGAAATAGTTAACGCAGAATCCGCAGGGTCGATCCCCTTCCAGACCAATTCATCATCAAGTAATTCAAACTGAGTGTAGGTTGAAGTCGTTGTAGCTGAGATGGTATCAAACCCTGTCCCACCGGAGACCGAGACATCATCGACATCAATATCAAAGAAATCGATACCCGCAGAACCAATAAAGGTGTCGCTACCCCCATTACCTTTTTGGGTTGTTATTTGCATCGAAGCCAGCAAACTCAGGCTCATTCCCGTAACAACAGAACCCGCAACGCTTCCTTGAGATAGCCCTAGAACATCAAGCAACGAAAGGTCGATCCCAGCAACACCCAAATAGCTCAGCCCTGACAGCGATATGTTACCTGAAGCCTGATTATAACTTGCGCTAAGCGCGTCTGTTTCTCTATCATCTGCGGCGTTAATTAATGCAATCAGTTCATCGAGGGTTGTTGAAGTGGCCACATCTATATCAAAGATGGTGCTATCAATATCATCGAGGGTTATACGTAACGTGGTTTCAATGACGTCATCCCAACCTTCAATCAAACTCAAGCTAGTCGTTGCAGATACACCGTAGAAACCGCTCGCATCGAAAGTGTCAGCTTGCGCACCACCAGTAAGTGATGACGATTCAAATCCAGTTAAAGAGATCAGTGACAATTGCACAACCGCGGCGGTGTCAGTGACATCAGAGATCGCTAACTGATCGTTGTTCAAATCAAAATTATAATCCAATGCCGCATTGCTGCTAAAATCAGCGATGATAATATCTTCGCCACGACCACCTATCACGGTATCGTTAGTACTGCCACTGACATATACCGTATCGCTGCCGTCGCCTGCATCAATGACATTACGGCCTTGTGCACCTCGGATGACGTCGCTTCCACCATAAGTGTATATGACAGACTGACCAACAAAGGCAGTAAGATCGACAATATCCGCTGTTTCACTACCTGAAATCGAAATAATATCACTGGCATCAAAGCCAATGAGGGTATCAACAATATTGCTACCTTGTTGATCAATAGAAGCCGAAACACCATGTTCGGCCACAATGTTAGTTGCTACCTGTTGACTTGAATAAAGGCCAGTGAACTCTATCTGCCAAACCGTGCCGTCTTGCGTTACGGTCATTTGACCGTAGTTCAAATTCAATGCTTTTTCGATCGCGCGAGAGACATCTCGTGCATCCGCATCCCACGAAATCTCATCAGTAATATTGTCGCCGAAGGTGTCCGTTATGGTGAGTTTATACCCACTATCCGTCGTTATTGTTGGGACATCTAAGAGCCACCTTTCATTGGTGCCTTGAGATAAGTCGAGTTCATAGTCACTTCCAGGTAGAGCGATAGTTGCACGTCCCGCAAAACGTTCTTTAACCGTATCGACTCCGGAACCCGATGTTATCGTATCGGCACCAAGACCACCTATTAACGTATCCCCATAAGCAGAAGCCGTTATAGTATCGTCGAAATCCGTACCTTGTAACGTAATGTGATAATCATCTGCATTCGCAGCATTTAATGTTCTGCCTAGGCCATCTTCTGATGTCGCTCTAAGGTATACACTTTCTACCTCTAACAAGATGTCTTCTTCGCCACTTGAACCAATACGAAGCTTGTTCGTGGTTAATTCGAAGTTTTCCGCTCGAACTTCGATAACCTCATCACTGCCATCACCACCAGTTAGGCTATCCGCGCCAGCGCCGCCAATAAGGATATCGTCTTTAAGACCACCAAGTAGGATATCGGCACCCGCACCACCGTCTAAGTGAGCCGATACATCCGCGCTAGAGAAATCAAAGTAGTTATCACCCGAGCCACCTTTCGCTGCGAGTAAATCAACATCCACTAAGCTGATCGCAAGATCCGTTGTTGTGGTATCGGGTAGCGTAATGCTTGTTGCGGTGAAGAGACTATCCGTGTTGTTCCAGTTACCATGCGTCAGTTGATAATCGGAACCCGCGGTAACAACAGAGGCTTGTATATCTGTTCCAGTCGTCCCCATGTCACGATAAAGGACACTATCAAAACCACCATTCCCATCAACGCTGTCTGTAGACCCATCGCTACTCGCAATATCGTCTATAAAATCAACAACAAACAGATTATCGTTACTGTCACCAATAAAGGTATCGGCATACTCTGTAGAACCAATTAAAGTACTGATGCCCGTTACACTATCAAAACCGGTTGTGGTTTCATTTTCTAAATCAACGGAAACTCCGCTTGTATAATCACTATAATCGAGGTAATCCGTGCCACTACCACTTATTGTATCGAAACCACTAAAAGAGACCTCTACGTCTGTTGCTTGTTTTAATATAGAACCTGCAACGTCTTCCAACGTGGATAACACGCCTTCACCCTGAGCACCTATTTTCCAATTGAAGCTGTCGTTAATTGCGGAAAGGACATGTTGAGAATCGCTACTGCTTGTTACCTCAAGCTCTTCAATATTTAGGAAATCAACGATCCCATTCGTCCCCATCGACCCAGAGTTCTCCCCGCTGATTTGCCAAGTACTCTCTGTAACGTCAGTACCTGTTGCTACTTTATCGGTACCGCCAGCGCCATCAAATTGAAGAACGAATTGACGTTCACCGAGATCAAGAAAAGATTGGTCTATCGTCAGAGTTTCATCACCGCTCGTGCCCGTCACGGTGATAATACTGTCTGCTGCGATGTCAGAGAGCTTACGCTCACCCAATAGTGTGCCATTTACGTCATTATTGATTAACTGTATATACTGTTCATTCGCCGCATTTTCTATGACTTGAAGCGTCACATTTGCGTCCGCGACCAGTACCGCTAATGGATCAGCCGACAATAATAGACGTGGTTCAAGTTGCTCTAAGGCAAACGTGTTTAGATGCAGTTTAGCTGAGTCATCTTGCGCTGGTTTAACCGCTTTATTTATTCCTTCAAATAAACGGCTCAACTGAGGTAGGCGTCCTTTTGCGAACTTATTCTTGCGAGAGCCACTATAAATTCGACTTCTGCTCAGGTGTTGATTATCCATAACTGTAACCCTGTATGTGACTTTCTGGCACGTAGAAAGCCCCTTAAAACGTATAATTCCGCCTACCTGCATAAAACAAATTGCACAGCTTTACAGCTGTGCGGTATTTGCTTTAAGCGTAAGTACTCATTGCTTGGCGTAAACTTGATCGAACCAAGCGCGTATTAATGAACTTCCACACTTTCTTCTATCTCTACCGTTGTTGCCTGCTCTGCATCATTCTTTTCTTTTGGCAAACGCTGTAAAACTTTGTTTAGATTTCGCATTGAATGGAGATGGGTATAGATAAGCTCTAACCCGTCGTTCGCCATCAGCGCCATTAACTCATCTTGAGGTAACGCTTTTAGCTTTTCTTTGCTGATCACTTTAAAACCAGTCAAAGTACGCTCTTCGCCGTTCGGTAGGGTAAATTTCGCCCCCATGTCTTCGAATAGTTCAAGCTCATTAAGTTTTTTACAAAAAGCTTGTGTGCGCTGATAGTGCGTTTGGTAATCCTGTAGAAAATCGAGGACTTTACCGAGGTAATGTGTTTGCTCGCCATCGGCATCAAATAGACGTTCACCACGTCCTTCTTGATTGCATCCCGTATACTCTTCGTCTAAACAGAGCGTTAGGGTTTTTCCTGCATCAGTACTTGCAAAAACAAAAGGATAACGGCGAACAAATGCTGGAATATAGCTCGCTGTCCAATCGCCCTTGTCATCGATATATAGGTTTTCGTCTTGACGTACACCCATGATAACAACCGGTAATAAGTCGTCACCTTCCCCTGCAAATACAATCGAATAATCTTCTGCTGCACTTGGAAATTCAACCGCCATTAACGGTACTGAGTTAACTTGTTTAGCGAAACCATAATGACTTTCAGCTTTAATTGACCAATCTAGGTGACGCTGCTTGTTTACTGCTTCTACTTGTCCATAAATTAATAGTTGTGTAGCCACTTCGAACTCCTGATCTCTTTGTTTTAATACGACTATTTTTCTAGTCCCTGAGTACTGTTTTCTTTAAGCTCTGTCTTTTGGAATACAGTTTTTTAAAATCTATTTTTAACGTAATGCTAATGACTCACTTCCTAACGTTTCCTCCATAGCATTTATATCCGTTGACACATCTTCTCCAAGCAGTGCTGAGTTTATCTGCTGCATATCCAACTCGTTAAGCGTACCCACTGCTCTCTTTAAGCGTAGGTTATTTAGTAAATAATCATATCGAGCCGCTGAATATTCGGTACGAGCAATAAACAGGTCTCTTACCGCATCTAGTACCGTGACACTGGAAGTGACACCCGATTCAAATGATTGCTGTTTCACATCAACCGCCAAATCATAGGCTTCAACCGATTTTTTCAACGCATTTACTTTGCTTATCGCACTTGTTACACCGGTGAATGCCGATCGCGTTTCACGATTGGTTTCACGCCATGACAGTTCAAGGTCATCTTTGGACTTGTTGTATAGACTTTCCGTTTCGCGCACCTTGGAAGAAACTGCACCACCGGCATACAGCGGTAACGTCATCTGCACTAAAAAAGTTTGGGTATCCACTTCGCTGCCGCCACCAAATAACGAACCATCTGTTTCACTGTTATTCTGTGTGAATACAAAATCGAAGGTCGGATAGTGACCACCTTGTTGACGTCGAATCTCTTGTCGTGCTGACGCGAGCGCGCCTCTTTTCGCGAGAATCATGGGATTATTCTTCTGAGCATTTTCCAGCCATGCTTCTACCTGATAAGGGTCAGGTTCTGCCATCTCCATTTCATCGCCTAACGTGACCAATGAACGAGGTAATGAACCTGTGATCTCATGGATGCCTTGCAGTGCATCTTGCAGGTTGTTACTGATTTCAATTTCGCGGGCTTGTGCTTGCAGAAAGCGCGCTTCAGAGTCGAGCAAATCCGTGGTTCGAGCTAAACCATTTCGGACCTGCAATTCAACCAATTCAAAATGTTTTTCAAGGGCGGTTACTTCGGCATGAATACCAAGGTAGTTATCTCGCTTTTTAAGAACATTAAAATAGGCATCTGCGACGCGCATTAGCAACTCTTGCTTCACATCTTCTAGCTCAGCAGCAACGCGTTTAACGTCTTCTTTGGCTTGCTTAAAATAAGCCCAATTGCTGTAGCTATATAAAGATTGAGTAAGAGAAAGACTAAGTTCGTCGGTGGGATAAGAGGTGCTGCCTTTGTTGTAAACTGTATTGTCAGAACTGACAATTTCTTGTTTGGTTTCTGTTCGGCTTGCATCAAATTTTATGGTCGGTAGCAAAACTGCCATCGCCTGATCGTAGATTTCAATATCGGCTTGATGTTGATATATCCCCGCACGATACACGGGATCATTTTCCAACGCTTGTTGATAAACCTGCAACAAATTTTCTGCCTGTAGACAAAATGGTGTTAGCCCAAGCATCAGTACACTGTGTTTTATAGTTATGAGTTGTTTTTTCATTACGTCCATGTGTAACCTTGTAATAAACAAATTCTATTTAGGCTTACCTAAAATACGCGTTCGAACCGCGGGTTCTTAGAGCTCGACATCATATCTGTGTAAGGACTTATTCTTATTTACTATAAATAAAATTACCAATAACAATAGTAGAACACATTGTTAACATTCACCTGTAATGAAAACGTCCTTTTGTTCCTTTCTAGCCCTCAAATCGCTATAAACGCCCTTTTTGTCTCAAATTAAAGACAGTTTTCAGTCAACAATTGAGAAATCAAACCTAATTCCTTATTTTTAGTAAAGAATTTAAAATGTAAACAGACATAAAATAGACTGTTAGCTCTAACGTGACTTAAGAAAAAATAAAATATATCAATACCTTATCGTACGGATGAACGACGGCTAAAAAGAACCAAAATGTACCTTTTCCCATTTCAAGCTCTGTCGATTACGAGCTTTCCTTAGCCAAAAACTCAAAACCGAATGTGGTTTTTAACTTCCCCAACGCCCTCTATCGTGACGGAAACGATATCGTTATCAGCAAGTGCTTTGGTTTTACCCGGAGTACCCATAAAAATAAGATCACCAGGCTTCAATGTGAAGTAACTGCTTAAGTAACTGACAACTTTATCAACACTGTGAATCATAGAACCTGTGTTTTCCTGTTGAACAACGTCTCCGTTCAAACGTGTGGTTAAAAGTACATTTTGATAATCAATGCCGCGAGTGATGGCACTGGATACCGGACCAAACCCATCCGCCGCTTTTGCTCTTATCCACTCCAGATCACGACCTTGCCAACTCCGTTCGGTTAAGTCATTTCCGGCTAATACACCGAAGACCACATCTTTGGCCTGACGTTCGGTAATATTTTTAGCCTCTTTACCTATAACAATGACGAGTTCACCCTCGAAATGAACGTTCTTTGCATCTTTCGGAACATAAACATCTTCACCTGACAGCAATAAGGAAGATGGAAGCTTTAGAAATAATGGGGGTGGTTGATTCGATGGTGAAGACATATGACTGGCGAAGTTCATTCCAACCGCAAAAACCTTTTCAGGTTGAGTAGGAATGAGCAATTGAACAGAACGTAATGGAAGCCAACTTTTCGACACAATGAAGTTGTCAAAGAGGTCGCCAACAATAGGGTGGATGTTATCGCCGACTAATTGTCCGTATTGCACCTGTTCTTCGTGCTGGTAGCGAACAAACTTTTCAATTTCAGCTGCAGCACCAAATGGACATATCAACGAAAGAATGACCAAAATCCACTTCATAGGGTTTCCTTTCCTTACCTGTAATTAACGCTATACGCTGTTGGGATAACTTAGGATCAATAATTAGGGGCATAAACAACCATTTTCATTTCATCAATGAATGAGTGGTTTAGTTAGAAAATTGGAAACAAGTAATGAAAAGAATAGGTCCGTATTGTGTTTATGACTGAGTTTCCAACAAAGCGTAGGAAACTCAGTAGATTAGCTTTCTGATTTTATTAACGACACAACAAACAATCACTAAGACCATCTATCGCTAACCCAACCATCAATACTCTGATCGTAGTGATGGCCGGCAAAATCATGGTGCGAAATTAGATTTTCTTCTAAATCTGGTTGTTCAGAGAGCATATGCCCAATATGCCTAACCATAGGATCCGCGCTATTAGATCGCTGATGCCTTTCGGCCGTATCTTTGATCAGCTGAAATCGGTAGGTTTTACTGTTTCTTTTCATGCGCGGTTTCCTTATAGGTTGAGGTAATAATTAACCATAGAATGCGATACATCAGGCGTCAAATCAGATGAAATAACTACTTTTTGATGAATAACTAGTTTATTGAGTTACTTGATAATTAGCATCCACCATATAATACTCACTAAGCTGTTCATTTTTTGAGCGTTTTTAAATCTTGGTCATTAATTCTGAACTTAAAAACGGAGAAATAGTGGATAATTATCCTGAATCTCACATTTTAGACGATAATATTATTTTTCTTTTTTTAGCAGAAACTAAAAAGCGCACTCAAATAGTGCGCTTTTGTACGCCGTCTACTCACTAAACGGACAAGTAACATATCAATCCCCGATCAATATGACCGTTTAGGCTAAATATCCCAACGAATATTGGCAACAACAGCGATCAATTCACCTTCTGTGAATAACATAAACGGGGTATCGATATAACGAAGATCAAGGCCAGCACTGCAAAACTGATGGCAAGGTATCGATACCGTCAGAAAGCCTTCATTTACATTGGGCAATTGGTCAGATATGTCGACGCGCGAAAGTTGTTCCATCTCACCACGGTCCATGAACATTTGTAATGCCAAATAAACCGGCATACTAGATGCCTTCTCGACATTAATATCAAAGCATATTTCCCCGCTGTCATTATCATAACCAGACAGGTCTTCCGCACTTCCATCACTGGTTTGCAGGTAAATAGACGCAAGAGACCGATTAAATTCGACCCGCACCGCATCTTGTTGCTGCTGATAGTTGAACGGAGAAGTACTGATATCCGTTAACTGCATCGCGTTGTTACGAGAAACGTCGATTCCAATTGGATGCAATGAATCTGATATTTTCAGTTGATAGTCACCAACTGTGGCTTTAACACCAAACATATGAGTTGCATGTTCGGCAATCGTTTCTGCCTCGTTAAGTTCAATATCCAATGGCAAGTTATCGAGATATCTCGACTGCAATTCATCGCCATAACAAAGACCATAGCCATAATCAAACAACGGGGCATGTTCACCACTCGGGTCTTGCTCGTATGCGGGCACCCGATAATCTGGAATATGTGCTGGCTTTCTGTGAACACGGGTACTGCGTTTTTTGTTTGGCCAACTAAATGACAATCTACCAACAAAATCAACCTGTTTCTCACCGGCTTCGTTGGCAAGTAAAACATCCGTGATCCCTTTGCCCTCGCTTCCCGGCAAAAACGCGGCGACAAAGGCTTGCGATTTTGATATCTCTTCATTCACGTATAACGGTCTGCCACTAAAAAAGATTGAGATAACTTTTACACCCGCTTGGTGTAACTTTTGGATTATCTCCAAGTCAGCTTTATAGCTTCTTTTTAATGCTGCAAATTCTAGTGTTTGCCATTCTTTTATATCCCCCATCATTTCAGCATAAGGGTCTTCACCAAATACGACGATAGCAACATCACCTTTGGTGAAATTTGAGGTTAACTTAGGGTCAAAAATCACCTTATCTAGACCAAGTTCTCCCTCTAAAGCCATCTTAACGGTAGTGGCTCCTGGGAAGTCCGCAAGCGTATTTTCGTCCCCCTGCCATGTTAAGTTCCACCCGCCCGATTGTTTTTGTAGATCATCCGCCGCACTTCCCGTTAGTAAAACCGTTTGATCTCTTTTTAACGGTAAAATAGCATTGTTATTTTTTAATAGAACCAGTGATTTTCGTACCGCTTCTCGTGCAACTTCTCTGTGTTCTTCTGCCCCGAGTAAGTTTTGATTCCCTGCATAAACCCGTTTGGTTGGCTGTGGTTTGTCCCACAGCCCAGCACGCATTTTCACCCTAAGAATACGAGTAACTGCATCGTCAATTCGAGATAAAGCAATGAGGCCACAGTTGACGTCTTCAACCGTTTTTTGATACACATTCAACCAGTGCTTGTGCACGGGAATCATTAGAATATCGTTACCAGCATTGATCGCATAACTGGCGTCATCATCCGTGCATTTACTTACCTCCGAGTGACCATGCCAATCGGTAACGACCAAACCATCAAATCCCATCTTCTCTTTTAAAACATTGGTAAGCAGATACTTACTGCCATGAATTTTAAGATTGTATGTCCCTTCTATTTCCGGTGCTAGATCGTAGTTGTTAGGGTTGTCCCAGCTATTAAAAGAAGACATCACCACTTGCGCACCCGCATTTAGCCCACTGAAGTAACCCATAGCATGGATATTGCGCAGAAGGTCTTCGCTGTAATTATTGACCCCTCGATCAACGCCGACTAACGTACCACCATCACCCACCCAGTGTTTTACGTTTGAGATAACATGCTTATCGCCTTTTAGGTCTTCCGCTGTACCTTGCAACCCCTCGACCATCTTGGCGGCGTAGTTATAAACGATCTCTGGATCCTCCGAGTACCCTTCATACACTCTACCCCAGCGCAGATCTCTCGGCGTGGCAACCGTAGGGGCAAATGTCCAATCTAAACCTGTGGCGGCAATCTCAATGGCGGTAATGCGCCCAATTTTCTTGACCAATTCAGGAGAGCGCGCGCAACCTAACCCAATGTTATGAGGAAAGACTGTGGCACCAAATACATTATTGTGGCCATGTACTGCATCCGTTGCCCACATGAAGGGAATGCGGAAAGGGCGATCTTCAAACGCGGTTTCTACTGCAAACCAATACTCATCAGATTTGCTCGCCCAATCTAATGCCGTCGCATGTTTGTCATTATTTGGCCATGCACCACCGCCATTTAATATGGAACCAATTTTATAGGTCGTCGCTTCTTCAACGGAAATACCACGGATATCCGGTTGAATCATCTGGCCAACTTTTTCTTCGAGTGTCATTAATGTCACTATTCGTCGGACCTCAGATTCGATCGCCTCATCTTTGGTAATGCTGGATTGAATCTGCGGCCAATCTGAAAAGTACGGGGTAATAAACTCAGATGTCATGGTATTTTCCTAACAATTAACAACAATAAATCATGCCAATCTAGACAATTAACTGATCAACAATATGAACGTAATGGGCGGACTTTAATGGGCGGGTCTTTATCAAACAAAGCCATCGCTAAGCTTTTGAGTCGTCCTCGGAAGAACATTTACATTGGTCACAAACTTATTCAGCTTAGTATTCGTCACTTTTACTCTCTTTATAATATGACCATAACAAGTATTTTTCTGCTAATATGACGACATATTTAAGGAATATTACGACATGAGTTTAATTTACACACTAGACACACACTTAAAATATCCACATCTGAAATTTGCGGTTACTCATGGAAAGCATTGCGATGATTTTCCTACGCACAGCCACGATTTTTCAGAGCTTTTTATTGTCGTGAAAGGAACGGCCACGCATACGGTGGCTGATTATCATTACCCGCTATCCCAAGGGGACGTGTTCGTTATAAATGGTCAGGTGGAACATGGCTTTAGTGATGTAGATGAGTTGATACTAATTAACCTTATGTTTGAATCTCAGTCACCTCTTTTCGAGACATCTGCGCTTAAATTACTACCTGGCTACCAAGCGTTGTTCAACATTGAACCGTTAGCGCGACAAAAAGCCGACTACACAGCCAAACTTAACCTAAGCCTTCATCAGTACGCTGAGGTAGAAAAATTGGTGCTAGCCATTGATGAAGAGTACCGCCAAGCACCAAGCGGGTTCGAGACGATGTTGAATGCCCAGCTTCAACAACTTATCATCATTCTCGCCCGCTTCTATCAAGGTGATGACATACAAATGAATCGCTCTACCATGATATTGAGTAGAGCATTGGTATACCTTGAAGAGCATTATCGTCGCGACGACTTACGGACACTTCAGGTCGCCGCCGCCTCTTTTGTAAGCGTTCGACAGTTAGAACGATTATTTCGCGATTACCTGCAAACATCACCAAATCAATACCTAAAAGATAAACGGTTACAATTTGCGTACGATAACTTATTGGGCTCCCCTGAACTTTCGATCCAACAGATAGCCGACAACGCCGGTTACACTGACAGCAATTATTTTTCTAAGTGTTTTAGGCACAAATTTGGTCAAAACCCTAGAGATTATAGAAAGTCAGCACTTTGTTTATTCCAACAGCGTCAATAAAAAAAGCATCGTGACTCACTAGTATGAAAGCCCCCTTATACTGATTTAGTGCTGTGGCTAAACGTTGCTTTGATTCTATATCTAAGTGGTTATCAGGTTCATCTAATAGCAGTAATGGTCCGTCAGCTATATGGCTTACCAACAACATAGAGAGTTTCATTTTTTCGCCACCACTCAGGTGAGCAACTTTACGGTAGACAGAATCTCGCCTAAAACCTATACCCGCTAAAAGAATACGAGCGATCCCTTCTACTAGGCCATCACTGTGCTTTAACAAGCTTTCTAATACCGAATCTGTCGACGATAACATTCCAAAATTTTGGTCCATGTAAACAGTTTTAGCGTATCGTTTAATTTCACCGTTATAGTGACAATGCTTGTCATGGATCGCTTTCAATAGCATCGACTTTCCGCTGCCATTCGGTCCGTCGAGATGAAGCCTTTCAGTTTGAGATACGGTAAAGGTCATTTCTTTGTCTGAACCGTAATCTAGCATGCAGTTAGTCACCCTAAGCAAGGTGCGTTTTTTTAGCTCTTGAGCTTGTTGCACATATAAGGCCTGTGGTTTGACCGTCTCTTGTTGGATTTCTAAAACAGCGAGCTTACTTTGATTTCGGTCTATCTGATTTCGTTGATTCCTTAGTCCAGCCGATTGACTCTGTTCCGCTTTGTTTTTCATTGCATCCATTAGAATTTTGGGCTGACTGCCTGATTTTCTCAACTGTTTGCCTTTCGATTCTCGCTGCTCTCTTTTCTCTTTGTTTGTCTGTGCTTGTCTCATCAATTTTTTCTGCTCCGATTTGAGACCTTCTATCCGTTTGTTTAGCGCTTGATCTTCAATTCTAGATTGCTGCAGGTAGTCATCGTAATTCCCTGAAAAATGGTCGACTCCGAGGCGAGTCAACTGATAGATACCCTCTACCTGATTGAGTAAAACCCTATCGTGGCTTACTAATAAAATGACGCCATCAAACCCCTGCATATGCTTGATTAACCAATCTCGTCCAATAGCATCGAGATGGTTAGTGGGTTCATCAAGCAATAACACCTCATAATCAGATTGAAAAAGGCGATGCAGTTGCAGTAAGGCCAACTGCCCACCACTCAGGCGACGACAATGTACACTCGGATCCGCAGGGATTCGAAGCGACAGCAAATCGGAAATCACTCTCTCTTCTATCGTCCAATCTTCTGCGACGACATCAAAATCCTTCTGTTCACTGCTCCCTTTTTGAATCGATTTCAAGGCTGAAAGCTGTTTCGAAACGCCCATGAACTCGGCAATAGTGCGTTGGCTATCAATCAAATCAGATGGCAGTTGAGAATAATGGCCAACCTTCCCTTTAGTGATAACACTTCCCTTCGTGGGTATACGTTGCCCACTTAATAGAGAGACCAATATTGATTTCCCGACACCATTGCGTCCGACTAAACCAGCGATTTTTTCATTAAAATTAAGGTTGAGATCGTTGAACAGCCACTCCCCCGTATCGAGCTGGAAAGACAATTGGTGTGTCGTAATGGCAGACTTATTTGCAGGCATAAAAACCTCCGTTTACTGAATATGTAAAGGGGGTAGCCGATCTACATCTGTAGATTGGCAAGACGCGAGCTTGGCTCTTTCTCACAACGGCAATAGACAAGTCTATAGCTGAAGAAGCGTGTTTGCAGTAGTGCAAGAATAGAGATGACGAAAAGCAACGCCCACTAACCCCGAGTGTCCAAATAAATAATGGTAAATTGGATGTCAGGTATTAGTTGTTCATTATGGCGTTGGCTCCAATAGAAGTGATGAAGTGATTATACCGACCAATAAATCACCATTTCAACTAGAATTTTCAACCTGATCTAACACTCTTGCCATCACCTGTAGTAACGACGAGATTATTAGTCGCAAATTAAAGTTGTATAGTCGGCCAAACCTATTCAAACTATGCAATCAGTAATACCGGTCACATTGTGTACGTGATCAAAATGAAATTAATTCCGTAAACCGCATTAAAGGCAGAAAAATGTTAGAAGAACAGCAAAATAACCCACTACATGGCCTCAAACTAGAAGAGATGGTTAAAGAACTAGTTGATTTTTATGGATGGGACATATTAGATACGGCGATGCGGTTTAACTGTTTTCATACCAACCCATCCGTCGCGAGCAGTGTCAAATACCTGCGAAAATCGGAATGGGCGAGGGAGAAGCTAGAAGCATTCTACCTAAATCGATTTAAAAGAATGCCACGACCAACGGAAGAAGAAAGAGAAATACCGCCTCGTATGCGCACCTATGCGGCTGATATAAAACCAAGAGAACCAATGAAACTCACTGTCGAATCTATATTGGACTCTCAAGCTAAAGCGGCGTCGTCGTACAAAGCCAAAAAATCAGCCGGGAAAAATATGCGTCGGTAGACCCAATTAAATACGACCAAACTGTCAACACAACTCACTTAGTTTGCAAATCTGAGTTATCGAAGCCTCACATTGATGAGGCTTCGCTTCTTTATTGAACCATATAACGTTTATGCCCAACTGTTGAGCTGGAAGAATATCTTTCTCAAAAGTGTCCCCCACCATCGTGACTTGTTCAGCGGGCAGATTTAATTGATTCAGTACCGCTAAGAAGAATTCAGGTGATCCTTTTCCTATGCCTAAATTTGCTTTGCAAAAATAACCAGTAATAAATTCCGCCAATCCGACCCGCTCAAAGGCGAGTCGAATATCTTTTTCAGATGAATCGGCGGCATTAGTCGCAACATATATACGATGCCGTTGTGAAAGGCGCTTCAATGTTTCTGGTGCACCCTCAACCGCTTGTACATGTGGCCAATCGCACATCTTCCCAGTGGTGTGCGGATAATCAATCATAAGGGTGTCACCCCAATCAAACAGATACGTTTTCATCTTCATTTCCTATCAAAATTCTAGATTTTTATTTAAAGATCGATAGACATAAATGTGCTATTGGGGTCGGACAGATAATTAGAAAAAGGTTCACAAGGTGTAAAACCATACTTTTGATATAGCTTTCGTGCTGGTTTAAAAAATGCCATGGAGCCGGTCTCTAAACTCAACGACACATAGCCTCTCTTTTTCGCCACAACCAATATATGCTCAAGTAACGTGGAGGCAACGCCAGTGTTACGCGCATGAGAATGAGTGCGCATGGACTTGAGCTCTGCATTGGCCGTTGAAAGCTCTTTAATGGCAACGCAACCGAGTAATTGCCCGCCTTCTCTAGCGCTAAAAAACGTAATGGAAGGTGCCTTTAAAGCCGTTACATCTAGGGCATGTACGCTCTCTGCTGGCGATGTCGCAAGCATATCTTGCATATGATCTTGTAAAAGTTGGAGAACGTCACCGCTTTCCAAGTTATCTATTTTGATGTCCATATCAATAAAACCCTATTGTAAAATCCATGTCATGATTGAACCACAATAATTACATATCTAGCGTCAAAAACCATCGCTATTTGTTTGTTACCAAAACAATTCACGTTCAAAAAACACCATCAGTGGTACACTACGGAGGTGTACATCCTGTTAAATAGCGAACGATGAAAGAGTGTAATTCATGTGGTAAATGTTGTATCAAATACGGAGATGGCGATATTTGGGCGACAAAAGATGAGATTGACCTATGGGAAATATTTAACCCCAACATTTTCGAATACGTTAAGAACGACGAAATTTGGTTCGATTCTGAATCTGGTATGAGGCTTAAGCGATGCCCTTTTCTTGACATTGTACCCAATATAAACGCGCTCGCGCCAAAAAAGTATACATGCAGTATTTACCTAGACAGACCTGAAGATTGCCGTCATTACCCTAGCCTTATTTCTGAAATGATTAGGGATGAATGCGAAATGATTGAAGTTGTAGACTTGGAGAAACAGAAACAAGCACAAATAAAACTCGATTTATTGATGCAAGATAGTCGTCCCCCAAGCTACTAATAGAATGATACTAGCGTGGTCATCTCTTTGTTATTGATATTCAATTTCTTTTTCAATGTAATCAGAATCGCTAAACCACTGCACTTTGCCAACGTAAAGACCTTCGCTTAGTTTTGCGTCTATTTGTGCAGCAATTCGAGCGGTCATTTTAAGCCAACCGTCAACGTTATCTAACCCATCAAGCAACTCACCTACAATGGCTTGTGCCTCAGAGTCTAGTTGCAGGTTAATATAGTTCATTCTTACTCACCCAATCCGACACATAATCCAAACCACCAGAAATCGCCGCAACTTGGGCCTTATTGCAATCGTCGTTTGTCACCTTATCACTGTCAGGATACACCTCGGTTGTCGTGGTAAACATGCCATTGGTCATACCGCCACACAAACCAAGCTGTTTCATTGGGTAGTTAATCACGCCATTTTGAGTGATAGGTGACCCAATGATATTTCCCTCATTATCCGCGTCGGCTATATGAGTGACAAGCCTCACTGATTCGATAACGGCGCGTTGAAAACCTGATTGCGGATTCTCAGTATCCCCTACCGTGTAGAATCCATCTGGAATATTACACGGGATAAACTCAACGCCATCCCTTGCGGCTAAAGCCCTACGGAATTCCGTTTCGTCACTGTCCGTCGTCTCATGAAGATCAAAATGCACGACGATCGAGTCCCTGTATTTTTCGACAAGTTTTAGAAGTTGCGCTGATTCTGGCGCGGGGGTCTCTGGATAAAACGAGCGATTAGGGTCGATAGCCAAGGCGTTCCAGCGATTAATGACTTCATAACCCCACGGGCTAACGCATGGTACCGCAAGAATGTTAAAATTATCCTGATAGCGGTGCGCTTCCGTTTCCAAAAATAATAATGCCCCCTGTACACCGCTGGTTTCATAGCCATGAACACCACCCGTAATCAATACAGTTGGTTTACTTGGATCCCAATTAAGGCTTTTTAAAACATAAAGTGGGAACGTTTTTTCACCATTTTTCAATAAGCCATATTGCAATAAACCATATTGATCGACCAGAAAGCGGTCGGCTAAAGCAACAATTTTGGTGACCACTTCATCTTGGTAACTTCTCTTTGTACTGGTTTGCTTAAGCCACTCTGCTTTTTCTGACTCGCCCCATTTTTGGCCTTTGTTACCAATGGGATAAAATTCGTTCATTATTGTCATCTCTACATATACTGGCACTAAGTACCGCAAAAGGTTTGGTAGCTAACATCACGATCTATCGGAAGGTCATTATAATCATGGGTTTCGGTAATTTCTTGATAAGGAGACAACAAAACATTCAAATATTTGAGTGCAGATAGATTGTTTCCACTCGCTTTGCATTCTTCTAATACTCGTTCTACATGATGATTACGCGGAATAACAACCGGATTGCTTTGTTTCATAAGCTCCAATGAGGCTACTCTATCCCCTTGCTTTATTTTCGACAACCATTTTTCTACCCATTCGCTATCAATCGAAGATACGGAAAGATCATCCTGATTCAGCACTTGAGTCAGATCGATAAATGATTGAGTGTAATCCAATTTATTATCGAGCAATAGAGTGAGAAGGTCATCAATAAATTCATTGTTAGAGACCTCTAACAAACCCAGCTTATTGTGCATCATCTGGTAATAGGCCGCTTGGTATCTATCCGTAATATTGAGTATTCGACTTTCAAGTGATTTAATAATATCGTCTTTTTCACCGCTGATTAGCGGAATCAAACACTCAGCAAGTCGCGCCATATTCCACTGCATAATTGATGGCTGATTACCGAAACAGTAGCGACCATTCGTATCAATCGAGCTAAACACCGTTTCTGGGTGATAAATACCCAACATGGCACAAGGACCATAATCAATGGTTTCCCCCGAAATAGTCACATTATCTGTATTCATTACTCCGTGAATAAAACCCACTCGCATCCAATGCACAATGGTTTCTATCTGCTTGTCGATAACGGCATCTAAGAAAACAAGTGCGCGATGCTCGTCCGTTAGGTTGATATCTGGAAAATGTCTTTCAATGGCGTAATCGAGTAGTTTTGCTAGAGAATCTGTCTCGCCTTGAGCTGCGAAGTATTGAAATGTACCAACTCTGATGTGACTTTGCGCCACACGAGTAACAACGGCACCAGGCTCCGATAGCCCTCGATAAAGATCTTCGCCCGTCATAACAACCGCCAGTGTACGGGTTGTCGGAACCCCTAATGCGTACATCGCCTCGCTCATTATATATTCTCGGATAGCGGGTTTAATCGCGCATCGCCCATCCCCTCGACGCGAATATTTCGTCTGACCGGAACCCTTCAACTGTATATCCAGTCGACGATTGTCCGCCATAAGTACTTCACCCAATAGATGTGCACGTCCATCACCAAGCTGCGGACTGAATCCACCAAACTGATGGCCGGCATACGCTAATGCAATAGGGACGGAACCTTCTAATAACTGATTGCCTGAAAACAACCGCGCCGCATTAGATTCCACATAGTCTGGCAAAGTAAGCTGCTTAGCTAACGGAGTGTTCCACAAAAAAAGTACGGGGTGTATAACCGGAATAGGCTCAATTTGTTGATAAAACGGCGTGCCTAGCTGTTGATAGGTATTTTCTAATTTCACAATCATCGTTTCCGTAAATGAGAATCATTATATGTCTATACTGAAGCATATTAGCGGCTACTTTACAATCAAAGCAGTCGGCATCAACAACTGTCGCTTAAGTATAGCCAACTGACTCAATGTGACTGACACCTCTAGAATGGAGTATTCAAAGCGCATCCCGAGCAAACAACAAGATGTGGAACTATAATCTATGCAGTTTTTGCCATTAATAAGTAATAAATGCGTTTTGACCATTTAAATCATAGATAATCGATTACCTTTTATCCGCATATGTAATAAAATGCGTTCGTTTTGTAACAATTGTTACTTCCATCAATAAAGTCTGCCAATAAGAGTTATAAATGAATAACAAAAGCCAACGCCCACTCTATATTCCCTATGCAGGTCGAGCCCTACTAGAAGCACCTTTACTCAACAAAGGGAACGCGTTTAACAAAGAAGAACGCGCACTATTCAATCTAGATGGTCTGCTTCCTGAGGCGATCGAGTCGATTGAAGAGCAAGTAGAGCGCGCCTACCTACAATATCAAAGCTTCGAATCAGATATGGACAAACATATCTATTTACGCAACATTCAAGACACAAACGAAACTCTTTTTTACCGCTTGGTTGAAAATCACATCACTGAGATGATGCCGATCATCTACACCCCAACAGTGGGTGCTGCATGCGAAAATTTCTCTAATATTTATCGCCGTGCTCGCGGATTGATTATCTCTTATCCAAACCGGGAACATATTGAAGATATGCTCAATAACGCTTCTCGTAACAAAGTTAAAGTGATTGTTGTTACCGATGGCGAACGTATTCTCGGGTTAGGTGATCAGGGTATTGGCGGCATGGGTATTCCCATTGGTAAGCTTGCACTTTATACCGCGTGTGGTGGTATTAGCCCTGCTTATTGTTTACCTGTTGTGCTTGATGTCGGTACGAATAATCCACAACGACTTTCTGACCCAATGTATATGGGTTGGCGACATCCTCGTGTTAGCAAGCAAGATTATAACGCCTTTGTAGACGAGTTTATTCAAGCTGTAAAAAGTCGTTGGCCAGAAGCATTAATACAGTTTGAAGATTTTGCTCAGAAAAATGCCATGCCTTTGCTTGAGCGTTACAAAGATGAAGTCTGTTGCTTTAATGATGATATTCAAGGTACCGCCGCGGTATCTGTTGGTTCGCTATTGGCAGCATGCAAAGCGGCAAAATCTAAAATAAGTGAACAACGTATTGCGTTTTTAGGCGCGGGTTCTGCGGGGTGTGGTATCGCCGAAGCGATTATCGCTCAAATGGTATCCGAAGGGGTGAGCGACGAGCAAGCTCGTTCACAAGTATTTATGGTTGACCGTTGGGGTATATTAACCGACGACATGCCTAACCTCTTAGACTTCCAGAAAAAACTGGTCCAAAAACGCGCGGTTCTTAATGAATGGGATACGGAAGGCAATGATGTATCGCTCTTCGAAGTAATGAAGAATGGGAAACCAACGGTGCTTATCGGTGTATCCGGTGCGCCAGGCTTGTTTAGCGAAGACATCATTACAGAGATGCATAAACACTGTAAACGCCCTATTGTGTTCCCGCTGTCTAATCCAACAAGTCGTGTTGAAGCTCTACCCGAAGATATCTTACGTTGGACAAATGGCGAGGCACTCGTAGCGACGGGTAGCCCATTTGATCCTGTTGTTATTGGTGACAAAACCTACCCAATTGCGCAGTGCAATAATAGCTATATATTCCCAGGTATCGGTTTGGGTGTATTGGCAGCAAGAGCTCGCCGCGTAACCGACGAGATGTTAATGGAGTCTAGTCGTGCGTTAGCGGAATGTTCACCGCTGGCCATTAATGGTAAAGGCGCACTCTTACCGCCATTGGAAGAAATCCGCGATGTGTCGATTAAAATCGCATTTGCGGTTGCGAAAAAAGCAATGGAGCAAGGCGTCGCGTCGCAACGTACCGACGAAAGAATCATGCAGAAGATCAAGGAGAACTTCTGGACACCAGATTATCGTCCTTATAAACGTACTTCGTTCTAATATTGACGTGGTTTAACGCTTAAAGGCTGCTCATTGAGCAGCCTTTTTTAGATAACAAAAGTACCGACCCCCTGCTGACAAGTGTTAGAGACTTATTCATACTGCTCTCTGATCATTTTGCCCCGCATTATCACAACAACCTGGCCGATCGCACACCCCTTCTCATGACGGTAGTCACGAACGGTAATCATTAAAAAGTAACCATTGAGGCCCGTGTTTTATTACTTACTAGCCACGAAATGAAAACTCGTTTATGTTATTGCTATCAATCTTTACAAGCATAGGTAGACAGGATGTCATTAGAAAGCGCAATTACCTTTTTTATCGCGATATTTATATTTGGCATTACCCCGGGACCTGGTGTGTTCGCTATCCTTGCAAGAGCGCTTGTCTATGGGGCTAAAAATTGCGCTATGCTCGCTTTCGGTATGGCGATGAGCGATCTAGTTTACCTTGTTCTTGCCTGTTTTGGCCTAGCGACCATAGCGGAAAACTGGACAGAAGTTTTCTTGGCCATCCGCTATGTCGGCGCCGCTTACCTAATTTATCTTGGCTATAGAATGTTTAAAACACTGCCACAGGTAACAAAAAACATCGACTCGGAAGTGGGCACACATAAAGGTTCTTTGTTCGCTAGTTTTACGCAAGGTTTCTTGATTTCAGCATCAAACCCTAAAGTAATACTTTTCTATATCGCATTCTTACCAACCTTCATCGACCTAACGGTATTGCAATCGCAAGATATTGTTCTTGTCGCCTCTCTTGCGACTGTCGCCTTAATGGCAGGTTTAATGTTGATTGCATTCGGCGCGGCTCGCATGGCAAGTGCATTAAAAACGCCGCTTGCACATAAAAGACTCAATCGAGGTGCTGGAAGTATTATGATGTTGGCGGGCGCCTATTTGGCATTAAGTCGATAGCTACTGTATGGAAACACAATGGAACTTACTTGCATAATGGCGCATCTCATTATTAAGCGTAACTTTTTGTTTTATAACATAGGTTTCTATATAGCGTTGACTCGACCATTCTATTTCGATTAGTGTGAAAACATAACGATACATTCGCGCCGAGATAATACATATTGATGCCAAAAATTAGAGCTTTGAAATTCAATGCACCTCATAAATTAATGTATAATGACGATAAATTTGGTATCAAGATTTTACAAATATTTGTCCTTGCTATTATCGTCTCCCTGCTTTTCTTGGTTCCTGTATCCAACAAGCTTATTGAAACAAAAACCAAAACATTGTTACGTGCGATGGAAGGTGAATTTGATCAATCTATTTCTCAGTTCTCTTACTTATTAACACCCGAAAAAATGGCGATCTCATGTAATGAAATCCTCATTGACTTAAGAAAAAGTATATTTAATTCTGAACGAGCGAAAGAGATTGGAGTATTTGATCAAAATGGCAAAATATTTTGTACCAGCAACAACGGAGAAACTTCTTTTCATCTCTATCAAACCATAATAAATCGGCTAAAAAATAGCCCTAATAACATAACACTCAGTTACACTAAAACGAAACTGAGCCGTACACGAAGTATTGCTCTTATATTTACAAACGAATTCGGACAGGGTCTCAGTGTTCTTATTCCACCACGCTATCTAGTTCAAGATATCGATCGGTTATTGGCCGATGACTATATCAATTATAAACTGCGCGTTATTTCAAGAGAGTTAGGCAAGAAGGTATTCGCAGATGGGATTAAATCCTATGTTGCTCAATCAGATAGGTACCCACTAGAACTCGAAGTCAGCACCACGCCAATGTACTACTTCATGCAATTTTGGCGTTATTTGTGGGTGACCTTGGTGTTAGCAAGCTTGGCCACTATTTGCTACTTATTCAGTCGCCAGAAACGATTGAACAACAACAGCTTAGAAAACTCGCTGCGTTACGCGATTACCAATGATTTTTTAGAACTTCATTACCAACCCATTGTTAATCAAAAGTCAGGTAAAACAGTCGGTTGTGAATCACTGCTGCGTTGGAAAGATCCTACTCAAGGTTACATCGCTCCTGATATATTTATCCCACTGGCAGAGAAAGTAAACCTCATTGAAGACATCACCAAGTTGGTAATAGACAAGGTAGCGCTATTTATATCTGAAAATCCATCCCTCTTCTCTACGGTTTATATCAGCGTGAACATAAGTCGCAGTGTCATTCTTAAACCGTCTTTCGTCAGCTTCATAGATGCCTTAGTGGAAAGCCAACCCTTCCTGGCTCAAAAAATAGTCTTTGAGATAACAGAAGATAATAATTTTTCTCAAGACGAATTAGGCACGCTCAAGCTCCATTTGAACAGACTGTCTGCCTATGGTTTCAAATTTGCCATAGACGATTTCGGTACTGGGTATTCGGGGCTAGATTTCATACGTCAATTCCCTTTTGATTACGTGAAAATTGATCGTGTGTTCGTTAAAAGCCTTTATGACGACTCCACTATCATTCCGTTACTGGATTCCATGATGTCACTGGCAACACAATTGAACATGAAAACCATCGTAGAAGGTGTAGAAGAAAAGTATCAACTGGAAATACTCGATAGATTGGGCTTTGTTTACATTCAAGGTTATTACTATTCTAAACCATTGCCACAAGAAGAACTGATTGAATATCTTGGCTAATAATTTGACCGTACTCCAATGAGAATAATCCATTCTATTGCATCCGAATTTGCATGGCACAGACAAAAAAGAGTAGAGAAGAAATGGTAATCCTTCTCTACTAAACGTTACAGTACATAATTCAGAGGTGTTTGTTGCTCCTTCCGTGGTTCAGAACATTGGCTGCCACTTTACTCCATGTACGTGACCGAATTTATTGTCAGTATATCCCTCCATATTGGTAATACACGTCAACTCTCTCTAGGAATAATTAGGCATGTGCCCAAGAAACTACAAAAGTAGTAACTAGTACTATTTGATAGAGAAACAAGATGGTATTATTTTTACCTATCGCTTTTTATGTGGTTGATTGAGTTGCCGCTCCATATCAACCAAAGAACTAACGAGATATTAAATCTCAAATGGATATTAATCAATCAGAATCATATTTTAATTGAGCTCTTAACCATCCATTTGAGATCTTTATCCAATAAAATAAGTTAAACAGTATGGGCTACAGTAAAAAGATTCCAGAATATACATTTTTAAAGGGCCATGACTTCACTAATAACCTTAAAACGATACTTGGTTGTAAGAACCTACAAGAACTTTCTAAAATAACAGGTGTACCAACATCCACATTTAGTACGTGGAACATGAAAAAAAGAACGTCATTTGAGCTTTTGATAAAAATTCATTTGACGCTGGGTATTCCGATGAAAGATCTATCTTTGGGCTATCAAATCTCGAACGACAACAAAGAAGCACTTCAAGTCGCAGAAAAATCGACAGATTACATGATAGAGAGCGAATTGTCCGCACTGGCACAAGGCCGGCCTCCTTCTATACTAGAGAGTTTTGATCTGAAAAATGGGCAACTCGCCAACCGACATGCCACTTTGATTGATTCAGATTTGCTTGTTGATTTCAACGACGAAAAACTCTTGGCCGTCAAAGATCGCAATCAAGTATTCCTTATCAACACGGAAGCAAATCAGGCAATAAGTGGCCTTTATCTCGTGAATATTGATGGTTTACTCTCCCTTAATCAGATCCAACGAATACCAGGAAAAAAAGTCGCTATCGCATTCAATAATTCGACATTAAACGTAGGCGAAGACGATATCTCTGTAGTAGGAAAAGTAGTGACTGAGATAAAGAGTGTTTTGGATTGATCCGAGTTGCAAACATTCAGTTATGGTTAGTGAATAGTAAGCGGTAATTACCGGTGATGGAACATGTTAAGTTGTTAGGAGTAATGCATGCGAACGGCGATACTGTTTTTGATCTTGGTTGCGTTTCACTCATTCTCTGCTGATGTGCTACACATACCACTTTCAAACCAAGAGAAAGCGGAACTCAATCTATGGAGCGAACTCGCCCGTACATCGGTAAAACGGCGGCTGTATCTTTGCGAAGAATGCTTTGGTCACTTAGTCACGTTTAATGTAACGTTAAATGACGTTGGTGAGGTTTTGGATATTCAATTAATCGAAAGTTCTGGAGAGCCAGAGTTAGAGCACTACGGTAAACTTGCTATTGAACAAGCTCAGCCATTTAGGGTGGATTTTTTATCAGAGAGAACGCGAAAGAAAGTTCAGAATGTGAACATGACTATTGTTCCTGATGATTGAGTTTCTCTAAAAGAGAAAGGCTTTGATACTTACCAGATAGATATAATCATTATTTAGCTGAAACATCCTGATACTCCCCTTCGATAACATTCTCTTGTCCTGTATCAAAGCGCGTTTTACCTAGGTCTTTTAGTCGTTTCCTGCCCATAATCAGTGCGGCTATTGTAATTGGTATTGCCACTAACAAGCTAAAAACCAATGTAAATAACCCAAGAGTAACCGCAGATAAAGCAATTAACAATCTCTTCATTTTTAATTTCATTATTATTCCTTCATTCAAGTAGACTTCATGACTATAAATGCAATTAGCCTCTTCAATGCCAAATTAATGTCAATTTTGTTGATACATGAACACCAAGCAATGACTGGCTTTCCGCTTATTCCAGTGTGCTGGCGAGCATGCTTTGGTTCATATGAGCTTTTTAAGCATGGTTTCATACCTCACCATACCCATCTTCATTTCAATCGTCTTTTCTCGTAACTATTCGCTATTCTTTCGGATGAATATAAATACACGAAACTGAACACTATTCATTCGACTATTTCAGTTTCAGGATACATACATTTATAACGTTAGACCTAAGACAAGGTAACGTATCGATTTAGTCCGTATATTAACCTTTAGTTGTTGTCATTGTGTATTGGATCACGACCTAAAATAGTAGATATTTAGTCTGGTTTTTAGGTGTAGTCTTAAACTTTAAAAGCACGAATAGTTGCGTCTCATTCCTATTTATGGATTTCAATAAATTTGACGTATTCTAAATAGTAACTTTAATAAAGAAAGAAGGTCGGTATGAAATATATAATTGTAGGTTCCGGTAACATTAGCCAAACATGGCTTAACGTTGTTACTGAATTAAAGGGACACGTCGTCGGCTTTATTTCTCGCAGCGGAATAAATGCAATTAACGAATGCCCTGTTTGGAAGCATTTAGACCATGTTGATGTTCCATTTGATGCCGTAATTGTCACGACTCCGAACGGTTTGCACCACCAAAGTATTTTAACCGCAGCAAAGTTAGGCAAACATATCGTTACTGAGAAACCATTGGATATCTCTTTAGAAGCGATTGATCGTTGCATTGAGGCTTGTAAAACCGCAGGGGTTACGCTCGCTGTCTCTTATCAACGACGCACTGCACCCGATAACGCGGCCGTAAAAAGGTTAATGGAAAGAGGTGCATTTGGTCGGGTTTATTCCGCCGATGTCACAGCGAAATTCTATCGAGCACAATCTTATTATGACAGTTCGCAATACCGTGGCGGGTACGAGATAGACGGTGGCGGTGTATTTATGCAGCAAGCTTGCCATAACCTAGATTTATACACGTGGTTTTTTGGTATGCCCAAGCAAGTGGTCAGTATGCTAGATACGTTTGCACACAAGATGGACGCAGAGGATCACGGCGCGGCTTTGTTTCGGCACGACAATGGCATGATTGGGACTGTCATTGCCTCAACAGCCACTAAACCCGGCTTCTCCGCTCAGATACAAGTGCATACTGAAAAAGGCAGTTTTACATTAACCGATGACATCATTACCGACTGGCATATCGATGACTTACTCAACCCCACAGACCCCCTGTACGACTACCAACACGATGGTGCCACCAGCGCAACAGTGGCTGACACCCGTTGCCACAAATCCATACTCATTGATTTTGAACATGCGGTTAAAACAGGTGAACAACCGTTGGTAAATGCTGAGTCTGCACGCGTGACTACGGAGCTTATACTAGCGATATACCAATCAAAAGTGTGATGGTAAAAAACAGTCATCGGAGTGTAATTCGGGATTAAACACGTTTTTAGACGCATTTAATCCTGTTTATCCTTACGGCATTTCCTTAGTAATCAGTACTATTTGGAATGAAGATCTCTTAATAACACAACCCTCAACAGTTACATTAATAGCTCAGAAATAAAAATATGCGCTGGGGAGATTGGGGTCAACCTCACAGAAGTTGGTTCGGCTACATATGAAGGGGAAAGCCCATACGCGACACAAACTGAACTCACTCAGGAATTTGTAAATTCACTTAAAAATCATTTACAAGAAAAAGGAATTAAAGCTACTTCACCAGATACCGCCGACGCAAAAATAGACGTTACTATTGTTTTTAAACGTACATTTACGATTACAGGTGGTTTAGGCAAACCATCGATTAGCCACTCTATAAATCTTAAGAAAGACGATACGATTCTTGCAACATCATCAAGAAGACCTTATCAGACAAAATACGCATATTTTGAAGATGCCGCAGTCAACTTTGAAATTATGGCAGGCAATTGGGATGAGGAAGATGAACCAAAAGATGTTGACCTAGTATCAAGCCTAATTGTTGACGAAATTGAGGAAGTAGGTAAATAAAAGCCTAGCTTAATTGCCTTAGGGTACTTAGTTTATCAAGTGCCCCTTAATTTGGCTTAAAACAAACCTACTTTCGGAATACTCATATTGAATATTCCGAAAGTATAGAACCTCGTCTTCGTCGGGATCTTCCCTTGCAGGGTCCGCTTCGATCACGACCTTCCAGTCGGCGCGTTTATACTGCAACCGGACAAACTCATGGTGATAGTTTTCATCAGGCAAACTAAAGATATCAAACTAAAGAGACAAGCACTTTACATCCATCACATAAATTGATGGCTCGCATCACATAAAGTATGATGAATTGAGATTAACGCCTCATTAAGAGCCTAAAAATAGTTGGTTAAAATATGCAGCGAAGGAGCAAGAACCAACTGTTTTTTGTCCTGCTTTAATAGCTTTTTAGTTTTGCGTTGGTTCGATAGCCTTAGTTTCACCGACTTTCATTATCCAAAGATCTTCATCGGAAAACCCACTATCGCGTCCAGCCTTCTTAAAGCGTCCCGGAGGTTCAAACATTGGCTCATCCGATAAGCTGCTAATAGTACCCCAGTGAGAAGAAATAAGTGTTTTTGCGCGAACATCCATTCCTATGGAGACCGCTTCTTCGGGAGTGACATGAGACATCCACAATAACTCCTTTGGTTCATATGCTCCAATAGGTAAAATAGCAAAGTCAAAGGAGTCATATTTATCACCAATATTATTAAATATAGTTTTTGAGTAGCCTGTATCGCCAATAAAAAGAATACGTTTTTGGAAACTTTCAATAACCCAAGAAGCCCATAGCGTCTCATTATGATCTGAGGTGCTTCGTGCTGAATCATGAACATTAGGTTCCGCTGTAATGTTAATTCCTTCTACAGATACTGACTGCCCCCAATCTAATTCTGTTACCTTGCTATACCCTCGCTCGGTAAAAAAGGACTTGAGCCCTAAAGGAACAACCACATTAATCTCATTTTTGTTTTTTAATTTCCTAACCGTTTTATCATCTAAGTGGTCATAATGATTATGTGAAATAATCACGATATCAATAGGAGGTAATTTATTTATAGGTATGGGTAAATTAACAATTCTTCTTGGGCCTGCCCATGAAACAGGGCTGGCGCGTTTTGACAAAAAGGGATCGGTCAGAATTGTCACTCCGGAGGTTGTAATCAAAAAGCTTGCATGCCCTAACCAAGTAACACGATCGCTGGAAATTGAGTTTAAAAGTTGAAGGGACTCTAACTCCGTTAATTCATGTCCATCAGGAACATCAGGAACAAACAACGAACCCCATGCTCTTCGCATATAGAAAAAGATCCCTTTAGGTGCCGCAGTTTCCACAAATGGGTGGTTCTGATACCCCTTATTCGTATGATGTTGTGGCTTATTATCCGATGATATTTTCTTCACGTATTCTGACGAGTTTGATGAGCATGCAACTAATATAGCTAACATTATAATTATACTGATAAAAAATTTTATGTTGCTCATCATTTACCCCTAAAACTAACATTTATATAGTAGGACATCTCGAATTACTAAATATACTCAACATCCAAAATGACACTTAATTTATTGAAAAACAGGGTTATATTAGGCAGTGTTTTATTGTCTATTTCTGACAAGTCGAGACGTCCTGTCAATTATTTGATTGGTCTTGCAAATTACAAATAAAACTACCTATGCAACTGATTGTGTTGATATTAATTTTAACAGGCAAGATAAACCTAATTGTTTTCATTTGACATGTTTATTGCAAATAAGAGGGTTGTTTTTGCATAGCATCATGATCTAGCCACTCTAATAAAACACAGCTTGTATCGCAAAACCAATATCAAACATTATTAAACATCTTAAAACATTTTACTGTTCATTTATACAGCACTTTTGAGCTACACTTGTCTCCGTCAGAAACCTAAAAGACAACAGCAAAAAACCATCCTCGGTCATACCGAAATTAGCATGACCATGCGCTACGCTCACTTCGCGCCGAATCACCTTGAAGATGCCGTTATCTACAACCCACTTAATCAAATTAGACTCTAAAAAAGTGGCGACAAAGTGGCGGCAGAGAATGTAAAACAGCGTAAAAAGGCGCATTTGAGCGTATTTTTACCTGTTTATCCTTACAGCATTTCCTTAGCAATTAAATGAAGCAAATACGTCTCGCGCTCAATGCTCATGCCCTTCTTGGGGTTTTTGGCTATGGTTTCTTCGTTGTGTGCAATGGCCTCGTGGATGTTAATCCAGATAGGCACCATGCCATTATTCACTTCATGTGCTTCTAAGGCCGTTTCACCTAACTCACGATCAATTTTACAGGTGTAGCAGTACGATATCTGATGCATTATATCAGCGTCGTCTTTATACCAAGGGCGAAACTCTTCATAAATACCATACGGCTTAATTTTATGAATGTTCTGGGCACCCGTCTCTTCTTGCAACTCGCGAACCATACCAGAGATGACATCTTCACCCTCGTCTAAACCACCACCAGGTATTGTATAGTCGTGGTAACGCTCAGTATAAAGCATGAGGATATTTTCGCCATCAAGCACAATCGCTCTAGCCGCTGCACGTTTAAAAATCGTTTTATTGTCTAAGTGATCAATATCAGGGTGAATTTGCGTTTGAATGTGTCTCATAGAAGTGTCTGTTAAATCTGGATTTATGTGATAATAGCGCATGTTAACATACTCAATTATCCTTTTTATATCGCTCTGCACCGCCATAAACTTATTCACACCCACAAATTTTCGAATTTTTACTTTATCCAGACCGTTTTTAGTAAAATTAACCTACACTTACAGGAAAATTAATACTAAATTAATAGTCTAAAGTCTGTTGGAGAAAGTGAATGAATAAATTAAATTGGCTGGTTGGGTTGGGTGCAATGGCAATATTGGCTGGTTGCGCGGGTTCAAGTGAGCCAGATGAATACGATGTCGAGAGCTATGAATCTATCTCAAACCCCGCTTCAGTCTATTGTGTACAACAAAATGGTGAGCTTCAGGCTTTCAATGAGAACGACCAACGTGTGATGTACTGCGTCCTCTCTGAAGAAGAAAAATATGAGCAGTGGGAATACTACAAAGAAAACCACAATAAAGAAAAAGACAAGATGTAATATCAAGGCCACGCAGTCGCGTGGCTTCCTCGTTCTGCATGATCAAGAATCGAGCGAGCGTGTTATACAAGCTCGGCGATAGACTCAATACAGATTGCATCATGTCGCCAATACTCTATGTCACAATCGACAAGTCGACCTAAGGTGTCATAGTTAATACGTTCAACGAACATGGCTGGCGTACCAGACGTTGCTCTGAGCATCTGAGCCACATAGCCGGTAAGAGATGTTGAGCTAATTTTGTATCGTGTCTTTTGATAAACCACACCGTACTTCTTGTTATATATCTCTGTTAGAGATGGTAAGAAATCGCACGACAAAAGCTGTGGGAAAAACTCTGATTTTATCACTTTTTTTGTGTAGGCAATGGGGCGCCCTTCCAAATAGCGGACACGTTCTAAGCAATACACATCAGTAAATGGCGGCAACTCGAGCAATAAACAAGCTTGCTTCGTTGCCAGCATGCTGGTTGCTGACAATACTTCCGTTGAGGGAGTTCGCTGCTGCAATGTCGCCATCTCATAGAAGCTTAGCTTCCGCATGGGATCATAAAGAAGCGGTTCCGGTGAGATAAACCACCCTCTCCTGTCCTCGCGATATATCTTTCCTTCGGCCTCTAGCAATGACAACGCTTCGCGAAGTGTTACCCGAGTCGTGTTGAACAGTTCTGCAAACTTTCTTTCTGCTGGAAGTTTCTGCCTAGGCGTTAACATCCCTGAATCAATCTGCTCAACAATGGCTTCTTTTATTTTTACGTACTGCACTTCACGTCCTTTTTCATCGCGTAGACCCTCATCAAGAAATACTACCTCAGAAGTGATGGTCAATGCATAATAATAACCAATACCTACCCCTTTGGGTCTATTTTTCGGTCATTTCATGGTCAATATCAACCCCTCGCTTTGATAATCTCTGTGAAGGTTCTACACTAAAAAGGTAAACGATTAAAACTTTACTATCAACGCGTTAAGCCTACTAATCGAAATACAGAATATTTGTATTTCGTCTATATTCAATTTTTAAATCCGTTAGAAAGGAATTATATAAATGAAGCCTTCTACCACTGCCGCTCTATTAGCAGCGGCATTATCGTTTCAAGCGAATGCATCAGAATGTGGAACTGTCACCATCGCTGACATGAATTGGAACTCTGCCAGTCTTATGGCACATATCGACCAATTCATCCTTAACACTGGCTTCAATTGTGAAGCAGAACTGATACCAGGAGATAGCTTGCCCACAGGGACATCAATGATAGAAAAAGGTAAACCCGATGTTGCGCCAGAATTATGGACAAATAGTATTAAAGACGCACTTGACCAAGGCGTCAAAGATAAACGACTTCGCTATGCAGGTAAGTCATTGTCCGACGGCGGTGAGGAAGGATTTTGGGTTCCTGCTTATTTGGTAGAACAGTACCCGGAGATGAAAACTATTGAGGGCATCATAAAACATGCTGGTTTATTTGAGCACCCAGAGAGTGATGAAAAGCATGCCTTCTATAGCTGCCCTGCTGGGTGGACGTGTCAGATAACCGCCGAACATCTATTCAATGCCTTAAGGCTAGAAGACCATCAGTTTGAAATTATCGATCCGGGATCAGGTGCGGCCTTGTCGGGTACTATTGCCAAAGCTTACGAGCGTAAAAAGCCGTGGTTCGGTTATTACTGGTCGCCTACACCGGTTTTAGGTAAATATGACATGGTGAAAGTCGATTTTGGAAGTGGTGTCGATGTAGAGGAATACGTAAATTGTACGACTCAGGCTGAATGTGATTCGCCTAAGGTAACCATGTACCCACCATCCCCTGTCCATACAATAACCACAGAAAGCTTTGCGATAAGAGCGCCAGATGCCTATCAATACTTTGCAAATCGTGGATTCACCAACAAAGTCATGAGCCAATTATTGGCATGGATGGAAGACAACCAAGCGGATTCAGAGGAAGCGATGCAATACTTCTTGGAGACATATCCTGAGGTATGGCAAAAGTGGGTTTCAAAAGACGTGGCTGAAAAAATCACAAAAGCCATGTAATCTAAGCGTAAGTAAATAAGGATAATAAGGGTTGTACATAAGCACCGTTATTATCCTTATTATTTAGTAAATCGTATTGCCTTAAGCTCTCTACTTAAAACCTTTTGTATTAAACCCCATAATTCGAAAGTTTTACGGTTTCTGATTACACAATCCAATCGCGTCTCTATTTTCCTGAAGCTCCGTACACTTTCACTCAAATTATCCTTCCAACCTGAGCTTAATAAAATTCACTTTCTTCTGTTAGCAGATTTACCCTTCTATTTGATTGGCATAATAACTTATTTAATAAATAAATATGACAATGCAAACTTAAAATACAACGCCACTATAAGCATACATTATTATTTATATAATCAATTTGCTAAATACACATAAGTAAAAATTTTAAAATAAAAATAAACACCTATTATACAATGACTTGAAGCGCTTTAATTAGTAATATTCAACACCTCTTTTAATACCAAACACAACCAACATAAAGATGAAAGATTAAATTACACCACCTTAACCAATAAAAATAATATTAAGTATTGAATCAATGCCACACAAATATAATAATCCTGTTTTTTTATGCGCATTAATCACTAGACTCCAAATATTGTCAATAAAATGTCACCAAACTAAGCATTCACTTTTATTTTTTAAAGGGCATTAATCTATGATTAAGAAAAGCAGATATAATCGTTTACACTTTCCATTATTAGTCACATCAATATTGGTCACATCTGGTTGTACCAGTACCTCTCAAAAAAACGCCACAGCACAAGCTAAAAACAGTTCAGTTGAATTGTCCGCAATTATGGATAAACAGCAAGAAAAAGAAATCCAATTAAAAGAAAAGGAAATTGAGCTAACTCGCTTAGAAGAAAAATTAAAACGTCAGTCAGTTTCTCAAAACAATGTATCAAACTCAGATAATCAACACTTACCCCCAAATGCGCAACCTGGGGAATGTTATGCTCGTGTCTGGAATGAACCCCAGTATGAGACATCAAAAGAAAAAGTATTGGTTCGGGCTAATACAGAAAAGCTAATATCAACCCAAGCCCGGTATGCCACGAAACAGGAGAAAATTCTTGTTTCTGAACCTTCTTTCAAAATGATCCCTACACCCGCTGTATACACAATTAGAAAAGAAAAAGTATTACTCAGTAAGGCGGACCGTAGTTGGAAAACAAGGCTTTCACCTTCAGCGCCAAAAGCCTCAGCAGATACACTAAAGCGCGCAAGAGCTAACGGGGTCGACTTTGATTCCGCTCAACCAAACGTTTGTTACCACGAACACTTATTACCCGCAAAATATGAAACGGTAAAAGAACCCGTTTTGATTGGAGAAGAAACAGAAAAATCGGTAATTATTCCTGCATCTTATCGAACCGTTGAGAAAAAAATTCTTGTTAAAGAAGCATCAACAAAAATTGTCAACGTCCCCGCAGTATACGAGACAATATCCGAACAAATTGTTGACAAACCAGCGCACCAAATTTGGAAAAAAGGTCAAGGTGCAATCCAAAAAATTGATGAATCTACTGGGGAAATAATGTGTTTGGTTGACGTTCCAACAACCTACATTACCGTATCGAAAAAGGTAATAAAAACCCCAGAAACGACGAAAAAAATAAAGATACCCGCAGTGTACAAAACGATAGCGGTTAAAGAAGTGGTTAATCCCGCCCAAGAGACTCGCGTAAAAGTCGCGGCAAAGTATAATTACGTTAGCAAGAAAAAGCAGATCGGGGGTAGCCAATACGTATGGCATGAAATACATGACCAATCCTTATCAGAGCGGACTCGTACTGGCAGTAAAATTTGTTTAATTGACACGCCAGCCACCTATAAAACCATCGACAAACAAGTAGAGACAATAGCGGCAAGTATTACAAAGGTTGAAGTGCCTGCTAAATATAAAACCGTAAAGGTCAGCAAATTGGTTCAACCAGCAAGCGTAGAGCGTAAAATTATTCCTGCTGAGTACAAAATGGTTGAACGCCAGACCCTTATTAAAGAAGGCACAATGGAATGGCGCTCAATCCTTTGCGATACAAACATGACAGTTAGTCGTATCGGGGAGATTCAACGGACTTTAGTTAGCAAAGGCTATAATCCAGGAAAAATCGATGGTGTCGTTGGTCCAGAAACGATGGCAGCCGTAAATGCATTCCAACGTGACAACGATTTACCTGTTGATAAGTATTTAAATATTGCGACGGTTAAAGCACTGAATATTTCAATAAAATAGAGCCTAACGGACAAATAAGTATCATGTCCTAAATATATAAAAAGCGACTCAAACGAGTCGCTTTTTATTCATCCAACATAACAATGCACTTTAACTACATTGGTTCGTTAACTTGAATAACTAACTTACCAAAATTCTTACCTTCGAGTAAACCAATGAAAGCTTCTGGTGCTTTATCTAATCCTACAACGAGTTGCTCTTTATATTTTATCTTTCCATCTTTTAGCCATGTCGCCATATCCGCTGCGAACTCATTATATCGATGACCGTAGTCATCAAATATAATAAAGCCCTGCATCTTGATTCGCTTTATAAGCAGTGTACCCATAAGCATAGACAGACGATCTGGGCCCTCTGGTAGAGCCGTCGCGTTATATTGTGATATGAGGCCACACAACGGAATACGAGCCGCCGTGTTGAGTAGAGGCATAACAGCATCAAACACCTTGCCACCTACATTTTCAAAATAGACATCGATACCGTTATCGCACGCCTTCGCCAACTGCTGTTGGAAATTCTCAGATTTATGGTCGATGCATTCATCAAAACCGAGCACCTCTTTAGCATATCGGCACTTCTCTTCTCCGCCAGCAATACCAATCACTTTACATCCCTTCAGTTTACCGATTTGCCCTACTGTCGCCCCAACAGGCCCAGTAGCGGCGGCAACCACTATCGTCTCACCTTCTTTAGGCTCGCCAATGTCAAGCAGGCCCATATAAGCCGTAAACCCTGGCATACCCATAATGCCTAGCGCATAAGATGGAGCTGTTGGCTCTTTACCTAATTTAAGCAATTCCTGTCCATTAGACAGTGCATAGCTTTGCCAACCTGTATACGCCAATACCCATTCACCTACATCAAAGTTGTCATTTTTGCTCTCGGCGATCTGACAAACCGTTGCGCCAACCATGACATCGTTAACCGCGACGGGTTCAGCATATGACTTAGCGTCATTCATTCGGCCACGCATATATGGGTCCAATGAAAGATAAACGGTGCGCAGTAAGACTTCACCTTCCGCTGGAATTGGTTTTGCGACGGATTCTAAGCGAAAATCATTTTTCGTTGGTACGCCAACGGGGCGAGATGCGAGAACTACTTGAGCGTTATTTTGTTGAGCTGACATTATCATTCCTTAAAAAGATTATTAGGCTGGCATTAAATTAGACCAGTCGTCTAGCGTTGATATCTAAAAAAACCCGCCAATCGATTGGCGGGGATTTAACAAATTTAGAGAACAATATCTCCAGATAGAATACGTTCTGATGTATGTAAGGCTTGTTCTAGATTTGATACATCTTTGGTCAATTTATGCATCAATGCAGCCCCTAACCAAAGGTTATAAAGAAATTGCGCCGTATCTACGCTTTGGCTTACTTTTATTGACCCATCCTTCTCACCTGCTGAGATACAGTTCGCTACCCGTTCAACGATCTGATTCGCTCCCTTCATTAATACCAATCTCATCGGTTCTGACAGATCTGAGATCTCGGCGCTAAGTTTAACGACTAAGCACTTGTTCGCACCACAGTCCGCTTGCTCTGTACCACCCCACATTTTCCAATACTGGATGAGATTGTCATAAGCCGAATTACTTTCTTGATTGAACAGTGTTTCTAAGCGCTCGAAATAATTTAGAAAATAATCTTCTATTAACGCCTCTCCAAACTGTTCTTTCGATTTAAAGTAATGGTAAAAAGAGCCTTTCGGAACTTCCGCATGCTTGAGCAGTTGCGCCAACCCAACGTTAGTAAACCCCTTTTCTACAACAAGGTTGTATCCAGTGTCTAAAATATGTTGTCTGGTATCTTTGGTTTCTATTTTCATGCGCCAACAATACACTCAATTAGACCAGTCGTCTAGTGGCATAAGGAGAAAACCATCATCATCGCTTTCTTTATCTATTTGATATGGCGCATCTAACAT
Source organism: Vibrio sp. VB16 (assembly GCF_015594925.2). NCBI lineage: Bacteria > Pseudomonadati > Pseudomonadota > Gammaproteobacteria > Vibrionales > Vibrionaceae > Vibrio > Vibrio sp. VB16. Next base: position 153,027 of record NZ_CP087591.1, read on the forward strand.
TTTTCGACGCAATTTAAATGGTAATATAAAACCAATAGACGATTTCAATAGTTTTTCTTACGGTGACATTCATGCTCGATAAAATGGCTTTCTTTATCTATGTTGTTCGCACAGGTTCCATTTCCGCTGCCGCTCGTAAGGTCAATATTTCAGTGTCGGCAGGGAGTCGTTGGCTGCAAGAACTAGAGCAAAGTTTTGGCGTCCCCCTTTACCGACGCAATAATCGCTTACTCAACCCGACACCTGCTGGACAGAAGCTTTTCCGAGAGTTTTCTTCTGTCGTTGATCACGCTGAGACCCTATGTTTACAGATGCAAGATTTTCAGCAATGCGACAAAGGCCATATCGATATTGTTTGTACCCCTGTTTACGCTAATCACTACCTGATGGAAAAAATCAATCGTTACTTACTTTTAAATCCTGACGTAACTTTCAATATAAATATAACCCCATGGGCACTCGATTTTGCCGCTGATAGTGACCTGTCAATCAGTGCGAATACGGTATATCAAGGTTACAGAGAGCGAGATCTCCACCTTGTGCGCCGAGAATTAATGAAAAGTCCGTTTGTCGTTGTCGCGGCGCCAAATTATCTCGCTCGTCACACTGCACCATCGTTACCTGAGGATTTAACGACACATCAATGCCTTTTCGCGACCACGTTAACAGGCAGCAATGATTGGGCATTTACTAAAGGTGATGAATGCCAAATTGTTAAGATCCCGACAACATTAGAGGTGAATGATAGCGATCTGCTTCTTCAGGCTGCCATTTTGGGTTCCGGCATCGCCTATCTGCCTGATTTTATCGTACAGCAAGCGATAGACAATGGGGAGCTTGTCGTACTATTAGAAGAATTTGAGACGAGTATATGGAGCCTAAATATCCACTACCATCCACCGGCCTCAGCTTCCCCTGTCGCCATCCACTTCAAAGAGTTTTTATTGGCTAAGTCTTAGTCCGTAAATCAGGGGGCACTGGCCTAGGTGTTAGATTTAGAGAAATCAACGTATCGACTCCATTTACCAATGTAACAAGGTTAATTTGTAAGTAACCTCAAAAATATGACCTTACCAATTAGAATCGCTTCCCCGTTAATTGGGCATGCTATAAGATGATGACAATTCTACTCACCGATAACTATGCAAATGAAAATAGTCGCTGTAACCGCCTGTCCAACAGGTATCGCACATACTTATATGGCTGCTGATGCGCTGCAAAAAGAAGCCAATCGACAAACCATCCCCATCAAAGTAGAAACACAAGGTGCAATGGGTATCGAAAATCAACTGAGTGCTATCGATATTGCCAACGCCGATGTCGTACTGATCGCTTCTGATATTGAAATCGAGCAAAGAGCACGGTTCACTGGCAGTAAAATACATTGCGTCACGATTGAAGAAGTATTGATTGATGCATGCCGAGTATTGACTCGCTGTAAAGAACTGTAGTTATTCACAATGCGTATAGAACGAAGAATTACTTTTATTATTGGTCTTGAGGGTTTTGCAGCTTGGAAGCTGAATCGATTGAAAACGCTCTCCAGTTATTTTCGCTCGGTCGTTATTTTAAAGAATATCTCTAATGGAAAGAACGTCAACGCCGAGCATACACTGCAAGTAATCAGTATCGGTAGCCAACAGAATCACCTATGCCAGCTTTGGATAGAGGGTTCAGACGCTGAACTAGCATGCATGGTGCTGACCGATTTTATTGCAGATCAATTTGAAATCGTGAATACATCTCATGAGAAAACCGAGGAATTTAGCTATTCAGTGATAGCAAAACACCCCGCTTTTTCACTGCCATTTCCAATCACCTATGGCTTTAAGCAGTTCCAACCCTCTACTTCTATGGAAAAATACGCACTCATATCAAAGATATGTCACATGCTCAATGCAAGGCATGCGCAGCCGATATTTGATGCCATGTTAAAAAGAGAAGCCATCTCTTCTACGTGCATTGGTAATGGTATCGCCTTGCCACATATTATGGTTCAAGGCATTGATCAGCCTTCAATAGCGGTGATTAAGCTATCGACACCTGTCGACTGGTATTCAAAACAAGGTCATGTGAATACGATCATCGGCATTGTCATCCCTGCGCCAGCCAAAATGCCGGTTATCAAAGCCTGTACTCAGCTTACTCGACAACTACTTGATGAAGCGTTCTGCCAACTTTTGACTTCCACGTCTGAACCCGAGGCATTAAAAGCCATTTTACTTCACACTATGGCAAGGCAATAAGCATTTTTTGGTCTAAAACCCTTCTAATACAATTTTTCCCTTCGCTTTCTGCGACTCGAGAAGTCCATGAGCCTTAATGATGTTCTTAGCATTAATAGTGCCGAAATGGTTTCCCACTGTAGTTTTAAGTAAGCCTTCGTTAATCAACTCCGAAACCTCGTTGAGCAAATCATGTTGTGCTTGCATATCATCGGTTTTAAATAGTGAACGAGTAAACATTAACTCCCAGTGTAATGAAATACTCTTACGTTTTAATGCCAACACATCGAGCGATGCAGGATCATCAATCAATCCAAACTTACCTTGTGGAGCTATTGATTCAACTATCTCACCATAATGTTGCTCGGTATTATTTAAGCTAACCACATAATCAACGTTATCGTATCCTATCTTCTTGAGCTCGTGGCTAAGGGGTTTGTTATGGTCAATGACATGATGAGCGCCAAGTTCTTCTAACCACGCTTTGGTTTCAGGGCGAGAAGCCGTACCAATAATGGTCAAGCCAGTTAGGCGCTTCGCAAGTTGAACCATGATAGACCCCACGCCGCCTGCTGCACCAATAATCATAATCGACTTATCGTGATTTTTTTTACCCACTTCTACCTCTAGACGCTCAAACAACATCTCCCATGCGGTAATGGACGTTAATGGCAACGCTGCTGCATCAGAATATGAGAGGCTTTGCGGCATATGGCCGACGATACGTTCATCAACCAATTGAAATTGGGCGTTGCTCCCAGAACGTGATATATCACCCGCATACCAAACCTTGTCCCCAACCTTGAATAGAGTCACATCCGAACCCACGGTTTTGACCACACCCGTCGCATCCCAACCAAGAACTTTCCACTCACCCTTTTCTGCAGACGTGTTATTTCGCACCTTTGTGTCAACTGGATTGACTGAAATAGCCTTCACTTCAACAAGAACATCGTGTCCTGTTGCGGTCGGCACTGGTAACTCAATGTCTTGCAACGCATCTGCTTGATCAATAGGTGACGCGTGCTGATAACCGATAGCTTTCATTTTGACTCCGAATGTTGTAGTGGAATGAGACACTCTTTTACGAGCAACTTAAGTAACCCTAGTTTATTTGACATGAAACGTTTGAAAAACTAGAGTCTATTAACATCTATTTCAAAAAAAATTTGAAAATGAAAGCTCTTCATGATTTTAGAATATTTATAGAAGCGGCCAGACTCAGCAATCTATCTGAAGCGGCACGAAATATGGACCTGACGCCTGCCGCAGTAAGTGCTTGTATCAAAAGACTAGAAGCTGACATTGGCTGCTCTCTGTTTATTCGATCGACACGCAGGCTGAGATTGACTCAACAAGGAGAGCTATTTCTTGCAAGTTGCCAACAAGCTCTCACATTGATTGACGACAGCTATTCACAAATACAGAATGGCCGATCTGAGCTTAGTGGCCTTTTGCAGTTATCTATGCCATCGGACACGGGTCGAAATATACTCTTGCCTTGGTTAGATGAGTTCATGCAAAAACACCCAAAAATCACATTGCGAATTCAACTGTCAGATAGTTTCGCCGATCTTTATAGCCAACCTGTCGATGTTGCTTTGAGGTTTGGTCACCCAAAAGACTCTAGTGTGGTTGCGTTACCCATTGCGCGAAAGAATTTTCGTATTCTCTGCGCTTCACCCGAGTATATCGACACGTTTGGCGAACCCGTTTCACCTCACCAACTTAAACACCACAATTGCCTCTGTTTTTCTCTTGATGATGCCCTTCACACTCGTTGGCGCCTAATCAAAGATGGATTAGAAGAGTCGATTGCCGTGTCGGGGAACCTGATGACCAATGATGGTGACGCAGTTCATCGATGGGCGCGAGCAGGAAGAGGCATTGCATTTAAATCCATCATCGACATTGGTGAGGACCTAAAAAGTGGTAATTTAGTCCGATTGTGTAAGGATTGGCAAGGTTCACCGACGCCACTCAACATGATTTGCGCGGATCGAAAACAACTCAACCCGACCATCCAAGCGCTTCGAGAGCACCTGACTGCCAAATGTGACGGCCTATTTCAGGCATTACATTATTAATTCCTGGTGTCTATTGAACTTACCCCATACCTCGGTATTCGCTTGGGGTATGGCCCGTTTTATTTTTGAATACACGAAAAAAGTAATTCACATCTTGAAAGCCACATCGCGTCGCCACCTCGGCTAATCGAAAGTCGTATCGCCGTAGCATGAACTTGGCTCGATCAACTCTTACCCACGTAATGTAATCGGCTAATGTCATATGCCCTTGCTGGCGAAACAATCTAGAAAGGTGATTAGGAGAAATATTGAAACGCTCCGCGATGCTGGAGCGAGTAATCATACGATGAAAGTTCTCTTGAATATGGATACATATCCCCTGATACATATCCTCACCCCGTTTCTTTGCGGTGTGCGCAGGGTCAGAGATCATGGTCTGTGCGTAACTCATTAACGCCGTGAGAAGGTGTTCATCCATTGGGCTCTTTCTAGGCTCGCGACCTAACGCGTTTAACGCCTCTAGAATATGGTCAATCGCATGGCCTGTGCGCGTCTGAATGCTGTGTTTCTGCACGTCAAAAAAACCCGTTTCGTCCTTATTTTTGCTGACCAGACTGAACCCAAGTTGGCGACGGCCAAACAACAAACTCAATACTGAACAATCTGTATTCCAATCGGGTTTATTCCAACAGTTCGGTGGAATGTAAAGGGCGTCGCCCGTAAGCACCTTAACGCTGACGACCCCCTGCTCAGGGTCTTCGATTTGATTGACATATTCTCCACTTATCACTAACTCAAGCCTTGGAAAGTTCACCTGATAACTAAACTGTGGAGGCGTCAAATTATCGGTCGCAAACCATATTCGGTTGAAACTTTCACGCTCAGACAGTAGCGTTTCTATTAAACTATGAAAAACCGCGCTCATAACAACCTCAATGAAATAGTGAACCAGCAAAAACGATTAAAAACGCCGCAAATTCGTGAGGCTACGCACGTTTCTCTTGCCACATCTCGAGTCACTTTAATCCAGAAGCCAGTATAAGGAAAGAAAATGTACATTTTATTAACAATGGCATTTATCAATTTATATTTATAAGTTACTGATACAATAGAATTTAAATGTCATATTTTTCATTTCAACGAAGATGCCTGTTTCGAGCGCTAGTTCACACTAATTTTAGTCGGTTACAATAATCCAGTAAATGTCTTCCTCGTACACTATCCGAATCGACGTAATTCTACGAAAATAGTGATAACAAACCGGGTAAACACTTAATAGCGACAATCATGGAGACAATATTATGATCACCGAGTTAATCAATGAAAAATTGATTCGTCTTGATCTTAAAGCTACGAATAAAAAAGAGGTATTCGTAGAGTTAATTGACGTATTACACGCAGAAGGACGCATCAGCGACAAAGAACAGTTTTTAACCGATATAAACGCACGTGAAGAGCTAGGAAATACGGGCTTTGAAGATGGCGTCGCCTTACCACACGCGAAAAGTAGCGCAGTCACTAAACCTGCCGTTATTATTGGTGTCAGTAAGTCAGGCATCGACTATGGCGCTGAAGATGGTAAGCCTTCTAAACTTTTCTTTATGATCGCCTCTCCAGATGGCGGATCTAATCACCATATCGAAGTGCTTGCTGAATTATCATCTAAATTGATTCAGAATGGTTTCATCGAACAATTTCTTAAAGCAAAAACAGAAAAAGACGCGTTAAAACTACTATTGAAAAAAGTGGAGCCCGCGGGAAACAATCCTGTTGCTGACAAAGGTTTTCTCATTGGTGTAACGGGTTGCCCTGCAGGTGTTGCGCACACCTATCTAGCCGCTGAGGCACTCGAAAGAGGCGCAGCAGAGTTAGGTTACGAAATTAAGGTTGAAACCAACGGCTCTATTGGTGTGAAAAACTCACCAACATCAGAAGAGATCGAAAAAGCGGATGCGATAGTTGTCGCTTGTGACAAACAAGTTGATATGAGTCGTTTTGCTGGCAAAAAATTAATTGAAACGAGCGTTAAAGCCCCTATTAGTGACGCGAAAGGATTAATTACGAAAGCATTGAGTGCCCCTGCTTATAAAGCAGACGGAAAAGAGAGCAGCGACACACCTAGCTCTATTTCAAAAACGCGCGGAGAATTATACCGTTACTTAATGAATGGCGTATCTCACATGATCCCGTTTGTGGTCACGGGTGGTCTATTGATCGCGCTTGCACTTGCGATTGGTGGTGAACCTACCGAAGCGGGTATGGCTATTCCCGCAGGCAGTCTATGGAATAAAATTTTAGATGTAGGTGTTGTTGCGTTCACTTTGATGATCCCTATTCTAGCGGGTTATATTGCTTACGCTATTGCAGACCGTCCTGGCCTTGCTCCGGGCCTAATTGGTGGTTGGATTGCCAACAACGGTTCGTTCTATGGCGCGGAAGCCGGAACCGGATTTATTGGTGCCATTATTGCTGGTCTATTGGTTGGTTACTTTGTTCGCTGGTTAACAAGTATCAACTATCACAAATTTATTCAACCTCTCGTTCCAATCATGATCGCTCCGATCCTTGGTTCGTTATTTATCTCTGCTCTATTTATCTTTGTTATTGGTGCACCAATCGCAAGCTTAATGGATGGCTTGAATGCGCTACTAACGAGCATGAGCACAGGTAACGTTGTTCTGCTTGGTATCGTCCTCGGTGGCATGGCAGGCTTTGATATGGGTGGGCCTTTCAACAAAGTCGCCTTCTTATTCTCTGTCGGTATGATCGCAAACGGACAAACTCAGTTCATGGGTGCAATGGCTTGTGCTATACCGGTCGCACCGTTAGGTATGGGTTTAGCCACAGTACTCGGACGGAAACTGAACCTATTCGAAGCCTCTGAAACTGAAGCAGGTAAAGCAGCAGGTGCGATGGGCTTAGTGGGTATCTCTGAAGGGGCTATTCCTTTCGCCGCTCAAGACCCGATGTCTGTAATACCAGCGAACGTGCTTGGTTCAATGGTCGCTGCAGTCATGGCTTTCTCTTTCGGCATTACGAATAGCGTTGCACACGGTGGTCCAATCGTCGCATTGTTAGGTGCAATGAATAAACCCCTTCTTGCTATAATGTGTATGGCCGTCGGTTCTATTGTTACTGCGCTCGTTTGTATTACATTGAAAAAAATACGCCAAGGCAAGACTGAAACTGCGTTAGCATAATCGTTAAACACCAACGCTAATGTTTCAATCTGTTCATAAACCCTCCTAATTTAGGAGGGTTTAGTTTTAATACAAATATGACACTAATCAATACAACTACTATAAATGTATTTATTTCGTATTGTCACTGCATTTCTATTCAAAAATAGCGTAAACTACGTTTAATTTCACCATTCAAATTAAATCCAGATATTCGGAAGGGAACATCATGACTCAAGCAAAAAATCCGTGCTTTTTCCCAATGCAAAACGTTATTCAAGACTATGCATGGGGTAGCCGAACTTCAATAAATCAACTATTTGATATCGAAAACCCAGACAACAAACCTCAGGCAGAAATCTGGATGGGCGCCCACCCTAATGGTTGTTCTAAGATAGTTGAAAATGGTGAAGAACAATTGCTTTCCGAATTTATCAATTTGGATAAATCTGGTATTTTGACGCTAGGAACCGATACTCAATTTGGTGAACTGCCTTATTTGTTTAAAGTCCTCGCCGCAGAAAGTGCGCTTTCAATCCAAGTCCACCCAAGCAAAGAGCAAGCAGAAATAGGGTTCCAAAAAGAAGAGCAAGCCGGTATTCCGCGCACCGCTGGTCATCGAAACTATAAAGATCCTAACCACAAACCAGAGTTAGTTTACGCACTGACATCTTATCAAGCGATGAACGGCTTTAGAGAGATCGCTGACGTCGTTGCACTATTTGATAAAGCGAGCGTGCAAGCGATCCAAATTATCGTTGATACTTTCAAAGCATCGATTGATGAAACCGGCCTTGAGGTATTCTTCTCTGCACTGCTTTCTTTAGAAGGCAAAGTTAAAGAAGCAGCCGTTGCCGAACTACTTGCTTTTTCGAAAGCACATAAAAACGATCCTCTATTTAGTCTAATCCTCGAGCTTTCTGAACTATACCCAGGAGACATTGGTCTATTCGCTCCGTTGATGCTTAACGTTATTACACTGCAACCACGCGAGGCTATGTATTTAGACGCCTGTACTCCTCATGCCTATCTAAAAGGTACCGGTTTAGAAATCATGGCTAACTCAGATAACGTGCTACGCGCAGGTTTAACCCCTAAGTTTATTGACGTTGAAGAGCTCGTCAAATGTACTATCTTCAAAGAAAAACAGGCGAGTACGTTGCTGGCAAATCCAATTGACCAAGACGGCGGACTTTTTTACCCGGTTCCTGTCGATGATTTTAAATTCGCGGTATTCGAAGGTATCATTGGTCTTACGCTTCGCACCGACAGCGCTGAAATCTTGCTTGCGCTCGATGCAAAAGTAACGCTCACTCATTTAAGTGGTGAGCAGGTAACCTTTAACAAAGGTCAGTCCGTGTTTATCCCTGCCTATACAGGAAAATACCAAATCACTTCAAAGGGCCGAGTGGCTCGCGCTTTTAACTAGCAATTAACTACACGTTAAACCATAAAAACCAGAGGCTTTAAACCTCTGGTTTTTTGTTAGGCATAATTCGATCTAAAACCTTAATCAATAAGACCTCTCTTAATAAAACATCGGCGTTTTTATCTATTAAATTAGGCAAAAAAATCGGCCTATTAGCGCCTTAATTCGTTATTTTACTTAAAAACGCATTAATACCACTCACTTTATGATATCAGTAGGCTATGAAATTGCTTGTTAACATAAATATCTGTAATGTTTGCTAAGCGAAAATTAGATATTTATTGGATTTAAAACTGGAGTTCTGGCGATGGCGATTGAGCAAGCCTACTTTTTTAGCGTAGCCCTCATTAATTTGGTATTCGCTTTTGCCGCGACACGGGTAAAAGAATTAGAGAATCGCTCCAACTCGATCAGATTTTTTATGATCGCGTTTTTTGCTTACTTTGTTAGCTGGTTTATCTACGTGTTCGAAGTCAGTACTGTGTTGGAAGTCACATCAGCTTTCACCTCGACCATTTTTGTCTGGGCAATGGTCATTTTCGCCTGTAAGCGAACAGCTACAAAGGTTCCGTGGTTATTAATCATTGGACTCTTTAGCCTTAATTGTGCTGCGCAACTCTATTTTATTTTACAAAGCGATCTCACTTACTACTTGCACATAAGCGGTGTATTTTTGCCAGTGGCTTTTGGTTCTATCAGCTATATGTTTTTACGGTTAAAAACCGTTCGATACCCCTCTGATAGCGTCGTCGGCTACGCATTTTTGTTCATGGCCTTCGTCATCATGAGTCGCTCTATATTGATGGAAGTATCGCCTGAGTTATTTTCTCAATCCAGTATATATTCACAAATAGTCTGGCCCGCTTTCTGTGCTGTCATTGGTGTATTTGCCTTGCTAAGTTACACCGAAGAAATTCAAAGCAAACTGGAAAAAGAGTCCAATACTGACCAGCTCACTGGTATTTACAATCGTCGTATGTTTGATAGCAAATTGAAACATGTGCTCGGTAAACTAATCCAACACAACCATGTTGGCGCTTTAATCTACCTAGATTTGGACGGGTTTAAGCCGATAAATGATCGATTTGGACACTATGTTGGTGATACCGTTCTTATTGAACTCGGCTCTCGCTTGCAGCATCGATGTCAATTTAATGAAGTCGTCGCTCGGTTAGGCGGTGATGAATTTGCAATACTCATCGTCAACGCGGGCCGTTCACTAGACGAGGCAGAAAGCCATGCGCAAAAAGTGGCGCAACAGATACAGCAACTAGTAAAAAGTCCAATCAATACTCATGGTTTAGTATTACAAGTTGATTGCAGCGTTGGGATACATATGTTGTCACCAAACGCTCAGAGTGCTCATATTGCGCTAAGAGAAGCCGATAATGCGATGTATCGTTCTAAGAAATCACAACGAGGCAGTATCACTTTCTCAAATGAAACACCCAAAGAAAACTACAGCATCGCTAAGATAGGAATAGACGAAATAGATGAAGATCACCAACTGTTGGACGACCTCATTCAATCTGTTGACAGTAATCATCGAGACTTCAGTGACTTTAGAAGCCTGTTTAAGCAACAGATGAAGCAGCATTTTCAAAATGAGGTTAAAGTGAGTAAACGACTCGGTCTAAACATGACTTCAGAGCATATTCAACAACACGCTCAAATAATCAAATCACTCAATGAGCTATCCTCTCTTGCAGACGAAGATAGCGTGCATGAGTATCTGGCCATCGTCCATAAAATATTAGAAACTCATGCACTTGAATTCGATAGAGCACTTGTACCCTCTCCCAAACATCATTGATAGGGCGACAACGGCCGAAATATTTAGCCATTCTAAGTACCCCTTACAAATTTTGTTGTTTCACACAACCTTGAAAACCACCCTCTCTGTTTCGTTTGAAAAAAGATGGAATTTATTCACTAGAACCATTCTGAACATCGTCATAATACGTGTAATTTGAACAAAATCGTTTGATAGAACTCATTTTATTAAGGTAATAAAGCTATCACTCAGTTTGTACAAGAGATGATTGATAAAAACGTTATTATCACCCTACACTTAAAGAAAGTAATGAAGAGGAAAATAGACAATGAGTTACACCCACATACTTGTTGCTGTAGATTTAAGCGACGATAGCCAATTATTGGTAGACAAAGCCGTTGACCTTGCCAAAGCAACCAAAGCCAAACTATCACTTATCTATATCGACGTAATGAAAGATGACGACTTCACTCATCAGATTGTACACTCGTTTGTGAATGACAGCGCCAATAACAACATATTACAAGAATCGAAAGCACAGTTGAAGACGCTTAAAGAGAGCACTTCCTATCCCATTGAACACACCTTGGTGGGTTTTGGCGGTCTCTCTCAAGAGCTAGAAGATGCCGTTGCTGAATACGAAATCGATCTCATTGTCTGCGGACATCATCAAGGATTCTGGCACAACATCAACTCATCGGCTAAACAGGTCATGAAATCCATTCCTGTGGAGTTATTGGTCGTTCCGTTAGTCTAGTGTCTTGCGACGGTTATCCGATTTTTTTCCGTTATTTTTAGTCAAGGTACATTCCATATAACTCGTCTTTCTATTCAGCTCCATAATGCATTAACAGGTGCATCATTTTGTTTTTTATAGGTGCACCTTCAAGTTCCAAACTTAATATTTCCCTTGTATAAACTAGCTATTGATTCAATTTTAACGGCTGGTCTATATAAAATACCTTTGTTTTGTCGTGTAATAATATATGGTATCTATGTATCTCTTCATCAATTAAGAGAAATATTTCAGAATTAAACACGTCGATAGCAGAAAACAAAAAAAGAGGGTTTATTCATAAATAGAAGTAATTGAAGATGAATATGCGTTTTGGCGTTCTACACATTTGCAACCAACGTCAATTTAGTTGGTTGCCTGTACCCATTGGACAATTTTTGAAGGTAAGATTTGATGGCAGATAAAGAAAGAAAATTTGGAGACAACGCAACGCTTGTTTCTGTTACTAATTTGGATGGTGTCATTCAGTACTGTAACCGTGATTTTATTGTAATAAGTGGCTATTCAGAAGACGAGTTGATCGGTTCAAATCACAACCTCGTTCGCCATAAAGATATGCCAAAAGCGGCCTTTGAAGACCTTTGGTCTACAGTTAAAGCAGACAAACCTTGGAAAGGCATCGTTAAAAATCGTTGTAAAAATGGAGACTACTATTGGGTTGATGCCTACGTGACTCCAGTCCTCGAAAATGGCAAAAAAGTGGGTTACCAGTCGGTAAGAAGTTGCCCGACAAGAAAGCAGATAGACGATGCACAGGGTCTATATAAGGACCTGAATAATAACACTCAGAAGAAAATCCCAAAACCAAGTTTGTACGCCACAATGACGCTCGCCACTCAAGTTAACACGATTGTTGGTTTAGCATTCATCACCTTCTTAGCCATGCAATGGAATGAGAATCAACTGTTTAGCTTAGATATTTTTGATGTCGCCAGTAACCTATGGACAATATTGTTATTTGGAATACTGCTGTATTTAATTAATTTTGACGTTGTGCAAAGAATCAATAGATTAACCCATATTATTAAACGTATTTCCGCTGGCGATCTGACCGAAAAGATTGAGATCATCAAGCAAGATGAAATTGGTGAGACCGTAATGTCAGCGAAAATGCTTCAAGGACGGTTAAAAGCCGTTGTTGGAAGGTTTGGTGAGTCTTCTCATGATTTGGTTCTCGCGACGGAAGTACTCGCGGAAACAAGCAGCACAACCAAAGAAAGTATGAATTTGCAGCATATGGAGACAGAACTGGTCGCAACTGCCATGAATGAAATGAGTTCAACGGTAGCAGAAATTGCCCAAAACACCTCTCGTACATCTGAACTCGCATCAACAGCCGATATCGCAGCCAACAAAGGTAAAATAATGGTTTCGTCTACAAGAGACACTATTCTCGAACTGGCTGATAGTCTTTCTAGCATCTCAGAAACCATTAACTTACTGGCAAATGAATGTCAACAAATACGGGATATTACCGAATCTATCAGCAGCATCTCAGACCAAACTAATCTGTTGGCACTGAATGCGGCGATAGAGGCGGCAAGAGCAGGGGAACATGGCAGAGGCTTTGCCGTGGTGGCCGATGAGGTTAGAGTCCTTTCGTCTCGAACTCAGCAGTCAACGGTAGAGATAAATACCATGATCGAAAAACTGCAAAATGGTAGCACTAACGCAGTAAATGCCGTCGATAAAGGGATAGAAAAAGTTCAATTTTCAGTAGAGCAAATTCAAGGGACCGAAGACGCCTTTTCGAAAATTGTAGAATCTGTCGCCGATGTCAATGACATGAATATGCAAATAGCGACGGCCGCAGAAGAGCAATACAGTGTCGCTGAAGAGATGAATCAGAATGTAACGTCAATAAGTACCCAGTCATATAGAACAGCAGACAGCATTCATCAACTAGAAGAAAAAGTCGAATCGTTAACCAAGTTATCAGCATCACTTGAACTCCAAATGGACCAGTACAATCTAGGTGATTCTGTTTCTATGCCTTAGTGTCGGTCGGTATTCCTCATGGCTAGTCGCTTTAGGCGCTGGTCATGAGGCTCTCGCCTTCTTTCTTCTTTTTGCTTTCCTCTTTCCTCTTTCCTCTTTCAACGTAACCATTCAGATTCGACTAATCCATTCGTATAATGAGTCCGCGATAAATTCGTCAAAACATTTTGAATTATTACCCGTTACATCATTTGCTAAAGCTGCAATAATAACGGTCATAATGTTTGGTGGCCTTATAAATAAGGGCATTCTCATCTATAAACAAACCAATTCAATCAGTAGGACAATCATCTATGCGCGCGTTTGTATTACGAGCTAGAGCGGCCTCCACTGACAGCCAACAACTTTTGGCGTCGGTTGGACAAGAAGCACACAGCGAAATTTTGGCTCACACTTTAATGAATACCATCTTTGTCGCGCAATCCCATCGTGATGATGTCGTTGTTTATCTCGTACTAGAAAAGACTCAAGACTATTCTCGTACCATCTGCTTCAGCCCAAATGAGATTAGTAATTTCGGCGGATTCCATGAACAGGCACTTTTAGATAAGGTGGCGAATGCACTGGACAAATCAAAAGGTATGCTTAAAGAAGAAGAGCGCCAAGTGGAACCGGGCATTACCGTGCGAACCGTTAGTTTCGAAAAGTTAGTACAAGAACTCGCTGAAGACTATCAATTATTCATGATGGACAAAAAAGGCACCCCTATACGGGAACAAGAATTCATTGGTAACCCCTGCTTTTTGTTGACCGACCATATCCCTATGCCAAAGAAAAGTTTCAATAGTTTGAAACGACTTGGGGCGATAAAGATAAGCCTGGGTCCAAGAATGCTGTTTGCCTCTCAATGCGTCGTATTGATTCACAATGAACTAGATATCAATCATTAATTCAATAAGTCTTTGAGGTCACCTCTATTTCTCAAGTTTATTATCGATGCAGTGAAATTCAAATGGTTGTCGTTTGGATTTCACACCACAATTTCGTCACTATCGCTATCCTTGCTTCACACTCTTTATCTTACGTGCGTATTTTGCATATTAAATATCCACTCGATTGATACAGTACAGCTATCACTTTACTTTCTTCAATAAATAACGGTGATACTTCTGAAATTAATGTCGTAACACACTGTTATAACTAACATCTTCTTCATAGTATCATCCGATAGATAACATATTTATGAGTTACTCATTCGTTGCACGACAACCTATTTTAGATCGCAATAAAAATACGTTTGCCTATGAGCTCTTATTTAGAGATGGTTCAAAAAATGCGTTTCCACAAATAGATGCCGATCAAGCGACCAGTCGAATCATGCTCGATCAATTTTTCAGCACTCAGTGTCCTGCCATAGGAGACAAAATAGGTTTTATTAACTTTCCGTATAACAGCCTCGTTTCACTTGCACCTTTGTTGCTGCCAAAAGAAAAAATTGTCGTTGAAATATTGGAAGACTGCTCGCCAACGGATGAATTATACGCGGCGATTGTTCGACTCAAGTCCGAAGGATATTGTATTGCATTAGACGACTTTATCCCTGCGCCTGAATGGCGCCGGTTTTTACCTCATATCGACATTATCAAGTTTGATATCCGTGTTGTTCCACTCCCAAAGGCCGCACGTTTTATCGAAAAACTGAAAGGATCGAAGATAAAGTTTCTAGCCGAAAAGGTTGAAACCCACGAAGAATTTCAACAAGCATTTGCGTGCAATTTCGATCTATTTCAAGGGTATTTTTTTAGTCGACCAGAAATCATCAAACAGAAAAAAATATATCCATTCCTTGAAACCGTGATTGAGTTATGCAAAGAGATATCGAACAAAGAGATCAACTATAAAAAGTTAGAAGCTATCTTTATCTCAGACGTTACGCTCTCATTTAAACTATTACGTTACGTCAACTCATCTCAACTTTTAACACCCATTCGTTCATTTCATCAAGCCCTCGCTTTTTTGGGTGAAGAAAAACTACGAAAGTTTATTTCCCTCGTGACCATCTCTTCTATAGCGGAAGATAAGTCCGATATTTTGTACACACTCTCTATACAAAGGGCTCGTTTCTGTGAATTGACGTCACAATATAATGAGAACGATATGAGTGATAATCAAGCGTTCTTAGTCGGTTTATTGTCTTTATTAGACGCATTATTTGACGCCCCTATTGAAGATATCGTCGATATTCTTCCTGTTGAACTAACCGTAAAAGAAGCGTTGTTATTTAACTCTGGAAAGCTAGGAAGATTGCTTTCTCTCGTCAAAGCGTATGAAAAAGCAGACTGGGAAAGCGTTGCCCAAATAAACACCCTTTTAGATTTTAAAGAGGATTTCACTCGCCATTGTTACGACCAATCAATGCGTTGGTCAGAAGGCCTTTAAAGGCCGAAAAATAATAGACAGAGCAACTTATAATGGAATTGTAATTTGAGTAACCCATTCGTAAAAGCCGAAGAGTTAAAAAGATATTTGGATTTTGGCATGAAATTATCTGGAAACATAGCGTTTATGGCGGAAGAGTATTATACATTCCAATGTAAATTTATCGGCCTTAAAGAAGATAATTATCTTATATTCGAACTCAACTCTAAGGTAATGGAAGACCTTATCACTCGTAAAACAACAGGACTCGACATCATTATTCGAGGATTTGCAGATACAGACGTTGGCCATGTGATTGCATTCAAGAGCCACATTATGAGCATTAAAACAATTGGGTCATGGTTGCTGTTTATCCAATATCCAAACCGTATTGAAAGCAAACCGATAAGAACGAGTAAACGGTTTAAAGTCGATATTTCTGCTGATGTTTACGTTAACAATAGAAGGTACGCAGCACGCTTCATCGATATCTCAGTAAGTGGTTGCGCACTATTCTTCAAAGAAGACAATATTGATATAAAAATTGGTAATGAAGTTATCATCGAACCTGAAATGACACATATTCCAAAACCCTACCCTAAATCAACTGTCGTCAATATGCGCCGTTATGGAGGCGGTCTAATAATCGGTGTTGCATTAGAGAAAAAGATCGTCATGAATGACGACCTAAGGTTAGAAGTACTTAATCATGTCATTGAAAGCACAACTTGATGAGCAACGAAATATCCACTTGTACCATATCAAAACGATTGAAACGCCTCTGCTTTGTGTAGTGACTAGTGCCTTCATCAGGAGTAGAATTATCTCTCTTTTT
Source organism: Vibrio sp. VB16 (assembly GCF_015594925.2). Taxonomy (NCBI): domain Bacteria; kingdom Pseudomonadati; phylum Pseudomonadota; class Gammaproteobacteria; order Vibrionales; family Vibrionaceae; genus Vibrio; species Vibrio sp. VB16. Next base: position 169,648 of record NZ_CP087591.1, read on the forward strand.
AAAATGGAATTATCATGGAACCTATTCGTCTAACTCAATACAGTCACGGCGCAGGTTGTGGCTGTAAAATATCCCCTCAAGTACTTGATACTATTCTAAAAACTCAGATATCGCCATTTAACGACCCGAACTTACTGGTCGGAAATGAAAGCAAGGATGATGCGGCAGTTTATGATTTAGGTAACGGTACTGCCGTCGTTAGTACTACTGACTTTTTTATGCCTATCGTTGATGACCCATATGACTTCGGTCGTATCGCCGCCACAAACGCAATAAGCGATATTTACGCAATGGGCGGAAAACCCATTATGGCCATCGCCATTTTAGGTTGGCCAATTAATATCCTCGCCCCAGAGATCGCCCAAAAAGTAATTGAAGGTGGACGAGCGGTCTGTGCTGAAGCGGGAATTTCTCTTGCTGGTGGCCATTCCATCGACGCCCCTGAACCTATATTTGGCCTGGCAGTAACTGGCATTGTGGAAACCGACAGAGTTAAACGCAATAATCGAGCAGAGAGTGGTTGCGAACTTTTCCTAACCAAACCACTTGGAATTGGAATCCTGACGACAGCTGAGAAGCAATCAAAACTTGCTGAAAACCACAAAGGTCTTGCACGAGACTGGATGTGTAAGTTAAATAAAATTGGCGCTGAGTTCGCTGATATCAGTTCAATAAAAGCCATGACAGATGTCACTGGATTTGGCTTACTCGGTCACCTAAGTGAAATCTGTGAGGGCAGCGGACTTAAAGCAGAGATTACCTTTGCCAACATCCCTACTCTACCGGGTGTATTCGACTATATAGACCAAGGTTGTGTACCAGGCGGTACGCAAAGAAACTTCGATAGTTACGGAGAAAAAATTGGCACGATCACTGATCAACAAAAAGCCATTTTGTGTGACCCTCAAACCTCTGGAGGCTTACTTCTCGCCGTTTCAGAAGAAGGCAAAGCGACCGTTAAAGCCCTCGCGGATAAACATGGTATTGAGCTTCTATCTATCGGTAAACTAATCAAGCCGACGGACCAATTAGATGGCAACAACCATGCTCTTATCGAGGTTGTTTGATGCAGCGACAAAATTGCAGTGATTATAAAACGCTCTTTAACAAGGACATCCCATTATTGGATGTTCGCGCACCTGTCGAATTTAGTCAGGGTGCGTTTCCATTATCGGTAAACATGCCGTTAATGACAGACGAAGAGCGTTCAGCAGTCGGTACATGTTACAAGCAAAAAGGGCAAGAAAAAGCCATTAAGCTGGGTCATCAAATGATCAACGGCGAACTCAAAGATCAACGAGTCGCAATGTGGAAGGCCTTTTGCGAAGCGAACCCTGATGGGTACCTATATTGTTTTCGCGGTGGGATGCGCTCACAGATTACTCAGCAATGGCTTAAAGAGGTAGGTATAGACTACCCATTTGTTACCGGTGGATACAAAGCACTACGTCGATTCTTGATCAATACTGTAGACCAGTCCTCTACTATGCCTAAGATCGTTCTTGGTGGTAACACTGGTAGCGGTAAAACAGACCTCATCAAATCTCTTAAAAATGGCATCGATATTGAGGGGGCTGCAAATCATCGTGGCTCGTCTTTTGGTCGCTATGTAATAGAACAGCGTACTCAAATTAATTTTGAGAATCAGCTTGCTATTCAAATGGTAAAAAAATTGGAACAAGGCTGTAGCAATTTTGTTTATGAAGATGAGGGGAAAACGGTAGGATGTGCCTCTGTGCCCAACGCTATAAGAGACGCGATAAGTGAATCTAATTTAGCGGTCATTGAAGACCCTTTCGATATTCGGCTTGAGCGCTTACTTCATGAATATGTAATTAAGATGCAACTAGATTATATCAAACACTATGGCGAAGAGTTAGGTTGGAAAGCATTTTCTGATTATCTCAATCAAGGGCTATTTAAAATACGAAAAAGATTAGGATTAGAACGCTACGGTGATCTTCTTCAAGCTCAGCAGGATGCGGTAAAAACAATGCAGAGTTCCGGTGATGTCACTCATCATGTAGATTGGCTAGCGCCTTTGCTCAAGCAGTATTATGACCCCATGTATGAATATCAACTTGGTAAAAAATCTGAACGTATTGTTTTCCGCGGATGCTACTCTGAAGTAAAAGCGTGGCTAGAAATTGTTTAGACGCCTGTTTTGCTTTTGCTTAGCCAGCTTCTCATTACCTCTTTTGTAATTTCCCGTAATACGAGCCATTAATTGCTGCCCATCGCCGTCAGAAAAACTGTCGGCGTCATCCAAAAACTCATCTGCCTTTCGTCCTCGCAACACCGTGGCTTTCTTGCCTCGGTGAAAGATATGTACTTCTTCTGCTATTTTTCTAAATGTAAAACCTAAATTTTCTTCTTGTATTTTCATTTAAATGAGCTCCATTTCAAATCAATGATTTTAACACCTATCGATTAACTTCTATTCGAAGAATATACGCTCGCGCCTTGCAAGTCATCATACAGAATTAACAATTCCAACCTTCTTTATCATTTATTTTTATATTTTTTCAAAATAAATACACAAATCATTCTCGAATTAGCTTTCTTTGGGCATTTTTTGAATCAGATCACATAACTTATAACAGACTGAATATACACGATATAAGTTGTATCACGTAATGAATGCAAGGTTTTTATCTTTTTATTAGTGCTTGTTTTTCCATAATCAATGGCCCCACCACCCATTTACTACACGACCGTATAGTATAATATGAATTCCATAGGACGACACAAGGCCAAACCTGATCGTCCAATTGAACTCTCTATTTCAGATTGCGTTATTTATTCAAAAAGGATTACAACATGAAAAAGTTAATTGCTATTACTGCTGGTCTACTGGTTGCTTCTTCTGCATTCGCTTCAGTACACACAACGTATAATGAAACATCCGTTTCAACGTCAAACTTCCAGACAAAAGCAGAAGCGTTTGATGCAGGTTTTGACATCACCGATTCTCTTCAAGCCATGACACAAACTCAACTTCGTAATGAGTTACCTACCATCACTGAAAGTGGTGTTCGCAATGTCACTCTTGAAGCAACCGAAGTAAAAGTAGAGGAAGTTGCGATTGCTCGCGGAGACGTTCAATACCGTGCCGTTATTGCTGTGGACTACAGCTTCGATTCTAAAGAAAGAGATTAATCTCGGACACTTGTCTATTCAAAGTACAAATAAAAACAACACTTTAATAATAAGGTACATAACATGAAAAAAATCATTACTCTTACTGTCGGTTTACTCGTTGCTTCTTCAGCGTTCGCTTCTGTTCAAACCACGCACAGTGAAACATCAATTATTTCAACATTTTATCAGACCAAAGCTGAAGCGCTAGACGCAGGTTTTGATATCACAGATTCGCTACAAAGCATGACCAAAAGTCAGCTGCGTTATAAACTACCAACTTATGCATCCAATGGTGTTCGCGATATCGCGGTCGACAATACGCAAGTTTCTGTTGAAGAGTTTGCCGTTACGCGTGGTGAGATCCAATATCGTGCTGTTGTTGACGTAGATTATCACTTCGATGCAAAAGAAAGGGACTAATCGTCCATTTCAATTATGTTGTACAAAAAAACCAACGGGCAAAGGATAGCCTAGTGGTTTTTTGACTAATAAATCAGCATCCAAAATAATATCACAATACGCCATTTACAAAAAAGCAACATATCAACGCAATTGTAGTGCTATCATCAAGTTACCAAACAACTTACGGCAGAACGATAGATGCAGGCCAACGACACAAGAAACGCTGAAATATCAACATCCACATCAAATGGCGAAACAAAAAAACTCACCGTATTATTCGAACTCATTCGATTCATCCGTCCTTATAAAGGTCGCGTCGTTCTCGCTCTCATCGCCTTACTATTTACCGCAGGTATTATGCTATCGGTAGGACAAGGCGTTCGGTTTCTCATTGATGGTGGTTTTGCACAAAACTCGCTAAGTGAGCTTAAGAAAGCCATTACCTTTTTGCTTACCATTACTGTCTTTATTGCTGCTGGTACCTACTCTCGATTTTATCTTGTCTCTTGGTTAGGTGAACGAGTCAGCGCCGACATACGTTTGGCGGTTTTCAATCACGTTATTACTCTGCATCCAAGCTATTTTGAAACCAACGGCAGTGGCGATATCATGTCCCGCATCACAACGGACACGACGTTACTCCAGAGCATTATCGGCTCGTCATTTTCCATGGCAATGCGCAGTGCGCTTATGTTTGTCGGCACATTAGTCATGCTTTTTGCGACCAATATTAAGCTCACACTTGTGGTGATGGCAATTGTCCCGTTGATACTGATCCCTATCCTTGTATATGGTCGACGCGTAAGAGCGTTATCGAGACTAAGTCAAGATTCAATGTCGAATGTTGGCAGCTATGCAGGCGAAGCTATCGAACATATAAAGACGGTACAAAGCTATACCCGCGAAAATGAGGAACGCGTATCGTTCGCCAACGAAGTGGAAAAAGCATTTGCCATCGGTAAGCAGCGAGTTCAACACCGATCTATATTAGTCGCTGGCGTAATTATTATTGTCTTTGGCGCGATAACCGGCATGCTTTGGGTCGGAGGTAGTGACGTCATTCACGGAACAATGTCTGGTGGTGATTTAGGTGCATTCGTCTTCTACTCTATTATTCTTGCCTCATCACTAGCGACAATCTCTGAAGTACTCGGTGAGCTGCAGCGAGCAGCAGGAGCAACCGAACGCTTAGTTGAGATATTGCAGGTGAAAAGCCATATCTTGCCGCCAGTTAAAGACACGTTGAAGGCGGCCGACTTCAGCACCGAAATAGCCTTTGAAGAAGTAACATTTCATTATCCGTCACGGCCAGACCAATCTGCCACTAACCAATTGTCTCTCGTTGCTGAAAAAGGGAAAGTATTGGCACTCGTCGGCCCATCTGGAGCAGGAAAAACCACACTGTTTGAACTATTACAACGGTTCTACGACCCGCAATCTGGCAAAGTCACACTTGGTGGAATAGATATCAAAGAGCTCGATCCTAAAGATCTACGAGAGCAGATGGCGTTGGTTCCTCAACACCCCGCTCTCTTTAGCAGCGATGTGTTTCACAATATTCGTTACGGAAAACCTGACGCCACAGACCATGAAGTGATTGAAGCCGCAAAAAAAGCACATGCTCACGAATTCATCGCCAACTTACCCGAGGGCTACCATAGCTTTCTTGGTGAGAAAGGCGTTCGATTATCTGGTGGACAGCGTCAACGTATTGCTATCGCAAGAGCAATACTAAAAAACCCAACCATTCTGTTGCTCGATGAAGCCACATCAGCCCTTGATAGCGAAAGTGAACATCATGTGCAACAAGCACTCGAAGAACTAATGAGAAATAGAACGACCCTGATCATTGCTCATCGATTATCAACAATTCAGCACGCGGATCAGATCGCAGTATTAGAAAATGGCAGGCTGGTGGAAATGGGAGATCACCAAGCGCTCATGGAAAGCTGCTCGTTGTATCAAAGGTTGGTTGAACTGCAGTTTAAACACCTAAATTAGCGTCCTGTTAACCGGTATGCATAGAAGATCGGTCACTTAAATTGGGCACAGAAGTGCCCTTTTTACGTTCAATCCTATCGAAAAACACCAAAATTAATAAAAGTGAAACAAAAGTGACACAAAAGGGTTGCATTGAAAATGCAATGTATATACAATGTATTTAATCGAGATTGGCAATGCAATGTAAGGGGAATATTATGACTGTAAATAACGATTTGAGAGCTGCCCTAAAAACTTGGAAGTCGACTGAGCTTACAGAAATGAACGAAGCACCGATTCTATTTAGACTTGTAGGCCTTGCTGTTGTATCTGTATCCACTGTTTTAGCGATTCTGATGTAACATCTCTCTTGTAAAAGAGCTGTCAAAAAAAGAGCCAAGAAAGTAGACTGTAATCGTCTTTTTTCTTGGCTCTTTTTTGATCTCATCATCTATCAAAAAATATCTCTATCGTTCGTCTTCACTTAGTAATAGATCAAACTCTCCCGTTAATTTGACGTCAAGCAAAGCCTAAACGCCATGCATACTTTACGGGCTCCGGTGGTTTACTCTTTTGCTTGCTCATGATGTTTGGTTAGCTGCTTATATAAACTGTCTTTTAGCGCCATACGTTGAAGCTTTAGCTCATGCATATTGTCATCATCAATTGGGCTCCCTGCTATCTCTAGCTCGCGGATACTGTAGTCCAGTTCATGATATTGCTGAAGATCGGCTTTGAATATTGGGTCGTCGTGGTTAAGCTGAACAATGTCTAATTTAAGATCAGGAAAATCTAAGATAAAGGCATGGTTTTCATTTAGCATCGGCATTCTCTCTTCAGTCGGATTACCTGTCATTATAAAAGTATTTTGCTCAAAAAAATGTGGCTTAAAACACAAAGCATTAAGTGTGTAGAAAGCGACGCTCTCAGAACTATTCATGACTCTATATGCTCTATAATTTCCATTTCTATTCCCAACATAATCCGCTTACCCTCAACAGATTCAATATCGAGTTCACACCAACCATCTGTGCTCATAAAGTCTACCGATTGATAGAAGATAGAATTACTCTTATCGATACTGGCAGATATGCGAAATATCCCTTTATTGGTATGTATTCTGCTAATTGAAATTTTTTTCATACCAACGTTTTTTCCTTTGTATATACCGCATCTAATCTCCACGAAGTCTACGTCATCTTCACGAAAACCAACGTCATCCTCACGAAAGTGGGGATCTAATATCACCAAGATTCCCGTTTTCACGGGAATGACGAAGTATTTAACACTAACCGAACAGCATTACTTACATTAGGAGCAATCTATATGGTGATCATGCATCAATGGAATTTGTTTTTTCGCTCGTCTTTCGACTCATCTAATATTGGTGATTCTTTGTGAAAAATGTCTTGAAAGTGATCACATAATTTTCGGTGTCCATAGACTGGTGCAATCATATCCTTTTCCATCACCGTCAGGAAAAACTCCGCAGAACCCGTTAATTTTTCAGGAAGCTTTGCCGCCAAAAACAAGAACATGGTTCTTATCCAATCGGGTAAAAAAGTGATTTTTGGCGTCTTATTTTGGGCCTGAAATGCGAGCTCTGCTATCTCATTCACGGTGAGAGCATCTGGCCCACCGATGTCATACTCAGGCTCATCTTTTTCTACTACATCTATGCAAAATTGCGCTAAGTCTTCACCATGAATGGGATTTAGTTTTACATCACCTTGACCAAAAACATAAGCTCGACCGGATTTTGCCATAGAATAAAATTCTTCTAGGTCAGAGTAATAGCCATTGGGTCTTATCACGCAAGGTTTTAGCTTAATGGATGCAAGGAGCCTTTCAGAAAAACGCTCTTTCGCGTTGAGAAGCCGTACACGCCGATATTTAGGAGCATTAAAGGCAGAGATATAGATAAATTTTTTGACACCTGATTTTTCCGCTTCTTCCAACAGATTAAGATTGGCTTGAAAGTCAACGTCCATAAAACTCAACCCATCCTTTTGACGAGTAATGCCTACACATGAAATCACAACATCTATATTGTTGCAGCACCCCTTTAAAGTACTCACCTCTGTTATTTCGGCGATCTCAATTTGCTTATCAACGAGCCCCATCTTGACCAATTTAGAACGACGCCTCGCCAGAGCTTTAAAGTCTGCCTCTTGTTTGAGCAATTCATTAACAATGTGACTTCCTAAATAGCCCGTCGCACCAGCGACCAGGATACGAGTATTTGGTATATTCATTCGAATCCCTCTAAATTAACTTGGTTAGAAAAAACTGAGTGCCTAATGTTATGTGTTGATCGAGTTGCTTGCTATTCATTACAACTTGTCCGGAAACCCTCGCCTTGTCATAAACCCCACTACGCCAAATATGGAACAAAATATCACCTAAGCGATAGCTATCAAAAAAATCCGACACTATTCCCGCCTGTTCCAGTACATTACCAATTTGACGGATCGCATTTTGTGGGCCTTTCTTAAACAAATCTTGTTTTAATTCTGAATACTCCACACCGGCAGAAAGCATCGCGTTGTCAAAAGCAATCACTCTAGGCTGAGTGATGAGTTTCATCAGATTTGTACCTAGCTTTATCAGTAGTTGTTCTAGGTCTATAGGGTCTTTTACATTCACTTTTTTATCTTGTAAAAGTGGGGTAAGAGCGTTACTGGTGAAGGTCTCGACGTAGGCATTCAATATCCCTTTAAGATTACGAAAGCGGCGATATAGCGTTGCTTTAGATATCTTTGCGGTATTAGCAATTCGTTCTATGGAGAGTTTAGATATACCTTCGTTCGCCAATATGTTGTCTATGGCTTCAAACACTTTCTGTGTTTTCTCATCATCGATAGGGCGGCCTACGGCCTTTTTGTCCGTTTTTTTCATTTTCTGAAGGCTCCGCTCTATATTTATTTGATGTAATTAAATGTACACCACCCAATTATGATACGCAAGCGTACCATAATTAATTATGCCTTATTTAGCATTTTCTAGTGCAATGCAGTAGAAATTAAGCGGCCCTATCAGCATGTCGACATTCAAGTCGACCTTAGCGTTTTTGTTGTTTAACGCTAAGGCATACCCATGTAGGTAATCCACCAATAAATTTAGCGCGTTTGTTCTCTTATCCTCATCAAGGTTCAGTGGTTTAATCACGTCATTAAATCGGTCAATAAACACCTGCGCAGGGCCCGAAGCATCCATAGAAAGTAATGTTTCCAGTAATCCTGGATAATTATCAAGTAATGTCAGATAGCTCGTGGAAAGCTCGGTTAGCTCGTGCTTCCAATCGTCATTAACTTTTGGTTCATAGATATCTTCTATCAGAGAAACCGTAATGGCTTCTAGTAAAGTATTTTTATTGCTGAAATAGTAATAAATGGCCATTGCATCAACACTTAAACTTGATGCCAATTTACGAATGCTCGGAATTTTCCCTTCGTTTTGCATCAAACTTTTCGCCATATCCAAAATAGATCGTGCACTCAATTTATTACTCTTACCTTTTGGGCGACCTCTTTTTTTATCCTTGACAATCATTCTATTCACTCGCTAAAATAATGTTAATTCCTACATTGTAGAATTAATTATAAATCATTCTGAGCTTAAAACCAATGTTTGGATAGTGTGTGCGAGATAAAACAAGAAAGAGGTGTTGAAATGAAATGTTCCCTATATATCGCAACAAGTGTTGATGGCTTTATCGCCAAAAAAGATGGCAATGTAGATTGGTTACATACCGCTGGTAATCTTGACGCCGATTTGGGTGAACATGCGGACATGGGTCTGACTGAATATATGGCATCTATTGATTGCATGATCATGGGTCGAAAATGCATGGAGGTGATTTCAAGCATGAATCTAACGCCAGAAGAATGGTTCTACGGCGATACACGTATTATTGTACTCAGTAATACGCTGAAAAACGCCCCGGATAATATGAAGGACAAAGTAGAGATGTATTCCGGTGATCTTAACGCCTTAGTATCGCGACTTGAAAAAGAAGGCCATCATCATGCTTACATTGATGGCGGTGCGACCATCCAAGCCTTCATTAATCTTCAATTAGTCAACGAAATGACTATTACCCGTATACCCGTGTTGTTAGGCGAAGGCATTCCACTGTTTGGTAAAACATTTAAGGATATACAGTTAGAGCAAGCGCAAGCGATCACCTTTGCGAATGACTTTGTGCAAGAGAAGTATACGGTTAATTACCAATAACACTCTCCTGATAGATACATATACTTAAGCGATGAAAAAAGAGCTAGCACAAAGCTAACCCTATTATTTTTTATCGTTATCAGCGGCAACGAAGCGCTCGCATCATATCAAGCTAGTCAGCATCTCATCTGAGTACTCAATGAGGTCTTTCCCAGTACGAACGCGCTCAACATAGTCCGGGTTAGCAATAAATGGTCGCCCAATCGCAAGCAGATCAAACCTGTCATTCGCGATAGCGTCACTGCCTGTTTCTGCTGTGAAACTGCCTACGCCCACTAACGTCTTGTTATAGATATTGCGAACATAACTTGAAGCGCGACCACCCAGATATTCAAACTCCATCGCATCATCAAAAACGCCAATATGTAGAAAAGCCAAATCACGTTTCTCCAGTTCAGGGACAAGATAGTCGAAGACATCACGATCACGACTGTCACCGGCCATATTGACATAGGCACCGGGAGATACTCGTAGTGCCGTTCTTTCATTGCCGATACGAGCAACAATAGCGTCCACCACTTCAAGTGCGAAACGCGACATATTTTCAGGTGTCTGCCCATATTCATCAATACGGCGGTTACTGTCGTGATGTAAAAACTGGTCAATTAAGTAGCCATTAGCACCGTGAATTTCAACGCCATCAAAGCCGGCATCAATCGCGTTAGCTGCTGCTTGGGAATAGTCGCTTACTAACTGAGCAATTTCCTCAGCCGATATAGCCTTAGGTATTTGATACGTTAATTCACGCATTCTAGGGACACTACCTTCAACCCCAACGGCTGAAGGTGCCATCACATCTTGATTGCCTGTTGATTGATAAAAATGAGGGTGTGCCACGCGACCCGTGTGCCAAATTTGGGCAAAAATTTTGCCGCCATTTTGATGCACTGCATTTGTCACCGTTCTCCAACCGTCGATTTGAGCCGGAGTAAATAAACCGGGCGTATTCGGGTAACCTTGACCATCAGGTCGTATGATTACTGCCTCTGAAATGATTAACCCCGCTTCGCCTCGACGACCATAATAATCGGCCATATCTTGAGTTGGTATTAGGTCATCATCCGCCATGCAACGCGTCAGTGGTGCCATAATGATGCGATTTTTTAATGATAAAGTTTTATTGAGAGCATAAGTTTGAAATAAGTTATCAGTCATAGCGACCTCTGTATCTTGAATGTGCATTCAAGATACTCTTTTGTGAATGAGCGTTCAAGATCTTTTTTGAATAAGCGTTCAATATTGGTTACAATAGTTTCACTAACACAAATTATTACGATAAGAGTCCTAACGAGAGTGACAAATTAATAATGCGAATCGCAGAGTTTGATAGAGAGAAAGTACTACGATCTGCTATGACCTCCTTTATGGATAAAGGTTACAGCAAGACCAGTATGCAAGATTTAAAAGGCGCCACCGGTTTACACCCGGGCTCTATCTATTGTGCGTTCGAAAACAAACGCGGTCTCTTCTTAGCAGCAATAGACCAGTATCATCAGGATAGAATTACAGAGTTCACTGGATTTTTTTCAGGTCAACGTTCGGTGCTTGCTGAGCTTAAATCCTATCTAGATAATATCGTTGTAGAGTGCCAAAGCTGCGATGCCTCTCGGGCTTGTTTATTAACTAAAGCATTGAACGAAGTCACAGAGAACGACGATGAAGTACATGGCATTATCACTCTTCATCTGGCTAACTGGCAGCAAGCAATTACTCAGGTTTTGCAAAGAGCAATTGATCTAAAAGAAATAAGCAGCGACCGCGAGGCCGATGCTCGCGCTCATTATCTGATGATGGGCATATATGGTTTAAGAACATTCGCTCATACTCATCCTCAAGGTGACACCATAACACAGCTCGCCGAACAGCTTTATCAGGACGTATGTCGATAGATAAGCCATGAAGCTTAGTGATTACCCTAGCTTATCAGGTGACCCGCTATTAACGATAAACTAGGGGTCAATTAGAGGTTTTGTGTAAACACCCGAATCCGATGCCCATCAGGATCAATGGCAACAAACGTCAGACCGAAAACCAACTTAGTCGGCATTTGGAGGAATTCGACCTCTTTGGTTTTCCATTGCTCGTAAAGCTCGTGCAGTGTTTTTGAATCTTCAACTACCAAGGATAACTCTGTTCCTCCACCCAGGATGTTAGCCGAAGGTAAAACCTGCGCGAGTTGCTTTAACTCAATAGTGACACCCTCGCCTAAGGAGAAAGAGACGAACGTTGGTGATAAAACCTGTCCCTCACACTCAAAGGTTTTCGTATAGAATTTCTTACTGGTTTCAATGTCTTTGACATAGAGAACAAACGAATCGATCTTAAACATATTATCTCCTAAAGCGATACAGCGTGATTTGATGAGTAATATAACGAACGCGAATGACAGTTCTTGTCAGTAGCGTACGTTTTTCTCACCAATGCCTTCCTTTTGCTGCCACTCTTTCAATAAATCACGACGAGCACGTCGGTACTTTTGTTCAAGTGTCTGCCACTCTTCTATCCTATCAAGCCTAAAATTACGAAATGCCTCTTTTGTTTCACACCAAGCCACCAAAACATAATGCTGCTGAAACAAACCGATAAGAATAGGCCAGATTGTCCGCGCGCTAGGGACTCCTTGCGCATCTACATAGATAATTTTGGTCTTAAATTGTTGCTGGATAGCATGCTTAATGTCAGACAATTCTCTCGTTAGATGTGGTACTTCAATAACAGAAGCCACACGTATGACATCTTCGTTGCGCTTCGCGCTATGATCAACAGGCAATACCGCCGATATCTTTGCGATAGCATTTTTTACTGCCCCACTAAACTCACCATTTGCTTGTTTGGCAACCCAATCGGCGCCTAGCAGGAGCGCTTCTAACTCTTCCAATGAAAACATCAGCGGCGGTAGCATAAACGTCGGCTTTAATACGTAACCAAGCCCCGCTTCGCCTTCAATCTCCGCGCCCTGCGTTTGTAGTGTGGCGATATCTCGGTAGATAGTACGCACACTCACATTTAGCTCATGAGCTAAATGTTCAGCCGAGACAGGGTATTTGTGACAGCGCAGCAATTGGAGTAAGTCAAAGAGTCGTTGGCTTCTAGACATGAAGGCACTTTATCTGTGTAAACGGAAAGGTTACTACATCGATATATCCAACGCTATTCTTAAGTAAGGCAAGATGAAGTTTCACACCGATTAAAATTAGTCTTCAAAATAACGTGCCATTTTTTGAAGTGCCGATAATGTTTGCTTCAATTCATCTTCCGTAAGTATATTTTCCGCTTTCATTGCCCACAATCTTTGCTTTGTATCTAACAGGCGATATATACGCATTCCTTCTTCTGTTAGATCTACATATTTTGCCCTTTTGTGGCTAGGGTTAACGACCCATTCTAATAATCCATCGTTTGCCATTATATCAACGACACGTTGTGTCGCCTGTCGACTCTGTCCCATAGAACGTCCGATTTGAGGGACAGTCAGTAAGCCCTCAGAGGTAACGATAGCGCCCATAACTTTCCATCGTGCACTGCTCAGTCCATATTCCTCTGAAATTTCATCACCCTCGGCGTTCAGCATTCCACTTACCCTAAAAATTTCCAAAACAATTTGGGTAAAGGTTTCCCCTTCTTTTTTTGTAGTCATGTTTTTTTCCATCGCTTATTTGACAACATGTTGTCATATCATTACAATTGACAACATGTTGCTAAACATACTATCATGGAGACATTAATGAAACTCTTAATTCATAGAATATCTGCCATCATTGCGACGCTTTGCGTCGTTACTTTCTTTACATCAACCATAATCGTTGAGTTATTCGGCTCTTTAGAATCGGTAGCACAAGTAAAATCCTTTATCGTATCACCGGGTCTTTTTATTCTTATTCCTGCTATTGCACTAACAGGCGCAACAGGTTTTCTAATCTCTAAGGGACGAAAAGGACGCCTCATTGAAAGCAAGAAAAAGCGCATGCCTTTTATTGCCATGAATGGGCTTTTAATCCTTTTACCTTCAGCGATTATGCTCAACCAGTGGGCAATGGAAGGTAGTTTCGATACTGCATTTTACATTGTCCAAGCCCTTGAACTCATTGCTGGATTTATTAACGCTAGTCTAATGATTCTTAACATTCGAGACGGACGAAAGTTCACACACAAAAGGTAATGATATGAACATAAACACAAAGCCTGCCATTAGAAACAGACATCTTCTTATCAAATGAGATTATTTTACTTGTCCGTTGGTGAATGGAGGGGCTAAGTGATCCAACGTAAAGAAAGGATCGTATCAACATAACTGCAATAAACAATAACGAGACAGCCATGACGCAATTGACCCTATTCTATGACGGAACCTGCCCACTCTGCGCAAAAGAAATGAAGGCGCTTACAAAACAAGATCCTACAAAGCTTATCCAGACAGTCGATATTTACGGTGATACTTTTTTCAATTATCCGCAAATTGATGCCCAAAAAGCGAATACTATCTTGCACGCTCTAGACGATAAAGGACAATTATTACTCGGTTTGGATGCCACGTATCGCGCGTGGCAGTTGGTAGGGAGAGGTTGGCTCTATGCTCCACTTCGCTGGCGTATAATCAAGCCAATGGCCGATTGGTGTTACCTTTATTTTGCCAAAAACAGATATCGCATATCGTTTTGGTTAACGGGTACATCTCGATGTAATAAGGACAGTTGTTCACGCTAGGTGTCTTTACTTATTTCCAGCCAAGAAGCCAATTATCCGTATTTTTCAAGTCGTTCCAGTTTATCGCTTGTGTACGTTTAGAGATAATGGCTTCTATTAAACAATGCATCACTTCATTGCCTTCTATCTCTACCTCTGTGACTAAAAAGTGCTTTTCCTTTTTGATAGGATTAACGGCTGTCCATTTACTATTAAGTAATTTCTTTGGGTTAATTTTGTTCACCAGTACCCTCCCGCTGTTTCATCACTTATCTACGGAAAATTCCGTTAATCTTGTTATGAATAATTAATGAGACCTATTCGCGAATCCCCCTTTAATCAAACAACTCGATCACTAGCTTGTTATTCTTAATGACTAAATTAGGTTTCGCCGATTTAAGCAGTGCTTGCTGAACTTGGTCCCCATCCAGCTTGTAGACCGGGAGTTGAGACAGCGCATGACCAATCATAGAAACCGCCGGTTTTAGAAGCTTCGTTATTTCAGGAGTGAGCTGCTGACTATGGTCATCAAGCTGCTCTAAACGAAGTGATTTTAAAAATATCTCTCCGCTTTCCTGATCATATTCAGGAATCGCACTAAACTCGATATCAAGATCCAGTTCAGTATTCTGCATACTGAACATCTGCACTTGTGCACGAGTATTTGCAAAAACGGAGACGCGCTCTGCATCTGAACGACCAATTTTCACTTTAAGATCGTCAACCGCAACTTGTGCATACATGACATTCTCGATGCCAACTGATTGCTCAAGAACGACACTATCTTGCAGATATTCAGTCATATCTTGCTCTGAGATGCTGTAGCTAGCACAACCACCAATAAATAAGGCTGCGAGTGTTAATGTCACTATTTTTGCTGTTTTTATTATCATCAATATCAACTCTTATTCGTCCGTTAGAAGCACGGCTTTTTATTATTCACAAGATAAACTGTAGCACTAAAAAGTATGGTCCTGACTTCTTTTGTCATTCTTATTGTTTACTACTACCTTCATTAGAAGCAAAGTCTCTAGTGGAGCAGGTGTCAAGTCTGACTTAATTTCCTATGAATATAACGATAGGAAAAACGAGCGAACTTAGTCAGATCAAAAAAGAGCCCTACTGGGCTCTTTTTTACTTGCTTCATTTGGTTTGTGGCTAGCCTTTGACGCCAAGTTTACTTAGGTACTCTTCGTAGCTACCGTGGAAATCACTCACACCATCTTTCGTAATCTCGATAATGCGTGTTGCGATTGACGATACAAACTGACGGTCGTGGGAAACGAAGAACAATGTGCCCTTATAGTTCTCTAACGCAAGGTTAAGTGCTTCGATAGATTCCATATCCATATGGTTCGTTGGTTCATCCATCAGCAATATATTGGCTTTCTGCATGATTAACTTACCAAACAACATACGGCCTTGCTCACCACCGGAGATAACTTTAACTGATTTTTTAATATCGTTTTGTGAAAACAACATACGACCTAAAATACCACGAACAACTTGCTCGTCATCGCCTTCATTCTTCCACTGTCCCATCCAATCAAGCAGATTGAGGTCCTCAGCAAAGTCATGAGCGTGGTCCTGAGCATAATAACCAATGTTGTTATTTTCAGACCATTTAATCATACCTGCCATTGGTTCCATGGATCTAGCAAGGGTATTTAGTAGCGTTGATTTACCGATACCATTTTCACCGATAATCGCAATTCGCTCACCCACTTCAACCATCAAGTCGACACCGTTAAACAAGATATTTTCACCATAACCCTGTTTTAAGCCTTCAACTTCTAACGCATTACGGAACAACTCTTTCTCTTGTTCAAAACGGATAAACGGCGATTGGCGGCTTGATGGTTTAACAGCATCAAGCTGAATTTTGTCTAATTGCTTTTGGCGAGAGGTGGCTTGCTTCGCTTTAGAAGCATTCGCAGAGAAACGGCTAACAAACGTTTGTAGTTCAGCAATTTGCGCCTTTTTCTTCGCGTTGTCTGCATGCAAACGATCACGCGCTTGTTCTGCTGCAAACATATATTCATCGTAGTTACCGTGGAACATACGTAGCTCGCCGTAATCAAGATCAGCCATGTGGGTACATACAGAGTTTAAGAAGTGACGGTCATGGGAAATAATAATCATGGTGCAGTTACGAGCCAACAGGATATCTTCTAGCCAAGCAATCGTATGCATGTCCAAGTTGTTGGTTGGTTCGTCAAGAAGCATGATTTCAGGTTCAGCGAACAGCACCTGCGCCAAAAGTACACGAACTTTAAGACCAGGAGCAACCTCACTCATCAAGCCGTAATGTTGCGCTTCTGGAATACCTAACCCGAGCAGCAATTCTCCTGCTCTTGCATCCGAAGAATAACCGTCCATCTCGGCAAACTCAGTTTCAAGATCCCCTACACGCATGCCATCTTCGTCCGTCATTTCAGGTAACGAATAGATGCGATCACGCTCTTCTTTAATTTTCCAAAGTTCTTTGTGTCCCATTATCACTGTATCAATAACAGTGTAATCTTCATAAGCAAACTGATCCTGGCCTAATTTCGCCATGCGTTCATTAGGATCACAAGAAACGGTGCCACCTGATTGCTCTAGTTCACCACTTAGGATCTTCATGAATGTCGATTTACCACTACCATTGGCACCGATTAAACCATAGCGATTACCGTTACCGAATTTAACGGAGATATTTTCAAATAGTGGCTTATCGCCAAATTGCATGGTGATGTTTGCAGTTGTAAGCACGGGACACCTAATAGTTTTCTTAATTACACAAAAAAGCTGGTCGATACCAGCTTTCCAAATTTGGGGCGATTCTAACAGCTTTTGTGAAGCACATCACTATCAATTATAGAAGAGTGGCGATTTAGCTGTTCTCTTCTCTCTTATGTTTATGCACATAATTTAGAATAGAAATCGGCACCTCTTTTGTTGGTACAAAACCCTCTACTGTTCGACGTTCAATCAGGTGGCCCAAACGACTTTCTATCATGCAAAGGTGTTTGAAGTTGTCTCTTGATACCAATGAAACCGCTTCACCTTGAGCATCGGCACGGCCTGTACGCCCTATTCTGTGCACATATTCGTCAGCAGGATACGGCAGATCATAGTTGATCACGCAGGTAAGGTCATCAATATCAATACCACGTGCGGCAACACCTGTCGCAACCAGATACTTAACTGAGCCATCTTTAAATGCCTCCAGCACGCGAGCACGCGAAGCTTGGTTTCGTCCGCTGTGGAAGGCCTCAGCAGCAATACCGCGCTTTTCTAACTGTGCAACAAGCTTGGCAGAGCCATGTTTAGTTTCAATAAATATCAACGCTTGAGGCCAACTGTTTTCGTTTAACATATGGCTTAACAACGCCGATTTCTTATCTTTATCTACTGTGACTAACCACTGCTTAATATTACTTTTAGAAGCCGCATTTTTAGTAATCGCGATTTCTGTAGCATCATTAATCGCTGTTCTTGCCAATTCGCGCACTGGGTTTGACATCGTCGCAGAAAATAGCAGATTTTGGATGTTCTTGGGCAGACGACCAATAATCTTATTGATATCTTCAATGAAGCCCATATCCAACATTCTGTCCGCTTCATCCAATACTAGAATTTCAGCTTCTTCGAAATGGACTGCATGTTGACCGTAAAGATCTATCAGTCTTCCCGGTGTTGCCACTAGAATATCAATGCCATCAATCAGAGCCTGTTTTTGAGGATGGTAATCAACACCACCATACATAGCCAAAGATTTAAGACCAAGGTGTTTACCGTATTGCACGATACTGCTTTCTACCTGAATCGCAAGTTCACGAGTAGGGACAAGAATAAGCGCACGGAAACGTTTTTTCTTTTGCGTTTCTCCCTTGCTCAGCATCTCCAGTATAGGTAAAACAAAACCTGCCGTTTTACCGGTACCCGTTTGTGCCGCTGCAATAAGGTTTTCACCTTTTAGAACCACCGGAATGGCTTGTTTTTGAATCGTTGTTGGAGATGAGTAACCAAGGTCGGCTACGGCTTTTAGGATAGGATCGCTTAATCCAAGCTTAGAAAATGACATTGTCCGTCTCTAGTAAATTGTTAAATCACGGGCACCATAGCTCGCGATATTTAAAACATGTTAATTGTCGCACAGTGTAGCGGCTTTAATTTTAAAATCCACTGCTTACGCAGCAAGCATTTTTTCTCTTAGTTTCGAGTGTAGAATAAATGCTCTTAGCAAATTATAACCAATACACATCCAATTCAACATGATACAGACACCAATACTGATGGTAAGTTGTGGTACAAAAAAGCTGGTCACAATCGATAATAAGACGGCTACATATAGCCAGTACTGTACCTTACCTTGCTTTCGACTAATCAAACTGTAGTGATCGGGCAGCATCATCATAGAGGCGGGATTCGCCATCGCAACTTTCTGCAGGTGTAACGTGATCAGAAAAGGGACAATTTTGAGCAACATTCCTTGTATTACACCAATAATAAAACCAAGAGCAATCACCAACCCTAACAGAATCTCTAGTTTTCCCTTTATAGCCGCAGGGAAGTAAGGCAGGGCGATAATAAACAAACAGCCAATGGCAAGGCAACCGTAACCCACTCGCCAATAATTGATCACCACATCGGGCAGTTTTCTTCTTCGCTTACTAAGCTGAACACTGCCAACTACAGCGTAAGCAATACCAACTAAAGCGTTAAACACGCCGACATAATAGAGGTTATATCCTGCGAAGGTAGCCAGCGTCATCATGACCAACGAAAATACGGCACCAAAGACGAGTGTATTACGCCAAACTTTGGGGAAGACCGGGGTGACATGAAACATAGGAATTACTTGAAAACTGACGGCCATCACCAGCAGTAGCACCCAGCCAAAGATACCAATACTCGCATGAAAATTGGTTAACGCTTTACCCACGGCAGGTTGAATTCCCCATAAGTAGCCAGAGATAAGCAACAAGCCAGCAATCAGTAGCAACCCTAACGAGAAAACTGCCAATAAAATAGGCAATCTTGTCTGTTCTCCTCCGGCATTTCTAATTAAAACCCATGCCAATGTAAGCACAAAATAACCGACACTCAGACCTAGAAAAACAAAGCCAAAAACAAAACTAACCCACCCCATAAACGCAGCGGCCAGTGTTAAGGTTCCGGCTATCATCCCCGTATGCATCAAAGCCAGCCGTGATTTTTCAATGGTGATAGGCGCGCCACATAACACAGGCATTATCTGAAACAGTGACCCTATCATTATCATTGCCATAACACCTAAAGCGAACAAGTGCGTAATAGCAAGTGAAGCAGGCATCCATCGGCTCAACCAAATTTGGCTACCTTGGTCTATAAGTAAAATAGAGCCAAGGAGAGCAAAAATTGGGGCGGTAAGATAAAAACGTAATGGAACATCGAGTCTAGGAATGGCATCGAAATTAAGTCCAGTCATTCTCATTGCTACGAGTCCTCACGTATTCTGTTGTATCGGCGTCATCTCGATGCCAGATAAATATAAGGTGCTTGCCTTCATCTATCTCCACATGCCGATATAAATACTTGGATTGGATAATTTCAAACAGAGGGGCGGGTTTTCGCCTATGTGAAACCCGTAGTAGACCACCCATCGGCAAACCAGATAACACTTTGGTTATCTCCGTCATAGGGTGAGGAGGCTCCAAAATACTCACATCGAGCCTGAATATATCTGGCAAATTAGGTGACCGAATATTTGTCGTGCCGTCATTAACCATAGCTCGATTAACCTCGAGAAGTTGACAGTTGGCTATCCATTTGTGATACGACTTCATCATTGTTCGGCAAATGCATATCGGTCATAGGGTAAAGCATCTGTTCTTCTTTCATATTATGCTGTTGAATCAATAACATGACACTTTCAACTATGCCCATGGCTCTGTCTAGGTTCTTATCTTGAATGGCGTTATTCATCTGTTCGAACATCCCTTTTACCTGGCTATGTTCTGAACGCATAACCATAGTCGGGCCACTCGTCATACCGGTTTTTTGTTCAAATGCTGGAAAAAGAATCTCCTCTTCCGCTGTAAAGTGCGCCACCGTCTCTTGCTCAAATATCTGCCAAGCTTGACTAAACCCAACCCAATTTTTATCAGCCAATAAACCTTCAGCGTCAACCAATAGGTTGTCACACGTTTTGTGGTGTTCCGTCATATAATTTTGGATAGAAGACATCGAGGACCTCTTAAGTCGTATTTCAAAGAATCAATATAATTATTAATGACCTAGAATTATATACCTTTTAAGGTGTATTTTACCGTCGATCATCAATCTTCACTCAAATATTTAATCCAACGCAGGCTTTCTTCGCTCGATTCTATCCTGTGTAACTCAGTGGCGACCTGTAATGCTTGTTCCTTTTTTCCGATCGCGCTCAGTGCTTGCGTTTTTGCCAACAACATTTGACTTGTCTGGTTGGTCAGCTTATCAATGCTAATTAATGCCCGTTTATAGTCCCTCATTTTCAGTAACAAAAGCGCATGTTGCCAATAAAACTTATTGTCAATTTGTGCCGCCTTAAGCCAAATAGAGGCGGCCTTATCCCACTCTTTCGCCGCCTGCCAATACTCCGCTTGTTGGGCCCGCAATGTGGCACTGCTATCTAGCCCTTTTAACCTTGCATAGGTTTGTGCCGCTTTTTTGGGAACCCCATCCTGTGCATACAATTGGGCCATCAACATCAGATATTGATCACTCAACTCAAATCCTACACGATCCGCTTGTTGCAAGGTAATCAGTGCTTGCTGCTGCTGTTGCGTGTAAATATAGAGTGTAATCAGTTGACGCCACCATACGTACTTGTCTGGTTCTAATGTTCTCAAAGACAACGCTGTTGGCACTGCATTTTGCCATTTCTTCCGTGCAAGCTGAGCCCCAAGCAGCATATTGAGCGGCATCACTTTCAATGGAAGTTTTGCTTGTTGACGATATCGTTGTTGATGACCAATCGACAACTCGACTCGCGCCCACTCCTGTTGTTGATATTGTGCTTGAGCGATTCGAAGCCATAGCCATTCAAGATCTTTGGCTTGCTCATACGCGGGTAATAACTTTTGGTAGTGGGATTCTGCCAATTTATACTGACCTTCCATCAATAAGATATCGGCTAACATTTGTTGTGTATCTCTCTGCTGAACGGTAGGTAATGCCTTTTGATTGATAGCCAACGTCAACGTTTTGATTGCCAGTTGTGATTGCTGAGTTTGCCAATAAAGTCCACCTAGCATACGATTGACATACGCGAAATCATATTGTCCGCTGGGGTTTAGATTTGTAAGTACGGTGATCGCCTCATCCGGTTTTTCTTTACGTTGCAATTCATAGGCAATTTGCACCTGCCGAGCAGTGCGATGCGATAACTCTTTTGATTCCGCCCATGCGACAGGTGACGCCAGTAACCAATAGAGCATCGCTAGAAAAAGAATCGAGATTGATTTACGTTTCATCACTGGATTTTAAACTCCAGTTTTACTCGTTGACCGCTTCTGACTTGTGCCAATCCGTTCACCATCATTGGTTGATATTTCCATCGCTTTAATGCTTTTAGCGCTTCCCGGTTAAATATTCGCGACGGATAAGACGCTTCTATCTTAATATTTTGGGGCTTTCCAGCGCGGTCAATATCAAAAGAAAACACCACATAACCTTCTATTTTTCTCTGCAGCGCTTTTCTTGGATAGATCGGATTCATGCGGTGCAAAGGCATTACTTGCTGGGTTTGTCCCATTTGCACCGGTATTGGTTGCTGGGCTAATTGAGTGTTTGTGGCCTTTGGACTTGGAGTACTCGGCACGACGACGGCAAATTTCATGTCTGTCACCGACAGATCTAAGTTTATCTCTGGAACTGGCGCTAACGTCGGCGTATTCAATGAGACATCCTGCTGAGGCTGAGCCAATGCCTGCTGGGGAGGTAAAGGTTTCATTTCCGGCGGTTTAGGGAGTTCACGACTTTTCCGTTGACTTAGCGACTCAGTTTCATTCATAAAGAAATCAAATCGTATCGACTCATTTTCTGGCTTGCTCTCTATGGTATTGAGATCCACCATCCACGCCATCATACCCATAAGGCTATAGCTTACGAATAACGCAACCGGCAGAGCCAATAGGAAGCGAAGCATCTATTTCTTCTCCGTCGCTAAAGCGATATTAACAATGCCGGCACCCTTGGCTGAGTCCATAACCGAAATTACCGTACCGTTAAACGCAAATTCATCGGCCTGAATTACCACCGACGCGTTAGGCTGATCGGTTAAAAGCTGCTCTAAGTTAGCCTGCACTCTCTCTTTATCCACGATACGCTTGTCGATATAGATCTCATTATTGGCGGTAATCGCAATGAAGATACCCGCTTCTTTTTGACTAACGGCATTAGAGGCTTGAGGTCGATTGACCTCAATACCTGATTCTTTAACAAAAGAGCTGGTGACAATAAAGAAAATCAGCATGATAAATACGATATCGAGCATCGACGTCATATCTATCTGTGCTTCATCTTGATTTTTTTTGCGGCTGCCTAATCTCATGTTCGGCTCCTCATTAACTTCTCTAAATGCACTTCTCTTTTCTCCAATGCGGCAAACAGTTGGGAATAGCAAAATACCCCAGCCAATGCAGCAACCATACCCGCCATTGTTGGTAGCGTTGCCATGGATATACCCGATGCCATCAGCCTAGGTTGCGATGTTCCTTCTACCGCTAGCACATCAAAAACGGAAATCATCCCTGTCACCGTACCGAGCAAACCAAGCATAGGAAACAGGCTGATGATCAATTTAAGCAGATTGATATTCTGAAACAGCTCTATGTGTGCTTGATTGACCCAGGCGTCGCGCTGTTTTTGTGCGTACCAGGAATGGTGGTCACCCCTTGCACCCCAATTTTTTAGCCACTCATTTTGTCTTTTGGGAAACGTAACCAACAGGTAGAGAACCCGTTCGATGGCAATAAGCCAAAACAGCAAGATAAGGGAAGCTAACCACCAAAGTATTGGGCCACCTTTGGACATAAATTGCGCCAATGCATTCCCAAAGCCAAGATCAGAAAATAAGCTCATCCATTCCACGTTTAGCTCTGCCTCAAATATTGTTCAGCGCGTTGGGCCACTAGGCCAACGCCTTGTTTTTCTAACAATGTTCGTACGTTTTCGGCTTGTGAGCTCAATACATTGTGCATAAACAGCAGCGGCATAGCGGCGACTAAGCCAAGTACCGTTGTAATGAGTGCAGTAGAGATACCGGATGCCATCATTCGTGGATCGGCATTGCCAAACTGAGTAATCACTTGGAATGTTTCTATCATCCCTGTCACCGTACCTAGCAGGCCTAACATAGGGGATAAAGCAGCAAGGAGTTTGAGCATAGAAAGCCCTCGGTCTAACTTCTGTTGCTCGTCTAATATCGTTTCATACAGGCGCAGTTCTAATGCTTCTACGTTGGGTGACTGATCATACTTATACACACCTAAAACTCGACCTAGTGCATTATTTCCTATGGTATCTTTATCTTTCAGTTGAACGTTAATGTTGTGTCGGCTTATAAACAAGAACGCCCCTTGAACCAAACCGATAAGCAAGCCGATGGAGAGCAGTGCTAATATCACTTTACCGATAATACCACCTTGCTCGATTCTTTCCTTTATGGTCGGGGTCAATGAAAGTTGCTTTAGTAATTTGCCACCAGATGGGTCAAAGGCGAACAATGCCGAGTTCACCTCAGCTAGGCCAACCTGAGGTAGATATTGAGGTTGAACTTGATAAGGCTTAGCGCCTCTTTGTTCACCCGACCAATCTAAATAACCACCATTGTCTAACAACCCAAATGAGCCGATACGCACAACACCTTTACTGGTGACAATACCATCAGGTAAAACGTACGGTACTTCTAACTCTGTAATCGTTGAGCCCACTTCTAACTGACGTTCAAACGCATGCCAAAGAGAATATAACTGAGACTTGGAAGGTAACGTTTTTGCGGCAACGATAGCGTCAACAACGCGTAAAGAATTGGCCTCTCCAATCGCGGTAATTGCGCTCTTTTGAACAAATTGGAACTCTTTAGCAACCTGCCTAACCACGCCAAAAAGCTCTCCTAAGCTGCCAGACTCTAAATGAAGCTTTTTCTCTGTTTCCGCAAGAACTTGTTCATTATGGCTAAACTGGTCGCTGATTCTCTCTATATTGGATTGTAACGTCCCACGTTTTACTAACAGCTCATCGCGTAGTTGAACCAACGCTTGCTCTTGTGCTTTAAAAGATTGCTCCCTGTTTTGATTGGCGACATTTTCTTCGACACGAACCTGTTTCGTCGTGTCCAATAGATCGGACTGCGCGTGAACATTAGAAACCAAAAGGGTCAGCAAAACGAAACTGATTATGTTTTTCATTTGTTCACCTCCTGTGTGGAGAGGGGCAATAACAAAAGAGTAGGTGCTACACGTTTATTAGCCACCAAAAACGCATTATCTAGATCACTAATTAACGCCGAATTTAACGAACTCCATGTCTTCTTTTGGTCACTCCAAACCCAGTATTCTTTCTTATCTAGGCTGCGAGCAATGAATGAAACATGCCCAAGATAAAGCTGTTCAGCCTCGCGAATCACGCCGTCAATCTCTATGGCGCTGGTATAGGTTCCAAGTTTGTTTACGTAATCGAGTTCTATCTGGTAAGCCTCTAAGATACGACGAAATTTTTCAGCATCGCTAATATCGGCTTGTATCATAAGCTGACGCAGTTGCGTCACTCTATCAACGCGTGCATCTAGACGTATCGGCATATCGTGTTCAATATATGTCGCTAGACCATCCAACATCTGATACATCAACGGTACAATACTCTGCCTCGTTTCCGCTATGTCATCTAATTGCGATTCTACGCTGGAGAGCTCTTGTTCTTGGCTAAGAATTAAATTGCCAAGATGGTCTTTATAAATCGTAAGTCCATCCACCTCAGCCTTCAGCGAGTCAATTTCAGATTGTAGATCAAAAGCATGGTCTGAACTGTCGCTCACAACATGTTGACTGCGCCCTGCGTCTTTAATAATAGCTTGCTCTACTTTAGCCGATTCAGTGAGCGAACCAGCATTAACGAATCCTGTTACTGCCACGAGGCTTAACGCCGCTATGCTTTTTAATCGCATTTTATTTCCATGTTTATTCATAAAAAATTAGCTTTTTGTTCGCCCTTTAATGAGCAGAAGTATGAAATAGACGCCACCTATGATGGACACTATCGTACCCGCCGCGATTTGCGATGGATACACTATATTTTGTCCTAACCAATCTGAAAAGAGCATAAGTGTGCCCCCTATCAAAGCAGTAGTAATTAATTGCTGTCCTACCTTTCTTGCACCCAACATGACCGAAATATGCGGTGCTAACAACCCAACAAATGCCACTGGCCCCATAAAACTGGTTACCACACCACATAGTAATGCTACACAACAGAGTAAAATGATAAATACTCTGCCAACATTAATTCCGCGCGATTGCGCAAAAACTCGACCAGCGGAGATAAGCGTCAACCATCGCTGTGTTAGGAAAACGAAAGCGATCAATATCGCAACCATCACCGCTAATATGACAGCGTATTGTGGTGATACTCTATAAGTAGAGCCCGCTAACCAATTTAGAATAACATAAGAGTTCTCATCGCCACGTACCAATGAAAATTGGACCATAGCCTCAATCAGAGCCGTTAAGGCAATCCCAATAAGTACCATCATAGATGGTGCATAGTGATGTCTTCTACCCAATAGAAGCAAAATTGCGAGAGCCAGTAAACTACCAAAAAAGGCGATTAAAGGTGCCGCTTCAAATATATTAAAACCTAAAAACAGGCTGCTACCCACTAGCGCAAATGTCGCACCAGCGGAAAGGCCCAAGATATCAGGACTCGCTAATGGGTTATAAATCAAACGTTGCAACAACACCCCTGCCACACCTATACCAGCACCAGCGGATAACGACGTTAACATTCTAGGCCAACGGAGTTCTAAACCAAACTCACTCGGCCACTTTAGTGACCATACGATACTTTGATCTATCACTTGTTTAGAAACAAAAATGGACAGAAAGAAAACCCCTATCAAAACGAAAACCACACCGATTATCGTCTCTATTTTGAACATAAAGTTGGTCTTAGGTAAGGTGAAAGAAAGGCTATCTTGCGCTTTCAATTGCGTACGGGAAAAATAGATCAGAGCCGGAGCCCCAATAAATGCCGCTGCTATACCACTTGGAACAATATCTAAACTAAGCGAGCTCAACCAAATGGCTAATGTATCCGTAAATACGAGCAAAAACGCCCCCAAAACGGTACTTAAATTTAGCTCCGCCAATGGTGTTCTCGCCCCTAATTTCCTCGCGATATTTGGCGCTAATAGTCCGATAAAGCTGATGACGCCAACGGTAGAGATAACGGCAGAGACAACCCAAAGGCCCAAACCAATTAACAACAGAAACATAGGAACGATATTCAAACCCCGAGCCGCGGCATTCGTCTGCCCTAATCTTAGTAAAGCTAACACTCGTGGTGCGAACGCAAAAATCAGCAAAGCAGGCATTAACTTAGGCAACAACCACCTTACTTGATCCCAGCCATTTTGCGCTAAATCCCCTGCGCCCCAAATAAACAGATTCTTAGAGGATTGTTCATTGAGTAAAATAATCGCGGTGGCGATAGCGCCTAGAAGAATATTCACGGCCATCCCGGCGAGCACCACTGGTAATCCAGATAAGTTCCTCAAACCAGAAATAAGAATCACCAGCAACAGAGTTAGCATCGCCCCAAGCAAAGCAAAAATAGTTGAAAAATCGCTGGCTAATGCCGGGAACCAGATATTGCAAACGACAAGCGCCAACCATGCACCTGATGCCGAACCAAGGGTTAATGGTGAGACCAATGGATTTTGGGTTAACTGTTGCATCAAACTGCCCACCAACCCCAATGTGGCACCCACCACCAACGCCATCATTAGCCTAGGCAATCGAGATTCAAGAAATAGAATTGAAACATAATCAAACTCTTCATTCGCGCCATAAAACCATTTTTGCAATGCGTTCATTTGCATCTGAACGCTCATATCACTGGTTATCTGTAACGACAATATCAAACCTAGAAATAAAAAGATTAGAGCGGAAAAATAACGTTTTTTGATCATAATTAATTCGTTTTTACGGTGTGAGGCGCGATCTCTAACAACGCGGTTGATAACACTTGAGCATTATAGAGAATCGACATGGCACCGCCGTAATTCCATACCGCAGACACACTATTAACCCTGTCATTTCTTACGAATGGCATCGCCTTCCATAACACCGAATTTGTCACCTTATCCTCTTGTTCAAAAGGCTTGAAGTAAAGTGCTACGCTTGCATCCGTTAACTCGAATAACGCTTTCAACCTTTTTTGAGTTACCCCCCATTGAGTAGCAGGTTGAGGTAACGCTGGTGACACCCCTAATTGCTGCAGCGCAAACTGTGTAATCGAATTATCACCATACAAATAGATCGATGAAGTGCTAGAGAATCGAAAGGCGGCAACGGTTGGGAGTTTCCCATTGTAAGCCGTTTCTAAACCATGCTTTAGTTGCGCTAGTTCATAAAACATATCCGTTAGTTTTTCTTCCGCGTACGCTTGCTTACCTAGTACTTTCGCAATGCTACGGAAGTTTTGAATGGCCGCCTTCACGTTGTCATGATCGGCACTGAAGGTTTCAAAAGTAAGCACGGGCGCAATGCGTTCTAGCCTCGGAATGAGATCGACTTGTGGTGATGAGATAATGATGACATCCGGATTTAGTTCTGCTAAACGCTCTATATTAGGCTCTACTCTGGTGCCAATATCCTGTACTGAGCTCGGTACTTCTGGCTGCACGACCCATTCGCTATATCCAGTAATATTGGGCATAGCCACTGGGACGACACCCAATTCCAAAACCTGTTCTGCTATATCCCAGTTCAATGCGGCTACTTTAACGGGCACTTTTGAAAGTATCTGTAGACCCCTCGTGTCTTCTATTTGTATTTGAGAAGACGTCGGCTCTATTTGGGCAAAAGAATAGCCAGAATAAAGAGAGCATAGTGTTATTAATATTGATTTAATTAGCATATAACCGCCACTTTAGCGTTTTTATCTGGGTGATTGATTAATTGGACGTGGGCAGAAAATAACTCTGTGAGTCTATTTTCATCGTGTAAAACGCTCGCATCGCCTTCGAATGCAATGCGACCTTGCTTCAAGGCGATGACTTTTGTGGCATATCTAAGGGCTAAGTTGAGGTCATGCAAAATGACCACTACGCCCTTCCCTGTCTCTTGATTTAATCGTTGTAACAAATCCATTATCTGATACTGATATTGGATATCTAATGCGGACGTAGGCTCATCCAAAATAAGCAAGCCAGACTGCTGTGCAAGCAACATCGCAATCCAAGCACGTTGCCTCTCTCCACCAGAAAGTTCGTCGGCAAGGGCGTGTCGAAATTTACCGATCTGAGTTTGTTCTATCGCTTGATCTATATATAAACCATCTTCTTTCGTCCAACGAGAAAGTACGCCACGCCAAGGATATCGACCTAAACGGACGAGCTCTTCAACACTTAATCCTGCCACTTCTGGTAATGTCTGTGGCAGGTACGCAATCTCACGGGCCAGTTTTTTACTACTTAAATGACGTAACAATGTACCTTTCCATTTCACACTCCCTTCATCAGGGCGTATATGGTTAGCCAATAAATTCACAAGCGTCGACTTTCCTGAGCCGTTGTGCCCCATTACGATCGTGAGCGCTTTGGGGTCAATAGAGAGCTGATCGACATCTAAGATCACTCTTTGGTCTCGGGTCACCTTAATATTCTCTAACTGGTACATATTCGTTCTCTTTTTCTAGGGCAATTTGAGCAAAGCTGACCTTGTTCTGTTTTGTACACAAGGCAGCAACTGCGCCTAACAAACCGCAACGACCCGTCCATAGACTCTGAATATGACCGTAGATTATTGAGTGGCAGTCGGCATGAAGAGAGCCACAGTTCAGCATGGTGATACAATATCTGGTTATCTATATCTGGCCTTGCTACCCGCAGTTTCACTAAACTCTCAAGCAATGCATCCGCGAGAATCTGTCTCGTAAAACCAGGGCGACACCGTAACCACGAATCGATCAGTAATCGGTAGTGTTCAAACATTTGCGTTAATTGAATACCAGCTCTACTAACCAAGTTAGGGATCTCATCCGTTATAAAGTCGAGCGTCTGAAAACGATATCCCATGATATAGGCGTCTTCTCTTTGTTGAGCAAAACCGTCAAAAGCAGGTAATGCTTGCAGCCCATAGATAGATATCACACTGATGTAAATAGGCTGCCAGCAAAGCAACTCCCACGTTCTTGTTAGCCAATACGCGTGACCCGCTTCTGGATGGGCCAACTCAATAGCACCATACAGATGTTTAATCACGGTGAGGTCGCTTGATTCTCCAACTAACATTGTTGAATCAAAAGGCGCTAAGCCCCCTTTTAGATAAGGCGTAACGGTTTGACACAGGGCGTCTAACTGCTTAAATCGTTCTCTATTTTGTGTTTCAATAATATTCATATTCAAATCGTGAGCGCAGCCTATATTAGTAGGCAGCGCTCGTAAGTTAACGCCCTTTAATATTGGTAGTTGACGTTAAGTTCAACGGTTTGTTCTGCGCCATACCAGCAGTTCGCCGTGTCATAACAGGTGTAATACTCTTTGTTAAACAGGTTACTCGCAGAAAGATTCACTGTTGCACCTTGCAACGATTCAGATACGCCCTGTAAGTCATACCCTAGGGACAAATCAACCAAGGTGTAGCTTGGAACTTTGCCGGTATTTGCCGCATCTATTTGCATGTCGCCTACATAACGCACACCAGCTCCTACTTTTGTACCCGCAAGGGCACCTTGGGAAATCTGATAATCTGACCAAAGATTGGCGCTATGCTCTGGGACATAAATCGGTGTTGTCCCTTCAAGCCCACCAACGCTATCCTCCGTGATTTCCATATCGATATAGGCGTAACTCGCACGAATATCCCACGCTGATGTAATCGCAACTTGTCCTTGCAATTCAACCCCTTGAGATACCACCTCACCCAACTGAAGTTTTGCTCCCCAAATATCATTTGGGTTGGCCATCAACGCATCACTTTTAACAATGTGGAATACAGAGGCAGAACCGTTAATCGTTCTATCCGCGGATTGATATTTCACGCCAACCTCTACCTGTTCACCCATTTCAGGGTTGTAAGCAACGCCGTCGCTATTTAGCCCAGTAGCAGGTTCAAAGCTGGTCGCATAGCTAGCAAAAGGGGCAACACCATTATCAAATTCATACAGAGCGCCTAACCGATAAGAAAATTGACCGTGATCGGCTTTCGTATCCGTATTTGCACTGCCAACGACGTGTTGAACACTTTTACTTTCATAATTATCATATCGACCACCTGCAATCATAACTAAACGGTCCCAACGTAACTGGTCTTGAAAGTAGACGCCTAATTGCTCAACTGAAATATCATATTTCGCGTTATAATTTTCACTCAATGAGTCTCGGTCTAACAGATTATTGTCCGGTGAGTAGATATTAAACGCATAGAACGAAGCAGAAGAACTCGCATACTCTTTATAAGCGGATTCTCCGTCAAGACGCTGATAATCCAACCCAAACAATAGGTTATGTTCAATATCACCTGTATACACATAACCAGACAATTGGTTATCGATAACATAGCCTTTTGACTCTTCATCGGTACTGTAGATATTTCGAGCTAATGTCCCTGTCGATTCGTCAAAGCTCGACGCTCGGTGATAGGTGTTTTTCTGCGAAAGTTCTGCGTCGGTATATCGGAAGTTTTGCAAAAACGACCAGTTATCACTTATCTCATGGTTGATTTTATACCCCATCATCAAAAACTCTCGCTCAAACGAACTCCAGTTTTTGTCACCTGCAAAGGTAGACGAACTGGTTGCGCCATTCGAATTAGGGTAAATCATCCCGGATGCAGGTAATGAAGAGTTCATACCCATTGCAGGGTCATTCTGATAATACAGATTAAAATTGATCAAGGTTTTATCTGTAACTTGCCAGTCAATTGAAGGGGCAATAACGAAACGTTCTTCTTCGGTGTAATCAACTTGCCCGTCTTGCTTACGCGCTAACGCGATAAATCGATAACTGAGATCACTATCACCAAACTGGCCGGTGGTATCAATGGAGGCTTCAACCAGATTTCGCGAACCTGTAGCAAGTCCAAGCTTCGTCGCAGATTGTTCTTGTGGTGATTTAGCAATCATATTCACCATTCCACCCGGCGGCATTGAGCCATAAAGCACCGATGAAGGCCCCTTAAATATTTCCACCTGTTGTAGAGCAATGGGATCAATTTGTGGCTGCAAATTCCAGCCTGTTAAGGACTGCAAGAGCAATCCATCATAATAGCTTTGTGTCGCATTAAATCCACGAATTGTGAACGTGTCATACATGGTCACCGCACCACCTTTCGTCTCGGTTACGACTCCGGGGGCATAACGAAGTGCTTGGTTTAGCGATTTAACGTTGCGTTGTTCTAATTCTTCAGCATCAATAACCGTAATACCTTGGGGTGTTTCTTCTGGATTCAATGAGGTTTTTGTCGCTGTATTTCGGTACGATTGGCCTAGCACCTGAATCGTTTCTGTATTCGATTGGGAGTCTGTCGAGTCTGCAAGTGCGCTAGCAGAAAATGAGAAGCTAAAAGTAAGCGCTATCGCCGTTGTGATTGCACTGAGTTTGAACCCAGCATTGTTGTGAATTTTATTCATAGTAACCTGCATAATAAGAACGGTATTAATATATGTACTGATTTCTCTTAACATTAATGAGAATCATTATCATGCAGATAATAGACGAGTTCGATCGAAAAAAGATAACAATTTGGTGCAACTATCACTGATATTTCTATTGCAGTTAGATAAGGTTTATTGATAAATAGGCAACCAATATTCGGCGAGTATCGTTCGTTGATCATTATCGAAAGGCGGGTGATAAATCTCCATTTCAAACGCATTGTCTACCGCTTTATACCCAGATTCAGGAAGCCACATTGCGACTAACCAAGTTACGGCTTTATAAAATTCATCGACATCGCCTTGATATGGCAAGACGGCGTAGCTGCTCTCTCCTATTTCTAGCTTCTTGCAAATTAATCCATTATTTGAGGACTTTTCTGCCATTATTTTCTCCACGCCCGCCCAATAGATAAGTTCTCCATCTACCTGACTAGGCGACATATCAATGATGCCTATATGGGGTACGTTAACCACATTAGTGAGATCCGTTTGCTTAAAGAATGTCTCCCACGCGTAAGGAACCGTGCTAGAAAAATCGGGTTCTGGCGACTGAAGTCCTCTAATTATCGACGGCACGCCATTGATAGAAAAAGCATTTTTGTGTTCCAAGCGAACTTGATAGAGCGTATTTTCTGGATAGAATACGGATTCACTGCTCTTAATTGGCTTGGTCAAAGGCGTTTTAATTCCCGTCTTTAATCCGTTCGATTGATAGCGTTTAGGTGATACACCGAAGAACTGCTTAAAGGCTCGGCTAAAAGCTATCTCGGAATTAAACCCAAATTCATACGCCACATCTAATATGCGGTGCTTTCCATCAAGCACCATTAATGCTGCTTGACTGAGCTTAATTTCCCGAACATATTGCGCCACACTGAAACCGGTATACGCCTGAAAAACTCTCTGCAATTGCCACCTAGACCAGCAGCTTTTCGCGGCTAACTCGTCTAGGCTTAATGGCTCCTGAATATTGTCATGTATATAGTCGAGCAATTTTTCTATTCTGGTATAAGGTATCTTCGCGTTCACAATCCAAATTCCCTTACCGTTAACATGGCTGAATTAAAACTCATTTATTGCGCCTCATATACAGACACCATTTTTTCCAATTCAATCACTTCAGGGGTTGGAATATTCTCTTCAGGAAACGCCTTCTTCACTTTTTCCGTTAGCGCCTTAGCGAACACCTGATAAAGCACACGCGTTGACACGGTAAGGGGATATTCGACCTCTGTCGGCAACTCAAATACTTCGCGACGAGTTTGACCCGATTTTATACGAGTATCTTTCCCGATCTTCACGTATCGCCAGAAAAGTTGTCCTACTGGCTTGCCCTCTTTATCCACCCCAACCTTAACGAATTTGCGGGCGTCTTTAGGAATATATCCGTCCTTCATCACACCGCTTTCAAATACCTTTTTACCATTGGCGTCTGTCGCAATCACTTCTAACCAAACTTGTCTACGTGCACCGCCCGGCATATCGTGCCCGGAGTTAGCATTGGTGATACTCGCGGTCAATTGATTGCCTGTTTTTTCCACCTGCAACGTAAGAGCCGTTTTAAGAATATCGATACTCAGTTTCTTATGTTCTGGGTTTCTCATTCCTGTAAAGTAGTAGTTACCGCCAACAAAATGATGGGAACGCATATTCGATTTAATAGGACCGTCGTCTGTCGATTGGCCTGCAACGCGATTATCGAAGTCCGTGACATCCTGCGTCATATGACAGTCGATGCAAGTTTTGTGTTTGGACGGATTTTCCGGCGAATTAAACGGTGATGCTAACCACTCACCAAAGTTATCATTAATGATTGCCCCTTGTCCGGTCGTGAATTCGTTATGGCACGTCGCACAGTAGAGTGAACTTTGGTACAGCTCTGGGTTCGAGTAAGACGCTTTGTGTTTGTCTGGTGCGGCATTTATCTGTTTTTCCGATAACCATTTAAGTAGACTGGTATTGGCATCCTCAAAAATATACGCTTCTCTGTCTTTAAGATTAACCGTCATGTCAGTATTGCCACCGGCATTTTCTGCCTTGGTGATACGATGACAGAACACACACCCTGTTCCTCTTTCGTTCACCGAGCGACCATGAACAAACGCCTCAACCAGAGATTCGCCTGCTTTTTCGTACATATCGCCAAATTCTTTTAACGGCTTATTGTCACCATTAATCACCATCTGTGGCGTATGACAGCCTCGGCATAACACTCTAAATTCTTCGCCTTCAACTTTTGCGGCCAGATCTTCATGTTGACGATAGTAAGGGTGATCCATATTCATACCGTGATTCGAATCTGCCCATTGATCGTAGATCGTAGTATGGCAATCCGCACATTCAGCCGAATTGACCCATTCATCCGGATGAGTATAACGTCTCTTGTCATCTAATCTCAGCCACGTAGAGAGGTACGGTAGGTTCTCTTGAGCGCGTACATACTCATTCAACGCGGTCATCATTTTCGCCACTTTTACTGGCGGATTTTCAACGTCAACCAATGCAGAAGCACCCTCCCGCGAGTCACCTCCCATACCACCTTGAGTCTTTTGAATGATATCGACATACGCCCCAACAGGGTCACCTGCAATCATTTTTCTTACATCAACATGCCCCGTCAAAGCGTTCTCAAATCGATTTTTTCTGCCATCTTCCATCAACTGACGATTTGTGAAATTAAATCCGTCGATATGACAAGAATTACAGCTCATCCAAAAATCACCGGCCATAGGAAATTCGGCATAATCGGCGGTGTTAGCGCTATTGAATAACGTTTTACCTAGACGAAGCTGACTTGGCAATGGATCGAATAAGACCAAAGAGGCAAAATTGCCTTCCGCGAGTTTTACTTTAGCAAAAGGCCCCGATTCACCGGTATCAAATTTGGCAATATTCAATGACATCGCATTCTGCACATACAGCTCTCTACCGCTGATCAATAGTCCTTTAGGGTTATCACCCGGTACACCGCGATATATCTGGGTGGCTTTTACCCCTCCTTGAAATTTCTTACGGCGGTGGCGATTTTTGTTTTTCTTTCCTTGTCTGGATAAATCGAAAACCAAAAGATCTTCCGAACCTGCCAACGTAAAGATAACCTTCTTCCCGTCTTCACTAAACTCACCATCGTGGGGATTGGAAACAATTCTGGTACGATTTCCACTCTCTATGATATTGATTTGCTTAAACAGCTGCTTTCGCTCTTGTTCGATTTCCTGTTCATTACCAACCTCTAGATCTAGGATGGAGATAGCTGGAAACACCGTTGATTGAAACTGAAAATCATGACCAAAAGACCAAAGCACATGAGGAAGCCACGCCGTGCTGCCATCTGGGGAGATGACAATATTATCTAGTCTCCGTGGTTTGCCCTGTGAAACGGTTTTGCTTTTATTTTCTTCACTATCGGCGAGTTGAATCACTTTCAACAACGCAGGTTTTATCGCAGATACATCATAGATCGATACCTGCCCCGTTAAGGCATGAGTTACCAATAAACGGTTATCGTCGGTCAACGCCAATCCTCGTGGCGAAGGCTGAGTCGTTACCGTTTCAATCAGTGCACCAGAGCGATCGATGAGTAGTAATTTGTCTTTTTCAAAACTAGTGACGTAAAAGAGCTGATTTTCAGGGCTGAATACCACGCCAAAAGGGCGTGCAGGAACGGGAGTTTCTGATATAACTTCAAGCGAGTTGGCATCTAACATCACCACTTTGTCTTGTAGATAATCCGTCGCCAAGAGCAACGTTTGGTCATCACTAAACGCAATACGACGAATATCTCGTCCTATCGTTTTTTCCTTTATTATCAGGCCATCTTCACGGGAAAGAATACTGACACTACCCGCATCAAAGTTCGCACTGTAAATACGCGATTTGTCTTGATTAAAACGGATAGAGCGGCTCTTATCGCCTGCTATCGCATTATGTGAAATCAAGGCCATTAACAGAAACGCCAACCCTTTCAATAGCTTATCTTTACTGCTTATTAACATCTTTTACTTTGCTCATCGTTTAGGTCAGTTTATTCACTGACTCATTTTGTATAAATATAAACGCCGCTCGCCACTAAACCTTGCTGGAAACTGCGTGATTAATTCATTGTTTTTTAACTTAGTATTAGAAAGTCGCCATGCACGGTCACTTTTTTTATTGAGCGCGATTGCGCTGCTTGGGTAGTACATGTCAAAAACCACGCTGTCAGTCAGCCTATCTTTTAGGAGATTGACGCAATAGTTAGAACCTACAAATTTATTATCCGATTGGTTGTTTATCCACCGTATAGCTTGTTGTACGGGGGCAACGTCAGGTCTTAAATTTATGCTCTGCCAACCTATGATGACAAATCCACATAGCACGAATACAGACGCGACTAGGGCTGTATTTCTTTTTGTATCCAACAATTCATTTAGCTGAAGCGATAACACAATACAAAAAAGTAGGACGACGGGCGCCCAATGTCGCAGGTTTTCTGGGTTTTGGGCCAATAGCATCCAAACCAAATAGATCAGACCTATGCTCGCTATAATGCCTTGCCAACATTGATCCCTGCCGTCAAGTTTGTCACTCGTGGTCATGCCCGAGAACCGGTAAAAACTTGAGAGTCCATAAAGAAGAGAACAAAGTATCAGTATTAGGCTCAATGCCGAGTATTCATTAACGAGCACACCTATCCACTGAGTAACGCTGGCGTCCTGCGTTGAAACGGTATTCCCCCAGATAGTGAAATGCCCTGTTGTAAAACGAATACCCTCTTCTATGTACGCAGCACCGTCCTTGACCCAAATAAACAACAGACTTAATGCCCCTATCAACACCACACTAATGCCCGCTTTTAGGTATGCCGATACTCTTAACCCCTTTGCTTCGGTTATCATAGGTACGATCAGAAAAACCAACACCAAAGGAAAATAAGAAGGCCTCGTAGACAGCATCAAACCGATCCAAACACCCGTGAGAATAAAACGTTTACCCAACGCCATCAGTAGAGCGAACAGTAGACACACCAAGGCCAAAGAATCCGAGAGTCCATTGAGTGCGAGTGCGCCCATTATCGATTGTGTCATCACCAACATACCCGCTAGAGCCGCCGAAAAAATTGATCGGCTAAGCTGCTTCACAAGCACAAATACGAGAATAGGGATCAGCATTACTGACACAAACGAGACCACTACATTTGCCGCTGCAGCTTCTGGGCTAAATATCGAGGCCAACCAACTGGCACCAACAAAGGCTGGATATCCCGGAAAATGCGGACGAAACTCTAGCACTGAAAACCGCTCAATCGCCCGATGAAAATTGAGGGCATCATCACTAGTCAGTTGAAATGGGTAGGCTAACAGCCACATCGCCCAAACAACATAGATGAGAATAAACTGTATACTCAATGTACGACCTAGACGTTCCAGCATCAGTGTTGTCTGACTCCCTGAATCGCTCTGAGTAATTTGGCCTGCTCTGTTTTAAACTGCTCTTGATTTGCCGGCGCTTGACCCACTCCAAACACGCCTGGGTTTCCAATCGATGCCAAAACGCCTTGTATCGCCATGTTGGCTTGCTCCCGCTGAGCGCTTGTCAGTTTTGGCATAATAAGATCGAGAAATAGTTTACTTTTTACCACGAGTACTTTGGCGACCTGATAATCGGCTAAATTGTTTTGTGCCCCCTCTAAGCGACGAACAATCTCCTCAACCACGGCATGGTCAATTATCGCTTCAATTTTCGCCCCATCTTCATTCTCCATTGCTGCATTTATTGGTGTAAGAAGATCCACATTGTGATCACTCAACAGATAATCAAACTCTTCTTTTAGCCCCAAAACCGCGTTTTCAACCGCTGAATAATCATTGGCTTGCAACGCTTGCAATATCACTTCTCTGCCATCTATCAGGGGTTCTTTACCTGCTGCTGCATAAGAATACGCAAACGAGGCCGAAGGTAAGGACATCGCGACAAAAAGAACAAAAGAAAACAAAATTTTCTTACAGCCATCAGTAAACATCATCTAGGTACTTCCTTAATCCAATGATTCAACGTGTTTCAAGCAGGATAACCATTCGCTAAGCCACACTCTGAACCTCTATTACTATGTTTTCATTTCGATAATCAAAGATCTCACGACGACGATCGACGCCATCGATGATGGATTGCGCGGCCATCAGACCCATCTCCATCGCCGTATCAGTAAATATGTATCTAAACGTGCCTTGTCGGCCCGTCATGATCAGATTTTCGAACTGGGAAAGGTGGGTTATCGCGGCTTCACGCTTCTCTTGATATCCCATATCCATAAGCGGATAGGCATGTTCGCTGTATGAGGTAAAGAACTCCCCAGTTGCCAAATTGGGATCAACCTTAAGGGTCTCAAGATCTTGCAAAACCTTATCGCGAAGCTTTTCGCCTTCCATCGACCATACCTCATCATCTTTATTACATGGTATTTCTACCATCACCGAGGTTCTTCCTTCGGGAGCCATATACGCTGAACGGCGTTTCGGTTCTTGAAGTCGAGTACCAATAATTTCCGGATCGGAAAGGTATTGCCACGTATTATCGGAGATATTGTCCGTTTCCATTGGCATGTTCATAAAACGCAATGAACGAAAACTTAAATCGCTATCAAAACCGGTCAGCTTTGTCATTATCGGGAGTGGCAGGGTGGCAACGATGTTTTCTGAGCCGATGGTATCTTCTTCATCATTGGTGACAAACTTCACCGCTTCAATCTGATTCTTTTCAGACAGCACTAAGCCCGTTACTTCAGCGTTAAAGATTATCTTCACGCCACGATTCTCTAGCTCCGTTCCTAACTGGCTGTAGAGTTGACCAAACCCCCACTTAGGGTAGCGATATTGACGAGCATAGGTACGCACATTTGAACGCTTACCCGGTAACATACGACGAGCGATATCTTTTAAATCGATAAGACTGATACGCTGTGAGGCCCAATCCCCTGATAGATTTTTGGGATCAATTCCCCACAGTTTCGCGGTATAGCCTTCGAAAAAGTGTTTGTAGAGTGTTTTACCAAACCGGCTCTCGATCCACTGCGCAAAACTGACCTTTGATCGCGTTTGTGGTTTAGGCTTAAAGAGTTGTTTCACAAGGTCAAAGCCACCACCGATTAATAGCGAAAATGGTGCATTTCTTATTAAGTCGCTCAGTACCAGAGGGTATTGATAAATTCGACCTCGATACCGAATAACGCTGTTTCTTTGCGCGTACAGCAACTCTTCTCCCATAAGTTGGTCGACAAATGAGAGCAGCTTAGGGTTCTTGGTAATAAAGCGATGGCCACCAAAATCGAAACGATAGTCACCATGCTTACCAGTGAATTTTTGGGTTGCACACATGCCTCCAGCAAAGTTTTCTTTTTCGATAATGGTGACATCAAAACCCGCGTCCACGAGCTCCCACGCCGCCATTAAACCAGCTGGCCCAGCCCCCAGAACTACGGCCGATTTTTTCTTATTGTCATTCATGCTTGTTTATATCCTTGTTGCCAAAAGCGAACGAAAATCAACATATATACTGACCAGACGGTGAGCGGCAATAAACCAGGTGATGAGTTGTAACCAAATAACGCTCTCAAAAAGG
Organism: Vibrio sp. VB16; assembly: GCF_015594925.2. Lineage (NCBI taxonomy): Bacteria > Pseudomonadati > Pseudomonadota > Gammaproteobacteria > Vibrionales > Vibrionaceae > Vibrio > Vibrio sp. VB16. The sequence continues at coordinate 209,575 of NZ_CP087591.1, forward strand.
TACCAAACACGTCTCGATCATCCAGAATATGCGATATATCAAAAACCTGCGGATAGTATATAGGGATAAGATGACCCGCTTGCAGCATGTTAATGGCAGAAGAAAGCAGCCCCGCCGCAATAATGATAATGAGCAAACTTGTCCATTTAAAAAACAGCGCCAATGGCACTCTCTTGGTGCTTTTCATCATAAACCAGACCAAGCCATACGCTACAAATAGGCCCAAAAGCCCCCCCATAATCGCGTCCTGTGCACTTAGTTCTCCAAGGCTGGAATACATCAGTGCAGAGAAAAACAGGATGGTTTCAAACCCTTCACGCAGAATGGCAAGCATAGATAGAGAGACCAACCCAATCAGGTTACCTGTTGTCACCATACTGTTGATGTTTTCCTGCATCTGTGCCACTTGATTTTTGGCCTGATTCTGCATCCAGATAGCCATATAAGTCAGTACGCCCGTGGCAAACAACAATATTCCCGCCATTAGGTAGTTTTGGTAACGTTCGTTGCTAAACTGGTCCACGACCACTTGAAAAACAAACGCAATGGCTAGGGACATAACGAGGCCAACAAACACACCTATATAGATATACTTATTTAAGTGACGAGCATTAAGCTTCCCTAGATAGGAAAGCGCGATACCGACTAATAAAAAGGCTTCTAACCCTTCTCTTAGGGTGATAAGAAAACTTGCAAACATAAATCCTCAGTGTCTTTCAATGAAACGTACTGTTTCTGTTCTAATCCCAATCGTCTGGTTAGTGGGTCAACATAAACTTATGCCCACAGCCTTTAATCGTTGGTGTTATTTATTTTTTATAATTTTTAATACGCTCCAGCGCATCGCGTGCCTAAACACCAGAGGAGCAAGTAACCATGACGAATAAAAGTGAACGTCGGCCATTAAATTACCCATTGTGTTACCCGGTATACCAAAGAAAAAAAGATAAAATCCTGTTGATGTGCAGACCACTAAGAGCCATTCAATTAGCGACCCTGTTTTACGAAGAAATGCTTTCTTACTGCCATTAATTAATCGGCGATGAGCCAGCCAAAATGGTGCCATGATTACAACAAAAAGGGTGAGCCCAATCAGCATATGGAGAAGCAATGTAATTCGTTCTACTTGCCAACCTACATCCAATCGATCCCATAACAAAAGGCCAGAAATAAACATAAGGTAAAGCATCCCTTCTGCCCATTTATGATGATAAGCCAGATAGAACCACCAGCGGCTAAACACCCCTTTGTCTGAACCCTTTTCTGCAATCTGATGACTCGACATTTTTCTACCTATATACAGTCAGTTTTATTAAATAGTCATTTGGATTAAATGCGCCATATTTAATATCACCGAATCGATTTTTGAAACGACAAAAGCAGCGACAAAATATCGCTGCTTAAATCTAATAAACTCGGTTAGCTTTTACTTAACACTGGCCTTGTTTGCCATTGTCATTGCCGTACCAAATTTACCACCAGCAGCAATAATCTGTTGAACACCATCTTCATCAGTATCGGTTGAGTTACTGCCTTTAAGTTGGTTTTCTCCAGAATCCCCCATCCATTCGGCTAATTGCATTCCGCCATTAATGACGCCTTTAAACCAACTAACATAACGATTGGTTAATGCTGATAGTTCAAGCGCAGGTTCAGATTCACCTTCTTCATTTTTAAGGTGAAGAATCGCTTCACGCAGACCTGCAGAAATTGCAGCCGCAGTGTATGGCGTATGGATTGTCTCTGTTCCCGGAATCGTCGCCCACGTATTGATTTTTTCATCAAACATGTTCTTTTCAACTGAGAGATAAATTGAGCGAGCTGCTTGCTTATATTTGTCATTTTCTGTCGCAAGGAATGCGGCAACTAAGCCACGAATGGCAGCAAATTGAGAATCCAAAGATTGTTTGCTATCAACGGTCATCACGTTGTCTAACGTTAAACCGTCGTGTACCAATCCATTTTTACCAACCAAGTTCATGAGAATAAAATCGGCTTGCGCTTGAATCATTTCTAGCGCTTTCTTACCTTGTTCAGATTTAAGGTTCAGGTCACCTGACTCTGCCGTCGCATAGCCGACAGGTAACGCATCCTTCGCACGTTGGTAAACCGAAAGTGCAACCATAGAGTAAGCCGCATCGTAGAGGTCAACCTTGTTGCCCATTTTGCCATTGTTGAATTCGGTTACGAACGTGCCTTTATCTTCATTAAAATGAAGCGCAGCAATGTTTTTAAACAACAAATTCGAGATATTATTCGCAAGTGAGAATGCATCTGAACCGACAACATCATTGCTTGTGTTGGTATCTGTATTTTCTTTTGGCGCTGCTGCGAAAGGTGCACCGTCAAATACAGCATTAAATGCTGGATTCTGTGCTGTGTTTGCTGTGCGCTGATCCGTATAAGCGAAAAACTCCGCCGTCGGCCACAGCATCAACCATGTGTCACGTAACTGAGATGAACCATCACTTACCTTAAGCGATGTAATGGATTTGACTTGATTCTCGTTGCCTTCATTCACGGCAACCTTATGAGCAAACCAAACGGGGCCATTTTTAGGGTCGTAATCTGGACCAAACTTAGCGCCCAATTTCTTACCGTCGAACCCTAATTGTGCCTGCATGATTTGAAGTTTATCGATAGACATTTCAGTCAACATCATGCCATTAAAGCCATCGGCCGCTGACACACCCAAACTATGAACACCATCTTGATCCATCACGGCAGAATCAGCTTCTACTTCTTCGTCGCTTTCAGTTACGTGCATGCCACCAAGGAAATCTTGAGACCACATCACTTCTTTAAGAAAGATGCCGCCCGTTGCCGCCGGATTCAATGTTTTATCAAATGAGCTTGGATCCCAAGCCAAAGATTTGTAGTCACGAAAATAGGCCGGTACAACAACCTGAACTTTTTTGCTCGTCCCTTTTGCAGTCGTAATTTCGACTTCATCACCGTTGACGGTTGTTGTGTCTGGAGCCTGCGCAAATTCTGGGCTACCAGAGATATAAGGAATAGAGATTGGGTACATATTTTGCGGAACTTCGTTCACTGGGAAGCCGACCGCATTAGCCATTTCAATCACGCGTTTACCCAAGTTCTCCATCTTTCCGCCACGACTGCGGTTTAGAGGACCATTAACGATATGAGGACCCATTTGAGATTGATAATTTAGTGCGTACATCGCTTCTTCTGAGTATTCATAACTTTCAATACCAGCGGCGAAGTCAAAAGGGGTTGGGTCATCAACAACATTCGGGTCTAAAACATCTAGATCTAAACCAAGAGATTCGGCTAAAGGCTCTCCTGACAATTCGAACTCGGTATAAGCCAAAAAGCTCCCTGCTGGTTGATGCGTTACATCTAATATAGTGACTTGAGGCGCTGCAGAAGAAACTGACGTAAATACGGCAGCAGATACAGCTAAACTTAAAATGCTCTTTTTCACTAGAAATCCTTATTTTTCTTGATTGAGTTATTCATTAACAAATTGACGATCGAAATGATAGTGAGATTGATTCGCATTTAATATACCACTTTAGGGGTAAATGTATAGTCTCTTTGTTCTAGATCAAACAAAAATGAGTATTATTACCATTTGGAGGTGTGCGGTCAGTAGGGATATGTAGTAAGGAGGCGTAAAAAAGCTTAATTATGAACCAATTCAACTATCTGGGAAGTAAATGATGTTAACCAACTGCCTTGGCCAAATAAGATGCCATCTCTTTTTCCGGCACCATTCCTCCTCCCGTGGCCCAAACAAGATGTGTGGCATTTTCCATTAACCGATCATCTAAGCCCAAGCGTTTTTGGTATTCACTCGCGTTCGTGACAATAATGGGACCCAACATTCCGGCCAATGCGGAAGGTTCGAGTTTAATCCCTTCGCATTTGTCGAGTTGACTCAGGAAGCGATACATTCTTTGGTCTGAAATAGTGTAGTAGCCATCAAGCAACCGTTCCATTGCTCGACCAACAAACCCAGATGCCCTTCCCACTGCCAATCCATCTGCCGCCGTTACATTATCGATGCCAATATCTTGTACACATATTTTATCGTGAAGCCCAGTGTGAACACCAAGCAACATACATGGAGAATGTGTCGGTTCTGCAAAAACACAATGCACGTGATCACCAAAGGCCATTTTCAGTCCAAAAGCAACGCCTCCAGGGCCGCCACCGACCCCACAAGGCAAATAGACAAACAGTGGATGAGCTTTATCAACGATGATACCCATTTGGTCAAACTGCGCCTTTATTCGTTCCCCTGCGACGGAATAGCCAAGAAAGAGTGTCTGCGAGTTCTCGTCATCGATGAAAAAACAGTTCGGATCTTTTTCGGATTCTTTACGACCTTGCTCAACGGCGACACCATAATCTTGTTCGTATTCCACAACATTAACACCATGGGAGCGGAGCTTACGTTTCTTCCATTCTCGTGCTTCAGCGGACATATGAACGGAGACAGAAAAGCCCATTTTTGCGCTTATAATTCCGATAGACAACCCAAGGTTGCCAGTAGAACCAACGGCAATACTGTATTGACCAAAGAAGGTTTTCAGCGCTTCAGTCGACAGCTTTCTGTAGTCCTCTTCTTCAGAAAGCACCCCGGCGTTAATAGCGAGTTTTTCGGCGTGAGTTAACACCTCATAGATGCCTCCACGCGCTTTTATTGACCCAGATATAGGAAGGTGGCTGTCTTTTTTTAACATCAAGCGGCCGAGGATTGGCGTCGTATATAGTTGCTCTATTTCCGCTTTCATTTGCGCTATTTCCACCACTTCTGACTCTATTATCCCACCAGAGGCTGCGGTTTCCGGAAAGACATCAGCGATATACGGTGCAAATCTTTTAAGTCGTTGGCTTGCATCGCGTATATCGTTTTCATCAAGACCGACAAAAGGTAACGCAACCTCTAGAGTGGTACTGTTAGGGGTGAACCAATTGATCTCTTCCAGTGCAACCAATCGCTTTAACAGTGGGAATTCACTCTCCAGTGAATGCTTGTCGAACGTAACCATGTCTTGTCCTTTGAATAAACAACGCTATTTGTTTGATTCTATATTGTTTAGTAACTTGCGTACCAGAAAATCAAGTTGTTCAACGTCTTCCTGCTTAAAGTCATCTAAATAAGTGGTATGTAGCTCTTGAAACTGCGCAACCACTTCCTCTATTAGTTGCTCTCCTTCGACGGTTAACCTCACCATTTTAATCCGCTTATCATGGTCGCTTTCTACCCGGGTAATAAAGGCCTTTTTTTCTAACCTATTCATTACTTTGGTCAATCCACCGGAGCTAAAAAGCATGTATTCACATATCTCGGTTGGCATGAGTTCATAAGGCGCTGCCTTGTTGCTTCTGCGCAGTGCGGTTAATAGATCAAAATCTGAACTATAAAGGCCGTAACACGCCATTATTGACGCTTTGTCAGCGTTGATATGCTCCTCAATACGACGAATTCTTGGGAAAAGTGGATAAAGAGATTGAAAGGCGGTTGGCCAGTTCTCTTTCATTAAGCTGATGAAGTCATCAACGTTTAAATGTTTATTCGACATAATGGACCTCAATAATTTTCTAAATAATATCTTTCCAGAAAGATTAATTCAAGCTATTATCTTTCTGGAAAGATATTATCCCCCCCGCTTTTATCGTTATAGACCAAGTTCGGACAGTAATTAAGCCCGGCTAGAAACTAAGAGTAACCGTTATGTCTCAAAAAACGTTTGTCATATTAATGGCAATGATCATCGGAGTCTCCCCATTTGCGGTGGATACTTACCTTCCTGCCATGCCTTATATGGCGGAATATTTCAATGTTGGACCAGATGAAATTGCCACCACAATCAGCTTCTACATTTTTGGCATGGCGATCGGTCAGTTAATTGGTGGCCCACTCGCGGATCGCTTTGGTAAAAAGCGCATGATAATTTTAGGACTGTCCATATACTCCGTCACCACACTCATTATCGCCCAAGCAGACAACCTATTAACGGTACAAATTATGAGAGTGGTTCAGGCGATAGGTGGCGGGTTTTCCGTTGTTTGCGTACCTGCACTCATTCGTGAGAGAGCAACAGGTAACCAAGCAGCAAAAATGTTTGCGCTCGTTACGCTTATTTTGGTTGGTGCGCCAGCATTAGCGCCAAGTATTGGTGCATTGATTCTTTTGGTCGCGGATTGGCAGGTTATCTTTTATGCCTTGTTCGGATATGGCATGTTGGTTATTTTGCTTACGGTACTAAAACTCCCAAATGACAAAATTGAACGTCATCAAACACTGTCAGTAATAGATAGATACCGGTTTGTTTTGCGTAATAAGCCCGCTCTTCGATATATCGGTGTACAAGGCTTTTCACAGAGCGTAATGATGATATTTATCACTAACGCATCCTTTGTTTACCAACAATACTTCGGTCTTGACGATCAGGTCTTTGCCCTCGTGTTCGCTGCCAATGTTGTGGCAATGGCCGTCATCAATAGAGTAAACAATTATCTACTCTCTACCTACATGGCCAACTTTCTATTGAAATGGGCATTGCGCTTTCAATTCCTATTTGTGGCTCTCTTTGTTTTATTTGCTTACCTAGATGCCCCTGTAGAGATTCAAGCCATCAGTGTTATCTGCATGATTGGCTCGTTGGGTGCATCGATGCCTAACTGTAATGCCATATATATCAGCCATTTTAAAGAACATACCGGATCCGCTTCCGCCCTATTTGGTGCCAATCAGTTCTTTATTTCGTCGATCACAGGTTGGCTAACCACTGTTTTTTATGACGGTAGCCTTTGGCCTGTTGCAGGTATGTTGATGTTTGTGACGATCGCTGCAAACCTAATTATGCCTTCTATTAAACATGAAAGTCCTCTGATTCGTTCCAATCAATAGGCACAAGTTAAGCGCTTCGTAGATATTTTATGTCTGTATTTTTCTAACCTGAGCAGGGCTGCATTGATAGCGCTGATTGAATGCTCGGCTCAACGCCTCTTGGCTACCGTAGCAATATCGTTGAGCCACCACTTTTACTCGGTCTCCTTTCTCTAAGTCTTGTCTTGCAAGTGAAAGCCGCCAATCACGCAGGTATTGAGCTGGGGTGTGCCCTACTCGTGCTTTAAAGCGCTGCATAAATTGACTACGAGATAGTCCTGCGGTATCAGCAAGGTCTTCTATCCTCCAGTCAAACTCTGGCTTTTCATGTATCGCCACTATGGTTTTGCTTATTTGACCGTCCGCTAAGCCCGCAAGCAGCCCTTTTTCACCGGAATGTTCTTTCATCGCTCTTCTCAGCAAGATAATAATCAATACCTCGAATAGCCTTTGTAACGTCGTCGCTCTTCCACAACGTGTTTCATTTACTTCACCTACAATCAACTGAGCAAGGTCTTTTAGATTACTCTCTTCACTTATTGAAAGTGTAATCCGGCTCGGTAAAGCGCGTGCAAGCGGGTTTGCTTCTCCGCCTAAATTAATTGACGCGGCAACCATTAGGTCATCTTTCTCAGATATCGACTCAAGTTCGCCTTGTGCAATCGGCCAAAATTCAATTCGAGAAAGCGCACCACTTGTTGCATCAGCCAGTAGATATAGATTCGCCTGTTCCGGACAACTCGCGATCTCAGCTTGGAGTTCAAACCTAGCGATAAGAGCAGAAAGACGGTCAAGCCTTGCCATAAACACCCTCTAAAATTCATTTACAAAGAAATTGAAAATACGGACTAATTATCATAACAATCGGACAAAATAATGACATTTTTATCGCATTATAACAATCAGAAACACAACATAGTTTATACCACACGATAAGTGACACTTTGAGGATATGGATACCATGAGCAAAACAATAGATTATTACTTCACTAGCATTTCACCATTTACTTACTTTGGACATTCGCATTTACTTCAGATAGCGAAAGAGGCTAACGCCAGTGTCCGTTTTAAACCTGTCATGCTTCGTCAAGTTTTCGCCATCACTGGTACGCTACCAATACATGAACGCCCAAAGTGTCGACAAGCCTATCGTTTGGTAGAGATAGAGCGATGGGCGGCGAAGCGACAGTTGCCTGCAAATTTACATCCTGCTCATTTCCCAACGGATCCAAGTCTCGCCGACAAGTGCATCATCGCTCTACAAGAAATGGGGATTAATGCCGGGGAGTTTGCTGGTCTAGCACAAGCGGCATGCTGGTCGCAGGAACAGGATATTGCAGTTGAAGCGGTGTTACACACAATATTGACGGAACTAAAACTTAACGCAGATGAAGTTATCAACCAAGCCAAGACAGAACAGACCCATGCTATCTATGAAGCCAACACGGCCGATGCCATCGAACAAGGCGCAATAGGTGCACCCGCCTATTATTATAATGGCGAGCAGTTCTGGGGACAGGATAGACTAGACCTTCTCAAAGATGCGCTCGTCTAATAATAACCCCTTCAAACTCAGTAACCGTGATAGCAAATTGGATAACTAACTGATCAGTAACATGGTTGGCATGGACTTACATCAATGGGCAAGGAGGCCCATTGTTAAGTTTACAACGTGGTTTTTAGTGGTCGGCGGGATGACCGTCATGTTGATCTCACCCTTACTTAACTTGGTATTATAGCGGTTTAGAAAACTGAGATAACTCATCAGAAAAACTGGTCAGCCCCCGTAACTTAAAATTCTCGTGATGAATCGTTGCTTTTTTTACCCGATCAATACGGAAGGTCCGAGGTGCATTACGAAAGTGGTCCCAAGAGATTAAATACCACACTGGCCAGTTAAGAAAAAGATAATGAATTTCTATCGAGCGAGTGGAGATCACTTTATCGGCACGTTGGTACTTTATTTCGATCTGTTTTGATTCAAAGAAGCTTTGCAGTATTACTGAGCTACTTTCTCGTTGAAATTCATTTTGATAGCCATCCAATACCTGAGCTGATGCCTGTTCTCCGACTAAAATCCGCTCACGGAGCTGACGTATCGTTGGTCTCATTGCATCTGGAAATGAAGCAAATAACTTGTTTCGCACTGAGCCTAGGTGACCGAGTAACAGCGGAGAGTCCATATTTTCCAGCACACTTAGTGCTAATAGGAGGTCAATCACTTCACGATAATTGAGTGCCAATCGACCGATCCCCCAACGAGGATATAGACGCACACCCCCACCTCGACCTTTTTCAGTTTCTATTGGATAACCTTGCTCTTTTAAGCTCTGCAGGTCCCGCATCAATGTCCGCAGACTAATACCCAGCTCCTGAGCCAAGATTGTCGCCGTAAACGGGTCGCCCGATTTTAACCTTCCAAGCAACTGATCTAGCCGCGCCATTTTTCCCGATGTTGAACCCCGCCCCATTAATATGTCCTATTTTGTCATATTAAAACTTAATCTAGCACAGCACTGAGAAACCAGTCAAAATTCAAATTACACAACCTTGGAAAATAAAATGAAAACAGATGGAAATATTACGGTTGAGTGGGCACCATTCAATACCTCACTTGAGGTAACAGAAAATCAACTATTAGAAGCCGCTGAGCAATTTGAAAGCCAATTTCTTAGCCAACAAGAAGGGTATATCCGTCGCGAGCTTCTAAAAGGGAAAGAAAATAACTGGGTTGATCTCATTCATTGGCAATCGGAAAAATCCGCAGCACAAGCATTTTCTGCGGCAAGCAAGAGTGAAGTTTGCGGACATTATTTCTCTTTAATGCAAGCCAATGAGAATGGTGAAAGTGGCGTGGCACACTTTACGCAATTAAGTCACTGGAATTAATCCATACAATGCATATTTTTGTTTAGTATTATAGATTCTGCTTATTGCTCAGCCAGACAGTATTTGTTTAGCTGAGCAACATGACCCACTCTTTTAGGTTACAACAATGATTGAAATTCCAAACTATTTAGACCCTCAGATTCCAACGGCTTCACGTGGTATTGTCAAAGGTGTTCCACTTAAAGAACAACTGAATGAGAAAGCAATCGGGTTTATGGCTCGAAATATTGAGTTGGTATACTCTGAATTTGATGTTCAAACGTTCGCTAAGCAGGCCATTGACGGATTGGAATCACTTTCAATCATGGGACGTGCCAAACACATTGCGACAAGTTTACGCCACACCTTGCCGAGCAATTACAGCGACGCAATGGAAATAATCGTCGCCAGTATGTTACCTCCTTCCAAGCCAGATGACACCTTAGGTATCGCCGCTTTTTACTACCTCCCCTTTAGCACCTACATTGCCGACTATGGACTTGACCCAGCTAATAATGACGGAGACGACCCGTTTGATGTGTCGATTCAAGCACAAGTCGAATTAACTAAACGTTTTACCGCTGAGTTTTCGATACGTCCTTTTCTTATCGAGCAGCAAGAACGAACACTCAACGTGCTTACCAGTTGGTTAAATGACCCAAGTGAAGATGTACGTAGACTCTGCTCAGAAGGCTCACGTCCTAAATTGCCATGGGGGAAAAACATTCCGAATTTCATTCAGGATCCGTCACCCATCATTCCCATTCTGGAATCACTAAAAAATGACTCTAGCCTTTATGTGCAAAGGAGTGTTGCCAACAGCTTAGGCGATATTGCAAAGGACCATCCTGATCTGGTATTTAAGTTGTGCGATGAGTGGCTGAGTTCCGCCGATAAAGAATTGAAATGGGTTATTAGGCACGCTGTGCGCTATTACGCAAAGAAAGAGCACCCGAAAGCGCTCGATCTAAGAGTAAAAGCGAAGGTTTAGTTTGATGGTTTCATGAGACCCTGAATGAATTTTTGATAAACAAGGCCAACAAGGACAATCACTACAGCTCCGAGTAAGACCGGATTGATTAAAAAACTCCAGTTCGGGTGTACTAGCATAATCAGAATAGGATTAGCTCCAGCGGGTGGGTGGGTCGTTTTTGTGGCTAACATGGCAAATACACCCATTCCTGTCGCAAGCGCTAGTGCCCAATATTCTGCGCCAACATAATGGACAAACACCAAGCCAATCACACTTGTAATCAGATGGCCAAAAATCACATTTTTAGGTTGTGCTAAAGGGCTAGCTGGCAGACCAAATACCAACACCGTCGTTGCACCAAAAGGGGCCATTAACCATAGGTCCAACCCGTAATATTCTCTCAAATAAGCCAATATAAGAATAGCTAACGTAGCGCCAAATCCAGCCGTTAACGGTTGTATCACGTTTTTCATGTTCGTCTCTTTTGGGGAATAATTGATCATCTAGATATTGATCGCTATAGAGCCGTGTTTTGCTCGCGATACGCACGGGCACATCCAACTCTCTCGCTCTAACACCGTCAAACAGTTGTCTCTATGCTCAACCTCACCCTGATCTATTTTGACAATACAGCTTCGACACTCTCCAGCATTACAGCTACTAGGGATAGCAATGCCCTCTTCTAGAATTGCCTCTAACAAACTCTGGTTATCCGACACCTCTAGAGTAACGTTCGACTTAACAAGCTCCGCCGTAAATGCGTGCGTACTCGTCGTAGATTGCACCGAAAAGCGTTCATAATGAATACGTCCTATATCTACACCTAGCGTTGCTGCCACTGCGAGCATTTCATCGACCAATCCTTGTGGACCACAAACGTAGAACACACTATTTTCAGGTGCTTGAGTAAGAATCTTTTCACAACTAAGACGCTGCTTAGCCTTCGAGTAATAAAAATGAATTTTATTGTCGAACTCCCTTGATAATCGGTCTTGAAAAGCCATCTCACTTCGTTGCTTTCCGGCGTAATGAAGCGAAAATTCTCTTCCTTGCTTTGCGAGCTGCTGAGCCATCGACTTGATTGGCGTAATACCAATACCTGCCGCGATCAAAACCGTTGGTCTGTTATCCGTATGAAGCTCAAAGAAGTTTTCAGGCAAGCCGCAGTTAATTTTCAGGCCTAGGTCAAACTGTTCGTGAATCGCCTTAGAGCCGCCGGCTCCCTCAAGCTCTTGCTGCACTGCAATCTCATAGATATCTCTGCGACTAGGATTAGAACAGACAGAATAACGACGTGTTATTCGCTCACCGCTTTCAAGAACGATGGGGATAGAAAGGTGTGCTCCAGCCGACACAACAGGCAGTGGAATATCGTCTCGATGACGCAGTTCGAAGGCTCGTATATGTGGTGTTAATTGTCGAATACCAGTAACAACCAAAGGCAATTCTCCCTCTCCAACGCTATCTGGCTTATCTTTGGCATTCTCCATCGACTTTAACCGTTTGTTTTCTGCCAAAAGAGGCGTGATCACATCCGACATTTCCAATTCTGTAAATCGAGGGGTAATGTACTTCGGGCAGTTCCAATCAAATGCTTCCACATGGATAACAAAACCACGCTCTACCGCAGCCGGGTACCCTTCAACTTCCAAACGAACTAAGGTGTCCCAGTCGTCATCGGCGACCTGTTCAATCCTACCGCTCAGTTTGAGTCTACGTTGATTGGGATAATCCATAAAAAATAACGACACTCGATTATTACCACGAAAATTACCCGCGCTCACGTATTGTCGGTTACCACTAAAATCCGCAAAACCAAGCCTGTTATTGTCCAGTACGCGCATGAACCCTTGGGGCCCACCGCGATGCTGAACATAAGGCCAACCCGCATTGTTAACACTCGCCATATAGAAGCTATCTCGTCCTTCTATAAATGACGCTTCGACATCGGAGAACAGAAAGTTATAATCTTCGCCATGTTCCATTGACTCGTAACCACTGCGACTGCCCATTTCACGTTGTACCTGCTTAACATCATCGGTAAACATCAATTCTGCGTATTTATGTGGCATGTTCTGCCCCTCATTAATTTTATTACACCCGAGTTTTCATGAAATCTAATCAAGAAAACTCGAATTTGTATTGAATGCCCGCTCGCTTGTTACTGGTTATATAAATCGATCTTTGGAAAATCGATTTCTACTCGGCTCGCCTTACCTAAAATAGTGGTCAATACATTCATACCCACGTGGGTAATAATCTCTACGATTTCAGCATCGCTATACCCTGCATTTCTGACCTGCAATAACTCTGCGGTCGACACCTCGCCATTTTTATCCGCTAATGAACGAGCAAATTTTACAGCTATCGCCGCTTTACTGTCTTCACTGCTCCCTTTTCGATTTTCAAGCATCTCACTATTGGATAAACCCGCTTTTCGACCGATAGCAGTATGTGCAGATACGCAATATTGACAGGCATTTTGTTCCGCCAACCCAAGCGCTATTCTTTCACGTGTTTGCGCATCTAAGCTGCCATCGCCTGCGATAGTATGTAGCCCGAGAAACGCCTTTAATGCAGCAGGTGAATTGGCAAATACTTTTAGAAAATTAGGAATGGCACCAAGTTGTTCTTGGATAGCGGAGTAAAGTTCTTTTTGTTCGATATTTGCTTGATTTTCTGACACTAGATTGATGCGGCTCATGTGATTTCCTTTTAATTTGAATAGTGACACTCAACCAACATTTTTATGTGTGAGTGTTAATTAGTGAGGCCTCCCTCACTCGACGTAAACAGTTTGCCAAAAATCGTTTGAGTAAAGAATATCTATAATGCACAATTGATTATTCCACCAAATGGAATAATAGGATGACAATATGGACCAACTGCACCTCATGCGAGTTTATGTAGCAGTAGCAGAGAATGAAGGTTTTGCGGCGGCAGCACGGTTTTTAAATATGTCTCCACCAGCAGTAACCAGAGCCATCTCTTCTTTGGAGGAACATTTGGGTATAAAACTGCTCGCCCGTACTACTCGCTATGTACGAGCAACGGATGTCGGTCTACGTTATTTAGAGGACGCTCGTCGGATTTTGCAAGACGTTGAACTTGCCAATGAAGCAGCGATTGGCATCAACTCTGAACCTAAAGGCGATTTGAGTATTACCGCACCCGTAATGTTTGGTCAAAAGCATGTAATGCCAGTGGTGGTGGAATATTTAAACCGTTTTCCTGAAGCCAATGTTAACGCGGCTTTTTTGGATAGGACCGTAAATCTACTAGAAGAAGGGTTCGATGTGGGTATTCGTATTGGAGAATTAGCAGACTCAAGTATGAGGGCACGAAAAATAGGAGAGGTTGATTTAATACTCGTGGCCTCACCCGACTATTTAGCGAAAACTGGTCACCCAGTAACGCCAAAAGACTTGAAGCATCACACGATTATCAGTTCTTCTTCAAACAACTTCTCTCGTGACTGGTTGTTTACGTATAACGGTGAAAAAACCAAGCTTCATATTCAGCCTCGGCTTACCGTGACGACTAATCAGTCCGCAATCGAAGCGGCGAAGGCTGGGCTTGGCATTACCCGAGCCGTTTCTTATCAAGTCGTCGAGGAGCGCAAAGATAATCGTCTTATCACGGTATTAGAACCTTACCAACCAGCCCCGTTACCCATACACATTATTCATCGAGAAAGTCGATTTTCGTCGTCGAAAGTGAGGAGTTTTATCGACCTTATGGCTGAACGATTTAGAACAGATTAAGGTCGATATTGTTGGCTAAAGAACCGACTTAACCAGCTGCTGCTCGACAAGCGCTTTCCAATAACTCACACCCTTAATTAAAATATTGTCATTAAAATCATAATGTGGGTTATGAAGAGCCGTACCGCCGCACTCACCCTGTCCATTACCTACCAGAATGTAACACCCTTTAACTTCTCGAAGCATGAAAGAGAAATCTTCACTAATGGTGAACGGTTCGCAATTTCCTACTACATTATCCGCACCGACAACCGTAGTCGCGGCGTTAATCGCGTGCGCCGTTTCGTCTGGGGAATTGATGGTGGACAAAAACGTATTAATAAACTCGTAATTATAATCAACACCCGCGGACATACATTGCCCAGCGACGACTCTTTCGATCGCTTTTTCTATTTTATGCAAAGCAGAATCGGTAAAGCTACGAGTGTCACCCTTTATTTTTACACGAGAAGGGATGACATTTGTCGTTCCATTCGTTGTAAATTCAGTAACAGAAATCACGGCAACTTCATCGATCGAGCTTAAATTCCGAGAAACGATCGTCTGCAATGCGGTAACAATTTGAGCGCCAACAACGATTGGGTCTGTTCCCATATGTGGTAAAGCCGCGTGCCCACCAGTGGCTATCACGTCTATTTCAAAGCTACTTTCACTCGCCATTATAGAACTAGGTCGAGTAACGAACTTCCCTTCTGGAATGCCAGGAAGGTTATGCATCGCATAGATTTCATCAATCTTCCACTTAGTGAAAAGGCCATCGGCAATCATTGCTTTTGCCCCTACGCCATGTTCCTCACCCGGTTGAAAAATAAAATAGACGGTGCCATCAAAATCTTTGGTTTCAGAGAGTACTTTTGCTGCACCCAATAACATTGCCGTATGACCGTCATGCCCGCAAGCATGCATCACTCCATCGTGAACTGAAGCATGAGCAAAGGTATTTTTCTCTATAATATGCAATGCATCCATGTCGGCTCTTAAGCCAATAGAACGTTCACTGTCACCACATTTTAAGATTCCCAACACACCTGTTTTACCAATATTACGATGAACATCGATGCCAAACTCTTCAAGTTTTTCAGCAACAAATGCGGATGTTAGCTCTTCTTCAAAGCCAAACTCAGGGTGTTTATGAATATGGTGACGCCATTCGATAACTTGTTGTTCGATTGTCATCGGAACCTCTCAATTTTTGTTTATAAATAGGCCCCTAATCTTGAATAAAGAGTTAGGGGCCGGCTGTTTCAATAAGTGTTATTAACTCATTTGCTCAGCTTTTTCTAACGTTACTTTTTCAGATTCTAACACTGCAGCTTTAGCGGCCAACGTCTCTTCAGAGAACTCTTCACGGAACATCTTGAATGTACTCCAGATACATAGGAAGAGAACAAACATCAATGGCAGTGCAAATATCAAGCTGATACTTTGCAGCATATCGATACCGGTCTTCGTCGCCATCATCAATGTTAGTGCCATTGCACACTGCGCGATAACCCAGATGATCTTCATCTTGTTACTTGGGTTTTCAGACCCATCTTCACACATACTCGCGAGAGTAAACGTCGAACTGTTTAGTGAAGTAATGAAACAAGTGAAAAGAGCAATAACAACACCAATTGAGATAACCGTACCCATTGGGTAGTCTTGTAGCACAATAAAGGTTGCCGCTTTAGATGATGCCGCAGCAGCTTCTAGTACTTCAGGAGACGATTGAATACCAATGGTACCGAAGAATGCAACCCAGATAAAGATACCGATACATGGGATAAGCATAGAGCCAAGGATAAACTCACGTACAGTACGACCCTTAGATACACGAGCAATAAACGGACCTACAAACGGTGCCCATGCAATAGCCCAAGCATAGTAGTAGATAGGCCAACCACGGATCCAACCGGCTTCTTCATCTGCTGCAAATGTTGGCAACATCAATGCATCTTTAAAGAAATCATTGATGTAGTTGCCTAGAGAATCAAAGTAAACGTTGATCATCATGGTCGTTGGACCAACAATCGCAACAAGAATGATCAAACCAAAGAGCAGATATGCATTGTAGTCAGATAGGAGCTTGATGCCTTTTTCTAAACCCGTTGTTGTACATATAATAGTGATAAGCGCCACTACACCAACCAGTAAGAAAATAACCCATGGTGCATCCGGTGTGCCGAATAGATACGAAAAGCTGATACCTAATGACAATCCGGTTTGACCAAGAGACGTTGAGATACCGGCAATCGCACCAAATACACAAATCAGGTTAACCATTTTACCCAAGTTGCCATTCGCTTTACCGCGGCCCCAAGGAATAAGAATATTACTGATAAGACCGCTTTCATTCTTACGGTACATCAAATAGCCAAGAACAAGACCAACAACAGAGAATGCAGCCCATGCTTGAATACCTTGGTGAATGAAGCTCTGCTTCATTGCAAACTCAGCGGCTTCTGCAGTTTGTGGGTCGATACCTGTTGTAGATAGTGGGTGCATATAATGGTAAACAGGTTCTGCAACACCCCAATAAAGCATGACTGTACCCATACCAGCAGAGAACAGCATACCAATCCAAGAGAAAGTGCTGAATTCAGGTTTGGCATCATCAGGACCAAATTTGATGTTACCGTACTTACTAAATGCAAAGTAAAACATCACCATTACATAAGCAAAAGAACCCGCCATGTATATCCAACCAAACGTGTCGGTTAGATAGGTCATTGTTCCGATGCCTACGTTGTACAACTGTTCAGGGAATAAAATTCCGGTTGCTACAACAATAAAGATAAAGCAAAGCGTGCTGGTAAACAGCATCTTGCCTTGTTTGAGTTCTGGTTGATTCGCTGACATAAAAAGGTTCTCCTGCGAACTATTTAAGTACGATGAGTTCAGGTTCAGCGCGTTCGCTTAACCATTCCGCACCATCTTCTGTGATGACAATATTCTCTTCATGAACCATAGATTTGCCTGGGGCATAAACCATTCCAGGTTCTAGTGTCATGACCATTCCTGGCTTGAGAATTGTGTTGTCTGTTGCTGTGTTTGATGGACGTTCAGTGAGTTCCATACCCAAACCATGACCAAGACGACCAACGTCGTTTCCTAGTGCACCATTCGCTTCCAGTACGCCCCACATCGCGTTGTAGATATCGGTTGTTGTTGCTCCAGGACGAGCCGCTTCAAACCCTTTCGTCGTCGCTTCATAAGTGGCGCGATACGCCGCTTTTGTTTGCTCGCTTGCGTCTCCAAATGCCCAGTTGCGGTCAAAATCAGAGAAATAACCGTCACGTACTGCACCGGTATCGATGATCAAAACATCGCCGTATTCAATTACGCGATCCGTCGGTCCCATAATAATGCTGTCATACCCATCTGGACCAGAACCTGCGATGATGTAAGGACATTCATCTGCCCCTTCTAAAAGCATATCAATACGGAATTGCTTACAAATTTCTCGCTCTGTCATTCCTGCTTTTGCGTATTCAGGGATCTTAGCAAAACCGACATTTGTAATGCGACAAATCTCTCTGGTTTTTTCAATTTCAGCTTGAGATTTAATTTGACGAAGTTCATGAACCGCTAAAGAAACATCAACAAACTCTTTTTTAACCATCGTTGTCAGCTGAAGATAATTGTTAACAGGCATACGCAAATGTGATTCGATTCCTAACGTTGCTCCGACGCGGCCATGTTTACAAGGCAATGAATTCAGAACGCTAGCAACCAAGCTAATACCGTCATCTTCTGGACGTGGCGACGGCCAAGTGATGATGTTGTCTATCCACGTTCCAGCCATACCACTCGCACCGATTTCAGGAACGATTGCCGTAGGCTTACCTTGTGCAGGAACAACAACAAACCATGGGCGAGTTGGGCTTTGCCAAAACTGTGTATGAAAACCGGTAAAGTAACGAACATTTGGTTCTGTTGTAAAAATCATCGCATCCAATTTCTGGTCATGCATGATTTTCTGAGCTCTTTCTGTTCTATTTTCAAATTCGGCTTGTTCAAAGCCTCTGTTTAGAAAATTCATTGGAACCTCTTATCTATTTGTATGATTCGTGCTGTTTAGCAAGATATCTTTCAGTTAAATTTTGTTTACGGTACGGGATGACATCTTAATGATAATTCACCCAATTAATGTGACGAACCACTTAAAGTTACCATAAGTTAACTGAAATACCAGCCAGATGACCAAAATGATGACTTTTGTCACATTCAGTTCCTTTTATGTAACTTTAGACTTGATCGAAGTTCTAAAATATAGTCTTATAAAACCAGATAGTTGATCGAATAGTTGCATTTTGAGTGCAAAATAAAGAGAATGGATAGCAGATATAGTTAACATTAGTGACCTAAAATGAACGCTAAAGCATACAAATCATTCAATATAGTTTTTACCAACAAAGACAGAGAGTATTTAGAGTCCAATTTTCGTTTAGCAGAGACCATCGCCGAATTCATCGGTCCCCACTGTGAAGTGGTGATCCATTCATTCGAAAGCTTTGAAAACTCTGTGGTGAAAATAGTGAACGGCCATCACACGGGCCGTAAATTAGGTTCACCGATAACGGACATGGGATTAAAGATGCTTAACGCCTTCGAAAAAACGGGGAATGTAACTCCAAAGAGTTATTTCACCAATGCGAAGGAAGGGGCTTTGTTAAAATCAACGACATGTGTGTTAGCGGGCGAAGAAGGGAAACCAATTGGCTTGTTCTGTATCAACATGAATTTGTCTCACCCATTTCCGGAAATCATCAAAACATTGATGCCAGATATGGCCAGCACTCATGTCGGTGTTCATGAAAATTTCAGTTCATCTCCTAGTGAGGTAATTGAGAACGCTTTAGAAAATGCAATTCTCGAAATCGAAAACGATGCGGCGATCAACTTGAAAGGAAAAAACAAAGCCATTACCAAGCAATTGTTTGAAAACGGTATTTTTGAACTTAAAGAGGCGACAGCATTAGTGTCTGAACGCCTTGGCATAACTCGTCATGCTATATACAAGTATAACCGCGAGTTTAGATCGTAGTATTAAACAAGAGAGAAACGCAATGAAAACAAAAATTCACACTGACGCAGCTCCAGCAGCAATTGGCCCATATTCTCAGGCTCTTGCCTTTCAAGAGCTCGTTTTTACTTCTGGTCAACTTCCGTTAAACCCAGAGACTATGGCCTTTCCTGATGGTGGAATTAAGGAACAAGCCCTTCAGTCTTTAAATAACTTAAAATCAGTACTTGAAGCCGGTGGAGCATCGATAGATACCGTTATTAAGACAACCTGTTTCTTGGCAGATATGGCAGATTTTGTTGCCTTCAACGAGATATACACGGAAGTATTCGGTACAGAAAACGCACCAGCACGTTCATGCATTCAAGCTGCACGTCTACCTAAGGATGCGTTGGTTGAAGTTGAAGCGGTTGCCTACATCAAAAAGTAACGACCAGAGAGAGTCATAAGTAATATGGCTCTCCTCTTCAGTCCACCTTACTCATTTAAAAGAAACCATTATGTTGAATATATCTAAAAACAAATTCTATACGGGTAAAGCCTCTCCTATTTTTAATCAATCTTCCGCTCGAGATGCACGTGATTTTCATAAGCAAATTGAAGGTTATCAAGCGACACCATTGGTATCACTTCCTAGCCTAGCTGAGAAACTGGGCGTTAAATCCATACTGATAAAAGATGAGTCGAAACGTTTTGGTTTGAACGCTTTTAAAGTACTGGGTGGATCGTATGCTCTTGGTAAACTGTTAGCCGAACACCTTGGTGAAGATATCTCTGATATTAACCTGAAAACCGTTGCTTCTAAGCTCGAAAAACCATTAGTGTTTACCACGGCAACAGCCGGTAATCACGGTACGGGTGTCGCGTGGGCAGCAAGAGAAATGGGCCAAAAAGCCGTTGTTTACATGCCTAAAGGTTCATCTCTAGCCAGTGTGACTCGTATCAAAGGCTTAGGTGCTGAATGTATTGTTACCGATGTTAACTATGATGATACGGTTCGATTAGCCAATCAGACTGCTCAAGAAAATGAGTGGATGTTGGTACAAGACACTGCGTGGGAAGGTTACGAAAAAATTCCGACTTGGATCTCCCAAGGTTATATGACCATGGCAGATGAAGCCATTGAACAAGCCGCCACGATGCCTGACGGAATGCCGACCCACGTCTTCCTTCAAGCTGGCGTCGGCGCAATGGCCGGTGGCATTCTCGGTTATTTGGTTGACAAATTAGGCTCAGAAAACTTTAAAACCATTATTGCAGAACCTAGTGCGGCGGATTGCATCTTACGCTCCGGTTCAAGTAGTGATGGTAGCATCGTCAATGTTTCAGGTGATCTGAATTCAATTATGGCCGGGCTGGCCTGCGGTGAACCAAATCCAATTACTTGGCCAATCCTTCGTGATTCAAGCGATCTGTTTGTTTCCGTTGACGATAGTGTTGCTGCAACTGGCATGCGCATTTTGGGCAACCCATTGAGTGGCGACCAAGCAATCACTAGTGGTGAGTCAGGTGCTATCACTACCGGTCTATTGTACTTGCTCGCAAGTCACGAAGAAGGGAAAAGCATTGCCAAAGAGATTGGCTTGGATAAAGATGCCGTCGTAATGATTTTTAGCACAGAAGGTGACACAAACGCTGACCGATACCGCCAAGTCACATGGGAAGGAACGCTACCACTAAGTTGCTAACTAAAAAGCATCGTTGGGCATTTTGAGCTGACTATCAAGCCTAATACTCTTTCGCATCGCTAAATTAAATCGACAAAATCACTATCCCCTCTCTACGATACGTTTGAGAGGGGATATCTTATTGAAATTGACTTTCCGCAGTCATTGAAACGAATAAAAGACTAGTTACCCTCTAACTTAGTTAGATAACTCACGGATGAAATTCCATTCAACCTGACAATACACATTTTTACAGACTATTTTTATTCGCGGCGGCTGACACTATCGAATCATAGGATCAAAGAGCAACCAAATGAATATAAAAAAGAAACTACTATTGGCATTGATTATTGCCAGCATACTACCTGTATTAATTGTTTCCATATTTGTTGTTAACCTTTTAAGAACGCAAGCTATTGATAGCTTTATTGATAACAGCAGTAATGAAATGCGCCAGGTTGACAACACCATCTCTGTCTATTTTAAAGGCATAGAAGAAAACATTGCTTATCTCGCAAAGCACGCCAATCTATATCAAGATGATAATACTATTACCCGTTATATTGATCAGAGCAGTGCTACAATGACACCGGATAAAAATGACGGTATTGAGAGCGAAATCTTTGCATTATTCAATGACGTAGGTCGTGCTCACCCTGACTATTCTTATATTTACATGGGCACCCAATATGGCGGATTCATTCAATGGCCTATGGGGGCAAATCCTGAAAATTATGACCCACGTTCTCGCCCTTTCTACAAAATGGCATTGGACAACCCAAAAAATACGGTTCGAGGTGACGCTTATTACTGGGAGCCCGATGACGCTGTCATTCTCAGTACAGCGCTGAGCTATTCGACAAAAAATAGCCAAAATGGCGGAGTTATCGCGATTGACGTCTCATTGAAGACGTTAACCGACATGATTAAGCGTATCAAACTTGGTGAAGAAGGTTATCTAATGCTGGTTGAAGAGACCGGCAATATATTGGTTGATGCTGGACATTCAGATAATAACTTTAAACAGCTCTCTGACCTCGGCGACGCTTACCAGCTTTTAAACAAAACTAACTCTGGACTGGTGGAAGTTGACCTCAATGGTCAAACCTACATGGCCAATATATTTCCATCCGATAAATTGGGTTGGAAGTTTATAGGCCTTATCAGCCAAGACGAGGTGATGAACTCCAGTAATAATATTACTCAAATCATTGCCATTATTGTTTTATTGCTTACCGTCCTTCTCATTGCCGGTGCCACACTATTAGCCAACCAGATCGCCAAGCCAATGCTTGCCGTTTCAAATGGTCTGCGCGACATCGCATCGGGTGAAGGAGACTTAACCAATACACTTCAGGTCCGTTCAAATGATGAAACTGGCAGGCTTGCAATCTATTTCAACCAGTTCCTTGAAGCCATTCGAAATCTTGTTGGTCAAATAAGTAGTGCAGGTCAAGAGATGGAAAAATCCTCTCAACGAGCGATCTCAATATCACAAAATATGGCCGACACTGCCGAAAGCCAAAACCAAGCCGTTGAGATGGTGTCGACCGCTTTCAACGAGATGGTCGCAACAACGCACGAAGTTGCAAACTCCTGTAATGCAGCCGCTGGGGCCGCAGAAGAGGGACAACAGCTGGTTAATGAAGGGCAAGACCATATCGATAAGGCTGTAGCAAGTGTCAACCAGTTGGCGACCTTATTAACGCAGTCGTCAGACGCAATAGATGAACTGGAACAAGATAGTCAGGATATTACCGCTATCTTAGATACCATCAAGGCGATTGCCGAACAAACAAACTTGCTTGCACTCAATGCGGCAATTGAGGCCGCGCGCGCCGGAGACCAGGGAAGAGGATTTGCCGTCGTTGCTGATGAAGTCAGAGTTCTGGCAAAACGCACTTCTGATTCGACGGGTGAGATCAACGATTTAGTTCAGCGATTACAAATGCGCACACAGGGAGCATCAACTCAGATTAAACATAGCCTCGCCGCTTCACAAGAGACGGTGGATATCACTGCATCTGTCCATGGTAATTTCGAGGGGATCTCCACAGCAGTTGAAGTAATCCGAGATATGAATATTCAAATCGCAACCGCGACAGAAGAGCAGCATCAAGTGGTTGAAGATATTAATAGCCACATCCACCAAATACATACCGATGCTTCTGTCGTGCATGAGATCTCTAACAACGCGAGATTAAACTCAGTGAGACTTGGCGAAGTGGCCACGCAACTGACTGCTTTGGTTTCAAAGTTCAAAACCTAGTCTTTGAAAATAAATTAGTCACTTAAAGACTCTGCTCTCCTAGTGGACAGATCGATTCCGGGTTGTCCACTGCTCACTTTCTTGCATTTAATGGTGTGTACATAAGGCACTGTGTCCGTGAAATTTTCATCAGTAATTGAGAAAAAAGACAACGCGGGGTTATTGAACCTTGTCGCTTAGGTTATGCTAGTGCGAGAACTCAAGGAAGAATAGGAGCGCGTTTTTGAACAATACTCGAGGCAGTATCTTTATGGTACTCGCCATGGCGGCGTTTTCCATTGAGGACATGCTGATAAAATCCGCCGCAAATACCACTAACGTCGGATTAATATTGGCGCTATTTGGATTAGGCGGAACAGCCATTTTCGCGTTGTTAACCAAAAAGAAAGGAGAAATCATTTTTCACCCTGCCATTCTTTCCCGCCCCATTATTATCCGTGCCTTTTGTGAAGTCTCTGGCCGACTCTCTTTCGCCTTAGCGATTACGTTAACCACACTCTCTAGCGCTTCCGCTATATTACAAGCGACGCCTTTAATCGCCATGCTAGGTGCCGCATTTTTCTTCGGTGAAAGGATTGGACTGAAACGATGGATGGCTGTTTTAGTCGGATTGGTTGGTGTATTAATGATCATTAGACCTGGCCTCGAAGGATTCGAAACGGCCTCTATTTTTGCTGTTGTGGCAACGATAGGATTTGCAGGTCGAGACCTCGCCACACGTGCTGCACCCGCCACTTTATCCAATACGCAATTAGGCATCTACGGTTTTTTTGTCATGATCCCAACAGGATTAGCCATGTTTGCGTATAGTGGCGAGCCACTGCAGATGGACCTCATTACTGGGCTCAAAATAGTCGGTGCAATCTTATTTGGTGTTGCCGCTTATAATGCATTAACCATTGCGATGCGCACTGGTGACGTCTCTGTCGTCGCGCCTTTTCGATATAGTCGATTATTGTTTGCATTAATCCTTGGTGTATTTGTATTCGGTGAAACGCCCGATACAACAACGCTATTAGGTAGCCTACTTATCGTCAGTTCTGGTGGTTACACCTTAATTCAGAGCCATCGAGCTAAAAGATTAATAATGCCTTAAATCCTTTTCAGGTTCTCAATCGCAATTGACAAGGTAGAACATTCATTCTACTCTTGCCTGGTAGAATGAATGTTCTACCTTGTCAATATTATACTCAGAGAATCAAATGACTAAAGATCAAATAGCCGCAAGCCTAGAAGAGGCTTTCAGTCGACATGGTTTTGCCGAACCAAGTGTCGCACAGTTAAAAACAGCATGTAACGTAAGCTTGCGTACTCTTTACCGATATTACCCATCAAAAGAAGCCATGATTGTGGGCGCACTCGAATATCGTCACCAACGGTATCTAGCGATCTTAACCAACAATTTACCCTCAGACAAAACCGATTCTATTCTTTGTATCTTCGATAAGCTTGAGCAATGGATGGTAAAAAGCGCCCCTAATGGTTGCCTATCGATGAATGCCATCGCCGCTTTCCCGAATAACTCGCTAATCAATCAAGCAGTAAAAAAATACAAGCTCGATGTCCAACACGTTTTTGCTCATCAAAGTGAAAGAGAAGATCTAGCCACCATTCTCTATTTACTCCATGAGGGTGTTTCAAGCGCATGGCCAGTAATAGGACATGATGCTATTACTGCCGCAAAAAAAGCCGTCGCCCACATGCTCAAATAGACATTGAATAAAACCGATGCAAATGTAGATAGAGATACAAACTATGACAACGATTCCAAAACAAATGAAAGGTATTCAACTTGTTGGTTACGGTGATTCTGACATGCTTCAATGTCGTAACGACATTACCGTTCCTACTCCATCTGATAATGAAGTTCTAATCCGGGTCTCTGCCGCAGGCGTAAATAATACCGACATCAATACTCGAATTGGTTGGTACGCAAAAAACGAAGCAATAGACAATAAAGCCAGTTGGTCTGGTAACGCGTTGTCTTTCCCTCGAATACAAGGCGCGGATGTCTGCGGAAAAATAGTCGCCGTTGGTGAGAAGGTCGATACGAAACGAATCGGTGAACGTATTCTTATAGAGCCATGCCTTAGTGAAGTAAAAGGTCAGACACGCACCCCGCCCTGGTATTTGGGCTCTGAATGTGATGGAGGTTTCGCTGAATATATTGTTGTCTCTGCAAAGCACGCGTACCGCGTAGAGACGCCTTTAACAGACACCGAACTTGCTTCATTCCCTTGTTCCTATTCAACCGCTGAAAACATGCTTACGCGCGCCAACGTTAATCAGTCTGATACCGTTCTAATTTCAGGTGCTTCAGGAGGCGTTGGTTCCGCAGCGATTCAATTAGCTAAAGCTCGTGGTGCTTACGTTATTGCCATGACGAGCCCGAGTAAAAGTCAACAATTGCTCGATATTGGAGCAGATAAAGTGATTGCACGTACTGCCGATTTAGTCGCGATCCTCGGTGAAAACAGTGTTGATGTCATCATTGATCTAGTCGCGGGTGAACAATGGGCGCAATACCTAGAGGTATTGCGCCCATCTGGACGTTACGCTGTTTCAGGTGCTATTGCAGGAGCACATGTCAATCTTGACGTAAGAACCTTATATTTAAAGGATTTGAGCTTCTTTGGTTGTACCGTTTTGGCCCCTCATGTATTCCATAACTTGATTAATCAGATTGAGCGCGGGCAAATTGTTCCTCTTGTTGCAAAAACATTCCCGCTTGCAGATATAAATATCGCTCAAGTAGAGTTCTTGAAAAAAGAGCACGTTGGTAAAATAGTGCTTACTATCTCGGATGAATAAAAGCCGCTAAAACTAATTCTTCCGCCGACTTCTCACATCGGCATTTTAGGTGTATTATCACCCTTAATGAACAGTCGTTCAATTTAATGAGCACGCGGGGGCCAACTCACTCAAGTCGCCCATCCAGAAAAGGGGTAAAGGTAAGAAGATGAACAAGAAAATAAAGCTAGATATTGTCTCGGATGTGGTATGTCCTTGGTGCATCGTAGGTTATAAACACCTAAAAGCCGCGATCGATGAATTAGGTATGCAAGAACAGGTAGAGATAGAGTGGCAACCGTTCGAACTCAACCCAGATATGCCGGCAGAAGGCGAAGGTCTGAGAGAACATATCGCAAGAAAATACGGTTCGTCAGCAGAAGAGAGTGCTCGCGCGCGCGAAAACATTACTACGCAAGGTGCCGTACACGGCTTTGAGTTCAAATATTTTGATGACATGAAGATGGTTAATACTTTTGAAGCGCATATTTTGCTTGAATACGCCAAAGAAATGGGCAAGCAAACAGAACTCAAATTACGCCTTTTCAGCGCTTTTTTTACCGAGCAAAAAGACATATCAAATAGAAGCATCCTAATTGAAGAACTGAACAGTATTGGGCTTAATGGGGCGGAAGGCATCCGTCGTTTGGATGATAAAGAACATCGTGATGACGTTCGGACAACCGAAAATTACTGGACTCAACTTGGCGTTACTAGCGTACCGACGGTTGTATTTAATCGGACCAGCGCCCTCAGTGGTGCCCACCCAGTAGACACTTTTAAACAGGTATTGACGGAACTTTCTCAAGAATAAGGGAGACTTTTTCCTGTAAATTGGAATGGTGATGCTCATTAAAATAAATTCTTGACTTAAAGTTAGCTTTAACTATTAGACTCTCAGTATAAGTAAAGTGAACGGTAGCTTTGACAATCGAAATGGTTGTTATATTTCACTCAATCCAACCTCACTAAAGAATAAATAAATACGAGAGTTTTTACATGAAGCAGTACCAAAGAAAAGAGTTACCTTTCAATGAATTCATCATAATGATGGCATTAATGATGTCTATTGTTGCCTTATCTATCGACGCGATATTACCCGCACTACAGGTTATGGCGATTGAATTACATTCACCTAGCCCAAAAGACGCTCAACATTTCATCGTCGCCGTTTTCGTCGGTTTAGCTTTAGGCCAACTCTTGTTTGGGCCGCTTTCCGACTCAATAGGTAGGCGTCTTTCTATTGTTGCTGGGTATAGCGTATTTATTGTCGGGAGTATCATGGCAATGACCGCGACGGATCATGACATGATGGTTTTTAGCCGTTTCTTACAAGGATTCGGTATAGCAGCCCCAAGGGTTATCTCTGTTGCCATTATTCGAGATCTCTATCAAGGGCGTGCAATGGCCAGAGTCATGTCATTTATTATGATGATTTTTGTTCTTGTCCCTATGCTTGCCCCCCTTTTTGGTCAGTTAATCTTAACGTTGGTTAACTGGCAAAGTATCTTCTTCGCTATTCTTGTCGTGGGGTTGATTTCCCTCAGTTGGTATCTGATTCGACAGGAGGAAACGCTAAAAGCAGAAAATAGAGCTAAGTTCTCCGCATCCGCGATGTTGGCCGCTATCGGTTCTATTCTTAAAAATCGTCGATCTATTGGCTATACAATTTCGGCAGGCATCATTTCAGGGCCATTTGTGTTCTATTTGAGTTCGGCTTCCCAACTCTTTACCGAAACATATCAATTAGGTCAATGGTTTCCACTCTATTTTGCTGGGCTAACGCTTGCCTTTGGAGTCTCATCGTACATCAATGGCAAAAACGTCATGAAGTATGGAATGCGTTACATTGTCCGCATTGCACTTATTGCTATCAGCATGATTGCCGCTCTGTTTGTTGTTGTTACCATCAACTTTGGCGGATACCCACCGTTAGCCTTAACCACCCTTTACATGCTGGCGACTTTCTTCAGCCTCGCAATGATATTTGGTAATATCAACGCCCTCGCCATGGAGCCTCTGGGTGAGTCAGCGGGATTAGGTTCGGCAATTGTTGGTTCGGTCTCCACCATAATTTCCGCTTTGCTCGCATTTGCAATTGGCGCCTTTTTTGATGGTTCAGTATTTCCACTCGTGATCAGTTTCGGTTTAGCAGGGCTAAGTACGTTGATCCTTACTTGGTGGATAGATACAGATAAAGAGATGGCGATGGAGGATATACCGTCGGCTTAAATAACAATGCAGGGAAACCTGCCTTGTTATTTAATGCGGACATAGCTCAAAAACATATCGATACAGCTTTTCAAATAACTATCACGTTGCGCTTCTATTGCAGGCTACTCATTTTCAATCACTCGTGGTTGTTAGTCACGCATGTCTATTTACTTAAAGGTTGCTCACTTTGAGATTGAGTTTCTAAAGCTTTGCTTGCCTTGGGCGCACAACGCAATCCCATAGCATTGCCGGAATCTAGCATATACATAAGGCACGAGTAATTTGTATTTGAACGCGGCGTAAACTCATAGATCTCTGAGTTCGCAGCCCAAGTATCTAGTTCGTAAGCAAAATCCGCTGGTAGTAACTTGTCTAATTTTCCTTGCGGCCCTTTAGGAATACACGAAAGCCCCATATCTTTTCCTGAGTCGAGCATAAGCATAATGCAAGCTTGCTCTGGATTCGCTTTCATCGTGAATTCATATATCTCAGAGTTTTCCTGCCACGTATCCAACTCATAGGCATAATCTGGCCTCTGATCAGGCAGGTTATTCGTTTCGCTGAAACAACCGGCTAGCATCAGCGAAGAGGCTGCAGTCAAAAAGAGCTTCAAGTAATTATTCATGGATTGTCCTTTGTGCAAAATCAGGCAGTAATTTAATAAACTCACTACTCAGTAACGACGGTAGCTTCTTCAATAATCAGGTCATACTTATAACCGTAACCAAAGTCTTTATTCAGTGTCAGCGTGCCGGTAATCGTCACGATATCACCTACACGAGCAGAATCTGCAGTCGTGATGGTGAGGTCATTCAAGCCCGTTGCTGGATCACTCGTACCATCTTGAATATGTAACCAGTTCTTTTTCATTATCTGAGGGCTAAATTTTACCACTTTACCTCGTAACACAACGGTTTTTCCAGACAGGGCTTCTTTCTGAGCCACGATGTCTGCAACGGTCTTACCACCCTCTGCTGGCGTTATTTTGCCTATAGCGACGCCAGACTGCGCCGCCTTACCCGATGCAGCGATTGGTGCACTATTGCCATTGTGGATGGCATTAACAAAGTAGATAACGTCGAAATCACGATCGAGGCTTTTGCTGTGAAACTGAGTCATGCCAATGCCTTCTTCGTTAAACGACACAACATCACCCACATTTATCTGAGCGCTAGGGCCTGCAAACCATCGCTGCTCTGACTCTAGTTCCACTAGCACATAGGCGTAGCCACCTGAATTCATCGCTTCTAACACTTTTCCTGAAAGATTCGCGCTCTCAGAGGCAAATGCTCTAGGTAAAAGTGTGACGAACATAATAACAACAAGATTAACAAATTTTTTCAATTTCCCAGTCCTTTAAAGATAACTTGGCCGCAGCTATTCACATTGAGCATCATTTCACTCGGAACAGTGCGGCCTTTTGATATAAATACGATTAATGCACAGATTATATCAATTTCAGTACCTTCGTGTCGTTAACCACGTCGCCATGTATGATATTTCTCTAATAAACGAAGAATAGTTTGCGGTGCGTGATCCCGTTTCCACTCACCTGCCGCATATTTGTTCGCTTCTGCCCAGGTTGGATAGCTATGAATTGTACCCAGTATCTTATTCAAACCAAGGCCATGTTTCATGGCCAAAACAAATTCTGCAATCAAATCACCCGCGTGCTCAGATACAATGGTCACGCCTAATATTTTGTCTTTGCCTTTTGGTGTAATCACTTTAATGAAGCCGTCGGTTGCACTCTCTGTAATGGCCCTATCAAGCTCTTTAAACTCGAATCGAGTTACCTCATAGTCGATTCCTTTCTCTTGCGCTTCGTACTCATTGATACCCACTCTGGCAACTTCTGGATCGATGAAGGTTGTCCATGGGATCACTCGGTAATCTACCTTGAATTTTTTGAACTGCCCAAACAGAGCATTAACAGCGGCATACCAACCTTGATGAGCGGCGACGTGTGTAAATTGATATGGGCCGACAATGTCACCTGCTGCGAAGATGTTAGGATGAAGCGTTTCCAAATATTCGTTAGTTACGACCGTACGATTGGTTTCAATACCCAGATCTTCAAGCCCGTAACCATCGAGACGAGCACTACGACCTACGGCACAAAGAAGTTGGTCATATTCGATCTCAATCTCTTGTTCTTGGTGCTTAACAACAATGTATTTTTTACCATCTTTCAGTTCACATCGGAGAGCTTGATGAGAGGTAAGTATATTCACACCACTTTTTTGCAATGCTTTGGTCGCAAACTCTGAAACCTCGAGATCTTCTCGAATCATGATTCGATCGGCCATCTCAATTTGAATCACGTTTGAGCCTAACCTTGAAAAAGACTGCGCCAGCTCAGAACCAATTGGACCGCCACCCAACACGACCAGTTTTTCTGGTGCAGTATCAAGTTTCGCAAACTCAGTCCATAGCGTATCGCTGGTTACATAGCCGGCTTCTTCAATGCCTGGTAACGGCGGAACAAATGGACGAGCACCTGTGGCAATAACAATGCTACGAGCGGTCAGCTTAGTCGATGACCCATCTTCATAGGCGATCTCCACCGTCCACGGGTCCAGTAATCTTCCGTAACCTTTTACAACATCAACACCAAGGCTGGTATAGCGTTCCACACTGTCATGGGGTGCAACTTCTGCTATAACGTCATGAACACGTTGCATCACTTTTTTAAAGGAAAATTGAGGAATCGAATCTTCTAAACCATAATGATGGGCATTTTTGATATGATTCGCCATTTTGGCGCTTTTAATAATTGCTTTGCTTGGTACACAACCGTAATTCAGACAATCCCCACCCATTTCTCCGGCTTCTATTAAGGTCACTTTAGCCTTTACTGCTGCCGCGATATAGCTGGTCACCAACCCACCAGCACCAGCACCAATAACAATTAAGTTGCGATCAAATTTCTTTGGTTTTGTCCAATTTTTGCTTACTGCATCTTTTTTCATTTTATTAACTACCATTTTTGCAATGAATGGAATAAGGCCCAACAATGAAAATGACAACATCAACTTCACGGAAAGGACGCTAGAGACACTATCGATCTGAGCGAGTTGTGTTCCTGCATTCACATAAGCGGCGGTCACAGGAATCATCCCTAACGCGCTTACCCAATAAAACGTCCATGCTCTCAGTGCTGTCACACTCATCAATATATTTACAATAAAGTAAGGAAATATAGGGATTAACCGTAACGAAAATAAATAGACGGCCCCCTCTTTTTTTATCCCTTGGTTTATCGTGGCTAATTGTTCTGGAAAACGGTTTTTGATAAATTCTCGAAGTAAATAACGAGAAATCAAGAAAGCAAAAAGCGCTCCAATACTTGACGCTATTACTGCTATGCCAACTCCCTCAACTAACCCAAACAGCGCACCTGATGTCAGTGTTAACAGCCCGGAACCAGGTAAAGAGAGTGTAGCAACCGAAACATACAGCAGTATAAATCCACCGATAACTAAAACAGGTGACTCTGTTCTCCACTGTTTAAATTTAGTAATCGACCCTTTTAGTTCATCGAGCGTTACTAAAGATTGCATGTCAAAATAAATCGCTAAACAGAGCAATATTGCTAATGCCAATAGCATCTGGTTTTTTTGGGGCATCAACATTTTACCTTCATTGCAGAGATACTAATGTTATCTACTTTTTTCAGTTCAAAGTAAACAAGCGACTCATTAATGTCTTGCTCTGGCTTTTAAATAGAAAGGTTAGACGGATAATTAATTTCATTAAGACGAAAATTTCTTTATAAGGTGCTTTAATACGATATTGCTGATCAGTGAATTTTACAGCTTGATATGTAACTTTATTAAATCAGATCAAATAAACCTGACTTCGTAGACCGCGCAAAAGCAGCTATTCCATCAGGTTTATGAGTATTTAAAGCCGAGTCAGGAAAACCCCGCAATGAGAATGCTAAGGCTTAAGTTTCATGGCATTGGTAATGTCATCGGCACTATGGCGTTCCGCGACGGCTTCCCAATCTTCACCCCAAGAACGGTTTACAATTCGTCCTCTTTGAACGGCAGGTCGATCGGCGATTTGATGGGTCCACCGAACCAGATTGGGGTAACTTTTCACGTCTAGGAATTCAGCGGCATCATAAACATTGCCAAGTACCAGATTACCGTACCATGGCCAAATAGCGATGTCTGCGATGCTATATTCTTCACCCGCAATATAGGGTGTTTGTGCTAATTGCTTATCCAGCAAATCAAGCTGTCGTTTGATTTCCATTGAAAAACGATTAATGGGGTATTCGAATTTCTCCGGCGCGTAGGCGTAAAAATGACCAAACCCACCGCCTAAATATGGCGCACTCCCGTGTAACCAGAACAACCAATTCATCACAGACGCTCGCTGCGCACCGTTGGTTGGTAAAAAGCTATCAAACTTTTCTGCTAGGTACAAAAGTATAGAACCAGATTCAAATAGCATCGTGGATGCATCGACAGAATGATCAACTAATGCAGGGATTTTAGAGTTAGGGTTAACCTCGACAAAACCAGAAGAGAACTGGTCTCCTTCCATTATATTAATTAGATGTGCATCATATTCCGCTTCGCTTTTACCTATCGCAAGCAACTCCTCAAGCATGATCGTCACTTTCTGACCATTTGGCGTCCCCATAGAATACAGCTGTATTGGATGTTCACCGATAGGAAGCGGTTTATCATGCGTAGCCCCTGACACAGGACGGTTGATACTGGCCCATGTTCCACCACTTTCCGTGCTGTCAGACCAGACTTTTGGTGGTATATATTCATTTCCCATAATGTGCCCCTATCGTATCGTTGAATTTATTTTGACGAATAGATCGCCATTGAGTGATAAAAATGTAGCCTGTTAGCGACAATTATTCAAGACTTATTTGAACGATTGTTCATTTTAAATCAAGCTACCATCTCTTATTTATTCCTACAGAAAGATAAGTGATTAAAAGCACAGCGAAGGAAGAGAGTTTTATAGCATCAATGGTTGATCTGATGAATGTATTTCATCAACTCCATTCGGGTTTCGTCGCTCACTTGGCTATGCCAAAAGCCACCAAGATAGGCGAGTAACGGAATGCCAAACATCAAGAGTAAAAGAAGAATCAAAACGCCGCGTGAGGTGACATTCTTACCTGTTGGTAGCCTTACTCCCAACGCCTTTTTCTGAGGACATGCGCTAACACAACGCATGCAAGCCTGACACTCATCGGTACGAACGGTTTCTACAGTATGAACCTTAATTCTTGCCGGACAGGCTCGTGTGCACTTATCACAGTCCATCCCTTTGGTCTCATTTAAACAATGCGCTGTATCCCTTCTTACTTTGAGTGGACTAAAGAAACTCAATAAACCTAACACCGCTCCATAAGGACATAAATATCGACAAAAGGCTCTGTCTTGCCATACAACTAAGGCCAAAACCAAACCAATCAATATCCCTTCAATCAGGCTCGGTGTGATAAAAAACATGCCCATTTTGAGGTCCGCTATTTTTTGATAATAGCCATTGAGATAATGAGGTAGAGCATTGCTTGGCATAGCGAGAACTACGATATAAAGCAACCCAACAAGCAGCAAGTATTTCACCATTCTTAGTGGCCAGTCGACCCAACTTGGTGGCAAAAATTTACCCTTAATGAAGCGAGTACGCAGTTGATATAGATAGGTGCCTGCATGACCAAGTGGACAGATCCACCCGCAAAAAGCGCGCTTACACAACACGCCACTAAGCAATACGGTAAATAACATTACCGCTGCGGCTGGATGATTTTGGTCCCACAGACCTAGCATGATGATGGCTTTTAATTCAAGGCCACCTGCAATGGGTAAAAACGCATCCACCACATCCGGTCGAGTTAAACCGACAGTGACACCATTACCTAACAGCGCGTAATAAACCACATACTGAATTCCAACCAACAACATAGACAGAGACATGAGATGTTGTATCCAATCTCTTAAGGTGTTTTCACGGGTCTCACCACGTGCTAATTCTGGTTGAAATCGATGTAATGCTATCACCGAAACAAGCCCGATAGCCGCGCCCAACATTAATGGCCAATAAAGCGTCGCGGCCAGAGCACCAAATAGCATAAGAATAGTGAGGATCATGCCCCAAGTCTGCTTACTCCAGTACAGTAAATTTAAACAAAAAATCAAACCGCTCATTAAGATAACGGATTCTAAAATAGACATAATTCAACTCGTACGAGATACAACATCGTATGTAGATGTTTCGGTAATTTCGACTAGGATACTTATAAACAGCCGTCTCGAACAGAAAGGAATGGTCGCTGAAGTCAATTCCGTGAGCACCTTCGTTATTAGTTTATTCTTCATTTGACAGCGGTCGAAAATTGCCGAGAATTTTGAGACAACAAGAAAGAGTAGTATTTTTTTCAAGTTCTTGTTTCAATACCTTCATTCAATTCCAACCTTCATTACTTTTACCTTAACGTGGATATTCATTAATGTCACAACACAGTATAAAATTTATTGCCGCCGATATGGACGGTACTTTACTCAACGAAATGGGTAAACTAGATCCGAAATTTTTCGATATTTATCAAAAATTAGCGGAAAAAGGCATTATCTTCGCAGCCGCTTCAGGACGCCAATACTACAGCTTGATCGAGACCTTCTCCCCCGCAGATCATGACATGATGTTTATTGCAGAGAATGGAACCTTAGTGATGCATCGCGGCGAGGAACTTTATAGCTGCACCATCGGCAAGCCCTCGGTAAAAAAGATTATCAATCAAGCACGCTCAATTGAAGATACGCATATCGTATTGTGTGGTAAGAAATCGGCTTACATAGAGACCACATCGCCACAGGCCATCAAAGAAATACAGAAATACTATCATCGCTGTGAATTTGTTGACGATTTACTCTCTGTTGAAGACGAATTCATTAAAGTCGCCATCTGCCACTTCGACGGGTCGGAAGAACACCTCTACCCGATAATTAACAGCAAATTCGGCCATGACCATAAAGTGGTTGTTAGTGCAAAAGTTTGGCTTGATGTCATGAATGCGGTCGCGTCGAAAGGAGCCGCAATTGAACATCTCCAAAAGACGCTTGGCTTTAGCTTTGAAGAAACGATGAGTTTCGGCGATTACTTTAACGACGTTGAGATGCTTCAAGCAAGTTACCACTCTTACGCGATGGAAAATGCACATGAGAAAGTGAAGCAGTATGCTCGCTACCGTGCTCCGAGCAACCAAGAATCTGGAGTTTTAACCGTGATTAACGAATACCTACAAGGGTGTAAATAACACGGGCCTAAACATAACCAATTAAGCGAAAGTCTATTGTTCCTAAAGACTGGCTTAATTGGTTAGTTTATAAATCAGCTGTTCGGCGTCTAATTTAGAAAGCGGCTTAGCGTAGTAATAGCCTTGTGCATAACCACAATCGAGCTTCTTCAAAAGGTCATTTTGCGCTTTTTCTTCTACACCTTCGGCCAAAATTTCCACATCAAGTACCTGACTCATTTTGATGATTTGTTTAACAAATTCTCTATCAACTTCTGTATTGCAGACATTCTGAATTAATGAACGATCCAACTTAAGTTTGTCTAACGACTGGTGGAACTCTCGTATCATACTTAAAGACGAATACCCGGCACCAAAGTCATCGATAGCGATACTGATTCCTAACGCTTTAACACGAACAATATTGTCATTTAAGGACACCAAATTTTTAGCAGATGCCGTTTCTGTGATTTCTAGTTCTACTAACTCGGTGGGACATTGAGTTTGATCTATAATCATTTTCAATCTGTCCACGAATGTTGTCATTTCGAGTGTTTTAAACGAGATATTAATGGCTATTTTAGGTGGCTGCAATCCTTGCTCTTTCCAAGAAACTATCTGAGAACAGACCTTTTTGAAAACCCACAAATCAAAGTCAAAGTGCAATCCTATCTCTTCAGCAATCGTGACAAAAACATCTGGTGCAATATTTCCAAGTACATCATGACGCCAACGTGATAGCGCTTCAAAACCGATAAGCTTCTCAGACGCGATCTCATACTGAGGTTGATAATGTATCTCTATTTTGTCGTTTTCTATTGCACTTGGCAGAGCATCAATAATGAGCTTATGAGAAAGTATATTGCCCAAGGTTTGAGACGTGGAAAATTGAATTTTTGATTCGCTATATTTTTTGGCTTCTAGCATAGCTGTTTCAGCGGCAATCTCTACGGCGTGAAAGCTATTATAACGAACACTATGCTCACTCACACCAATACTGAAGGACTTGCTAATTTTGATGCCTCTTAGCAGCGTCAGTGGTTTATCAGCCAACCGACAAAGCCTTTCACAAATAGAGGTAAGGCGGGCATTAAACGCATCATTAGACAGCTCATCTCGATTTTCTACTAATATTCCAAACTTGGCATTATTGAAGCGGGCAACGAGATTGTCGCTTTCAACAACCTCTTGGATTCTTTTGGCAAGCACCAAGAGATAGTCGTCACCAATGTCAAAACCATAGCGAAAGTTAATGGTAGAGAAATTATCCACATTCAAGAATATGAGCGCGAAGTTGTTTTTTTTGAAATCTTGACTGGTCAGTAAATGCTCTGATCGAGAAGCGATTGCCCAGCCATTTGATAGACCAGTAACTGGGTCGACAGATCTGTTTTGAAGTATACGAAAAGAGACGCTATAAGAATCACGCGCGCCTTCACAAACTTTGCAATGTAACTGGACAGGTATAGGATAAAAATAGGTGTTTTTTACTGTTGCGGACACCAATAAGCCGTTTTCGTTTAGGCTTGCACTGGTTAAAAGTTGGCCTACAGAGCTAAATTGTTGGGCACTTTGATCGGTCAATGTGATGATATCTTGAAGCTCAGTTCCTGCGATATCTAACTCGCTATGGCCAACTTGTTCTGTGAATACATCATTGCACGCAGCAATCAGACCTTGCTTTACCACCAAAATAGGCAGCAGCATGTGTTCTATATCGTTCATTCACGCCTTCTGAGTTTTATAAGGAGAGGTTTTATTTGTCTACCACCTTAGAATGGTTTGGAGGTATTTGACATATTATTCTACTGCCATTAATTGCAGTTCTACTCTCTATCTGTTTAAAACTAAGACAAACTCTTCAATTGATCAATTTAAATTTTTATCTTGGACGGTGAGTTGTCTGATTTTGTTCATTATTGTACGTTGATTAGAGAACCAAAGCGTCGATGATTTTTATCTTTATATTGCGATGTATTAATACAACTCCCTTTGCAGGTGCTACTATATGCGGGATATTATCACTGAACGCCC
This sequence comes from Vibrio sp. VB16, assembly GCF_015594925.2. Classification (NCBI taxonomy): domain Bacteria; kingdom Pseudomonadati; phylum Pseudomonadota; class Gammaproteobacteria; order Vibrionales; family Vibrionaceae; genus Vibrio; species Vibrio sp. VB16. Next base: position 247,303 of record NZ_CP087591.1, read on the forward strand.
ATTTTCAACCCAACAACATTGACCTATTTTCAAACATTATGAATAGTAAACGCAAAGCACCAAAGACAAACTGGCGACGCTTAGGCGAAGCACCAGACTATCGATTTTCTTTGGCAAATGAACGCACCTACCTAGCTTGGATAAGAACCGCGCTCGCGCTTTTGGCTGGTGCGATAGCAATAGACCAACTCACACCTGAATTAGCAAACCCTTCCGTACGTATTTTGCTGTCGATATTTCTGTGCCTATGTTCCGGTTTACTTGCGGTATTTGCTTACAAAAGGTGGTCTTCAAATGAGAAAGCCATGCGCAATAAAAGTGCATTGCCTTACACTGGTTTTTTAAAGCTTATTAGCGCAGTAATGTTATTTCTCACAGTAACCATTGTGTTAACTATCGCAATATGAAGAACAACGAGAGAGATCCCGGCTTGCAGCCTGAACGGACATCGATGTCATGGTTGCGTACTCATATGTTGATGTTTGGTCTCGGGGCATTATTGACCCGAGTGGGTAAACATGGCGATAACTTACTGCTAATGGTGAACGGTTTTATACTGCTCACGTTTGCTTTTATTGGTCTCTATTATAGCCGTAAGCGATTTACCCAATTGCTCCGATATGATGAAGCCGTTGAAGACAGAGAGATTAGAGCGAAGAAGATATTGAGTGCTGTGATTGCTGTGTCTGCATTAGTTTATGCTGCCTCTATCCTGTTTAGATATTTCTATTAACCATGTTATCTATAGTATGTATCTCTATCCTATTTCGACCTTTTCTTTTCGCTTCGTAAAGTGCTTTGTCCGCGTCTGCAATTAAATGGTCCATTGTCATCCCTTCTTGATACTCCGCAATCCCAGCACTAATAGTGACGTTGGCTCTGTCAAGACAAGGGTAGTTCTGCTTTTCAAACACCTTTCTTATTCGCTCTGTCACCAACATTCCCGATGCCATATCACTTGCAACAAAAAGACACAAAAACTCCTCCCCTCCCCAGCGACAGACATAATCGGTTTCTCGGCATTCACTAATAAAAATATTTGACGAATTTTTAAGCACTTTATCACCACATTCGTGCCCATAGTTGTCATTAACGCTTTTGAAATTATCGAGATCAAAGATAGCAACCGTTAATCTCTCTTTACTTCGCTTAATCTTTTTAAGCTCGAGAGTGAACATCTCTTGCATCTTGCGACGATTCAATAAGCCGGTCATAGAGTCTGTGTCGGCAAGTTCCGTTAACTTCTTATATAGCAGTGCGTTTTGCACCACTAAACCAATTTGTTCACCTAAATAATAAAAAAACTCACTATCAAGAACGTCCTGATTTTTTAGGCTATTAGTATAAACAACGGTAATTGCCCCAATGATTCCCTCAGCCGTTTTTAATGGGATGCTCACCATATTAGTGACACCATGCGCCTTATAGATGCCCGCGAGACGACGATTAGGGTAGGTTTCAATATCAATAATGTGAACCCTATCTTCTTCCATCGCTTTACCTGACAACCCTTCTCCTTTATTAAAACTGGTCACTTCATCAAGTGATAAATTTAAGTCATTAAATACGTAACTCATTGAGTGGCTATCTTTCCCTTCATCTTTTAAAAAAATAGCGGCCGTGCTCACCTTAAATGATTTTCTCAACACATCCTCTATTGCAGGGTATAGATCTTCCAATTTGAGGTTTTTGGCGGTATCGCTGAGAAAGTCGAATAAGTGGTTGAGCTTCTCTTTCTCTCTATAAATATCAACATTCTTCTCTCTGATCGTCGCTTTAAACATCCCAACTAAAAAAACCAAGTTAAACATTATCAGAAAAAGAAATGAGACAGTCGTCATGGTGTTTTTGTCAAACAGAGCATTTATTTCGCCAAACTCAATGATCGTCACCACCGTTCGCGCGACATAAAATAAAAATCCAGCGCAGAACAGATAATAGACCTCTTGAGTCCTAGGGATATTATTTTTATCTTTCCAAAAACGTTGCATTTTAACGATGGCATAGCCATAAAATAACGCTAATAGACTAGAGATAAAGATGATTCTATACGTAGTATTAAATTCTATGTAGGTGAAATAGAAAAAATACAATGCATAGACAATCGTGATAGAAAAGAGAAAACGCTTGGACACTACACTCCTTCTAAATTCAAAGCAAAAGGCGGCATATATTTGAAAATAGAACCCAAGAATGAGCAGATAATTCGCAATAACAATGGAGATTAACTTAGGCCAATTAGACTGAGTCAACATAAAGCTGAATCCGATGAGTAGCAGAACCGCAGAGCGTCGCCATTCCTTTGATACAGCACTGCCTGCATTTTTAGAACTGCCAAAAGTAAACAAAGTATTAACACCAGCAACAATAAACAGCGTTGCAAGTAATGTGAAATTATCCATTTTTATTAAATGTGAGCCCTATAAACAATAAAGTACAGCAGTATAGACATATTCATTTATTCTAATTTTTAAGAGTGTAGTCAACTACAGACGGTTTTCAAACCCACAAAACAGAAATTAGCTTTTCAAAAAGAGTATCATACGGAAGTAACCTAATTAGAAATGCGTACTTTTTACCAAGCCCATTGAAGACTAAACAAAGAAAACAAAGAAAAAGTTAAGTACACCAGTTCGATTTATTGGTCTTTAATAACGCCCATATTCTTTTTAATAACCTTAGATTTAATATAGATCTTATCGACTGTCCGCGGTATCATGAACGGTCGTTCATACCTTTGGAGTGAGGTTTTATATCATGAGTAAGTACGCTAAGTTCAATAGAGAAGATGTCATAGATAAAGCAACCAATTTGTATTGGGAGAAAGGCTTTCATGGTACCTCAATGCGAAACCTACAGGATGTTGTTGACCTCCGTCCCGGCAGTATCTACGCATGTTTTGGCAGCAAAGAGAACCTATTTAAAGAGGCCATTCAACACTATGCCGATGTCAGTGGTACTCAACTGCAGCAATGTTTAGAAGAATTCGACTCACCACTTGAAGCACTTAAACATTTTGTTAGAAATATCGTTACCGGATGTCAAAGCACCGCGCCAAGCGGCATGTGTATGCTCGTAAAAACAATCGCAGAACTCACCGACGAACACGAAGATTTATTAAACCAAGCCAAAGAGAAAATGGCCGCCGTTGAATCTAAATTTACTGATATCATCCAAAGCGCAATAGACAAAGGTGAGCTTGATAAATCAAATGATCCTGCGAAACTCGCTCGTTATGTACAGGTACAGATCATAGGATTAAGAACCTATGTTCGTGCCAGTAACAACTTAGCAGCCGGCGATGAAATGATAGATGATCTGTTTAACAACGGGCCGTTTAGTCAATCTTGCTCTTAAACAACATTGTTAATAACTAAGACATTAGCAAAAAAGAATACGATGTTATTTTGTGCGCAGAACTTGAAAGTATGAGTAATAGTAACGACTAAATAAAAAATCGACTCATGCTACTCTTTTTAAGAGTTGTAGCATGAGTAGATTTAATTATGTAAATAGTATGTCCTAAATGCCAAATTAATTAAATATTTCTTACACCTTAAACTGAGAAAGCACTTGGTTTACTTCCACACCCAGTTTGTTCAGGTCTTCTGAAGAGTCAGTCGTTGCCTCTGAATATTCTAGCGTTTTACAAGAGATATCAGACATCATATTGACGTTAATGCTAACCTCGTCTGCTGCCACTGCTTGCTGACCTGCGGCACTAGAAATTAACCCTATCGAATCATTAAGCTCAGCAATATACCCGTCAATTGAAACAAGCGCCTCTTCAGCGGACTGAACTCGCACCATCGTATCCTCAGAATCCGAACAGCACTTTGTCATTGCACTATTCGCCGTCTCAGATCGTTGCTGTAAACTGGAAATAATATCTTGAATCTCCGCGGTAGACTCTTGAGTTCTTGATGCTAGCGATCTGACTTCATCAGCAACAACAGCAAAACCTCTTCCTTGTTCTCCCGCCCTTGCCGCTTCAATAGCCGCGTTTAGCGCCAATAGATTGGTTTGATCGGCAATACTACGAATAACTTCAAGTACAGACCCAATTTTTTCACTATCTGAGCGTACATCTTCTACTGTTTTACTCGCATCACGAAGCTGCTTGGACAAAACTTTCATCGAGTTTGCTGCGTCCAGAACAATTTTTGCTCCGTTGCTTGCCGTATCGGCCGTTGATTGAGACAAGCTCGCTACTTGGTCAGCACTGTAACTTACCTCTTTGGCACTGGCCGACATTTCTGTCATTGCTGAAGCCGCTAAATGAGCTTGTGACTGCTGTTCTTTGATCTCGTCTCGCGTATTAACAGCATTGTTACTCAGTGCTTGTGACGAGTGGTGCATACTAACCGAAGCTGTATTTAAGCGGGTAATCGAATGTTGAAGTTTCTCTACAAATACATTAAATGAACGACTTAATACACCAAGTTCGTCAGATCGAGTTTCATCTAAACGTTTAGTCAAGTCTCCTTCACCCACTGCAATATCATCCATAGCGTTAACGACCTGACTTAATGGTTTCGTTAACAACCTATTTATAAGCCAAATTATTATAGAGCAAGCCAGAGTTAATATAACCACTAGGATACCAATCGAGTACATCAATGTTTCTTGAACCGGATCAGTAATTGTATTTTTTGGTACCATAAACCCCAGATTCCATTCTAGACCTATCGTTGAATCGGATAATGATTCTACCAAAACAATATATTCTTGATTTTTGTAAACAACGGTAGCGACACTCTCGCCGTTGGTTCCAACCTGCTTTAACAGACGAGAAAAACCTTCGGAATTTGGTACTAACTGATCAACTTGATCAAGCGTAGGCAATTTACTCATATCCAGATTTTTACTCGAATCGGGAAATGAAATGATTTGCCCATCATCTGTGAACAAAAAACCATAACCTAATTGGTTATATTTCATTTTATCAATCAAGTCTTTTTTAATTGATGAACCTAAAATATCAATACCGAGTACGCCAATCAATTTGTCATCTGACGTTTTAACAACCGTCTTAATCGACGTTACAATACTGCCGTCATTGGCGTCAATTTCGGGTTTAGTAATAAATAGTCCATCTTTGTTTAGCGCCTCAGACCACCACGGACGCTTACTTGTATAATAACTGGCGTCATTATATCGTCCATCAAGATCAAAATATTCAAACGTATTTGCCGGAGCAAAGAAAACGGATTTGATCATAGAATCATGAGCAGAGATAGCTTTAAATTGATCAACAATACTATTGTAGATTGGGTCATCGTCAATATTAGCGCCACGCACAGTATAGTCGGCAAACCAGTTGGTTATAAATGGCGAGGCCTGTAAAGAGGTAACGACCCGCGAACGCTCTCTAAAAAACTCATGGATACCACTCGAGGTTTGGTCTGTGATTAATCTTATTTCTTGTAATACTTCGGTTTCAATCTGCTGCGCACGCTTACTTGTCCATATATACGACGTTACAATTGAAATTCCGACAAGTAACCCTAGCACTGACAGTGTTACTTTCTTTGCGATTGAACTCATTATTATTATCTACTTTTCTTGTAATGATTAGAACTATTAAACTGCCAAGTTGATACTTATCCAGTTTATTGAGCTTTATACTATAACTACTACAGAATAATACATGAAGAAAAATAATTGATTTCGGGAGCATTAACGAAAGTAGCGCTCTGATCTGACCAGTAGTGTGACCAAAAGCGTATTAGCCGGTATGAGACACGACTTCACATCGGCTCAAGTATGAAAATACAATGACATAGAATGAAAAATAAGAGCCTGTTTATAGGCCACATTTGCATGGCCTATTTAAGAGTAGATTGCGTTAAGCGAATACTCACCAAACTCGCAACCATGATGGCCAGATAGAAGCTACCAACAATCGATTCTAAAAACACAAAAAACTGAGCAATGGGTAAGCTTGGTGAAATGTCGCCATAACCGACGGTCGTTAAGGTAATAAAACTGAAATACAGAGCGTTAAACAGGTTATTTAGCCAAGGTTTTACCTCTATGCCATCAAATGCCATGGGAAACATTTCAATAACCAGCAGGTATAACATCGCCCAAGCCAGTCCTATCAAAAAATAAATGCAGATTGAGCCAACAATATGATTCTTTGTTACTACCTTTGCTAACATCACTTGTTTTAATGCTGAATGGATATGCGAACATAAAAAGACCAAAACCGCCGCCAACGTTACATAAGACATGTCGTAATCATCAAAAAACGAGAACATGCCTGATACCGTCGCCGTGATTAATAAAAATCCATACCAAACTCGATATATTGTTTTCCTACGATCGATACCCGCAATCGACACCGCCAATGTAACAATTATCAGTCCCAATACGGTTTTTTGTCCTTCAGGATGAAACTGCTGCATTACCGCACAACCAAAAAACAGCACCAACAAAGCAAAAAAAAGGAAATAGAAATTGTCGTCTTTTGAGACTCCTTTCATCTATTTTACCTCTTCCGACTCTGTAGATAACCATGCAACAAACAGTTGGTACGTAAGGCTTAATACGACAGCCCCTACGAATAACCCAACAATACCGGACATTGCCATGCCACCTAATGCGCCGAGTAAAATAACCAACATAGGGATATCGGAACCACGGCTCAATAACATAGGTTTTAAAATAGCATCGCTACCACTAATTAAAATACACCAAACGAGAAACAGACTTGCTGTTATTGTCGAATCGCCACTAAACATATAGATGATGGCAGGAAGCAGCGCCAAAATTGGCGGTAATTGAATAATGGCTACCAGCAATACTGCCAGTGCCCAAAAGGCCGCAGCAGGCACACCAGCGACCACCAAACCGATGCCGGCAAATACTGACTGTATGATAGCAACACCGATAACCCCTTGTACCACACTGCGTACCGTCGATTTTGAAAGTTGGACTAACGCCTCTCCTTTGTCACCGGTCAAACGCTCAGCGAGTTTAGTGATACCAATTAAGCACTTATCAGCATTAGCCATAAACGCACCAGAAATCATAGTTGAGATAATAAACTGTACAAATCCCCCTCCAAGAGAGCCGACGATGGAGGCCGCTTGACTGGCAAATTCTTTGATCTCTTCAGCATACTTGGTAAACACACCCTCGATGTTCGACGATGCATACGACATTGCCGCGTATAGTTTTTCCCCCACCAAAGGAATATCCTGAATAGAGGTTTTAGGTTTCGGTAAGACTAACGACCCATCTTGTATTCCAGAGAAGAGCTCCGATGCACTCGTGTATAACCCTGAAGAGAGAGCGACAAGCGGTATCAAAAGCAATAAAACACCAACGAGGCTCAGTAAACCACTCGCCTTTCCCTTCGACAACCCCGTCTTGTTATGGATGGTTACTGCTACTGGATACAATGCCGTCGCAATAATTCCTCCCCAAACCAATAACATGATAAAGGGCCGCAGTATCGAAAAGCACCAATAGATAAGCAAAGCAACAGCCGCAATCTTGATTGCGGCATCAATAGCTTGGTGGGAGAAATCCGTTTTGAGCTTCATGTAACATCCTTGTATATAAATCGCACGTAAAGTTTATTCATCGAGTTTTGTTAATTTTGCAAAAATTTCCAGTTCCTTGTTTCTAAAAACAAGGAGGCCATAATCATGTAAAGCCCAATAAGCATTAGCTGAAATATCCGAACCCATGTATTGCTTTCTATATCACCTGAACTCATTAACGTGCTGCCAATTAACACCAATAACGTACTAAATGCGGTTGCATATATGGGTGCTTTTTCAGGCACAGTATAGATTTTTTTCGCGACATAAATGGCTATCAAGCCGATGAACAATGAATAGAAAATAATGTTAGGTACAATAGCCAATATCGAAAATGCCGCAATAGCAAGTAACCCACCGAGCCCATTACTAATGACCAAGAATGCACTCAGTTTTATCGACTTCTCAGACGTGATCATCAATGAGAGCAGCGCGATAAACATCATGGTTAATAGTGCTTCCGATATTTGGAAAATAAAGAAAAAACAAACGACAGGGAAAGAGATAATCATCGCCCTAAACGCAGCATACCAACGTTGTTGTCTGTTTATTGGCGTAGCTGCAAAGCCGCTAAATTCGGTTTTAGGTTCGGGAAAATAGATATGCGCAATAGCAAAACCAGCAACCGCAACAACACCAGAGGTTGCTAATCCAGTTGCGAGCAATACTGAAATACCAGGATTAGATATGGCCATAAATGGCAACACCAATACTGAAATCAGCAATATGGTCCCAAATAGATTCCACTTAGGGTCAGTAAATAAAAAGTATCCCCACAGCATCATCAATCCAACAAGTATTAATAGCGGTACAGGGTATTGAGTTATCCCGCGGGAGAGTAATAACCCTAAGCCCATGGTAACCACCAATGCCAATAACAATTCATAGACGGTTTCTTTATGAAACGTAGGTTTATCAATTAGAAATTTGGCGGTAAAAACTGGGGCGACAAAGGCCAACGGCCAGTTGATCCATGCGGCTAGAAAGACCACAACGATCACCCCAACCATAAATCGAATGATGCGTGTTTGAATCTGTGAATCAACCGCGAAATCATCGGACATAAGACAGTACGCTAATAAATCGAATCCAGAGTTTACCGATCGAATTAAAGAAAAAATTATCACCACTATATACAATCACATCGGCTTGGCCACCAACTCGAAGCAGTCCTTTAACATCTGCGCGGTCAAATTCAATCGAAATAGGCAACATCTGTGTCTGGCGCAACCAACCCGTCTGTTGATTCGCTTGAGCAAGCTTGCCTGCTTGGTCATTCTGACCCCAATCAATACCCCAATCAACACTCGTCACTTTGCCTTTAATAATTTTTCCGGGCACAATATCTAAGGTAACTTCAACGTCATCACCAACGGTTATATTTCCTAAACTGTTTTCTCGAAAATACGCCTCTATCCAAATATCTTCAGTCGATACAAATGTCATGATAGGTTGGCCTACCGAGGCAAAAAAACCTTCAGATAGACTGAAGTTTGAGACCCCTCCTTGCGTTGGTGCTTTTATTTCCGTTCGCTCCAGATTTAGTTGCGCTTGTTCAAGAGACAAGAGCGCAGCTTTAATTTGGCTATTATCTTCACCATTTTTACCGAGCTGTTGCTTTGCCTTTTCCAGATCGGCTTCTGCATTCTTAACCGAAGCTCTTGATGTCGCTAAAGCGGCTCTTGCTTTGTCTGCGTCCGATTTCGACACTACGCCCTTTTCTGCCATTGCTAATACACGTTTTGCCTGTAACTCTGTATTTTGTCTTTCGACAATTGCTGATGTAAGACGCGCTTGAGCGGCCGCAATATCTGCCGTTTGAGCACCCACATTCTGCCCTGCTATCTCTAGATTTTGTTCGGCTAGTTGTACTGCAATCTTGTAATCTGAAGCATCCAGAACAGCAAGAACATCCCCTTCTTCTACCAGCTGATTAGGCTGCACTTTTATGTCTAAAACCTTACCAGAGACTTCAGGTTTAATTGGAACGATATAGCCTTTAACACGAGCATTATCGGTAATTGGTATAATCCGATCGGTAACTATGCTAAAAAAAAGTATCACAGCAACAATCGTGAGTAGATAATTTGTTGCCGTTCTTACCCTATCTTTCTTATTGTTCGCATTTTGTGACTCATGAGTCTCTTCCTTGACCTCAGACATATCACTCCTTTGCCTATCTTCAACATTAATAAAATTAATATCTTAACCATATATCGGAATATGAAAAACACAAGAAAAACACAATTAATATCGACCTAAATGATTCTTTTCTCTGCCAAATTTTTTATTTTTCTGATTCATATACTACGCTTGTTTAAGTATCAATCTGAATAACTCAATATTTAACAAGGATGTACCTAATGGCATCAATATCTAAACTTACCGCGAGTATGATCGTTCTTTTTTCTCTTAGTCATTCGGCTCTTGCTGATGAAATGGGTGTCGACAGTTCTGGTTGGCAACACAGTATAGAAATCTATGCTCAAGCACTTAATATCCGAGGGGATAGCACCATTGGGAACGTGTCTACCGATGTCGACGTTGACCCTGCTTTTATCGTTGACCATTTAGACATCGGTGCGATGCTTCGATTAGAGGGTATATATGATAATCAATGGGGCTATTACGTTGATTATAGTTTTATGAAGCTCAGTGGAAAATCAGATGCCATTTTAGGGAATGACCTGAGCTTGCTAAAAGGGGAACTTGAGATTAGACAGGGAGTATTAGAAGTAAAAGGCTTTAAACGTTATCAATATGACTTTGGCACCTTAGATTACATGGCTGGTTTTCGTTGGTGGGATAATGATATCAATACAAAAATATACACCAGTGGCGGACAGCTTAATGCGAATAAAAATTTAGATGCAGACTGGGTTGATTACTTAATTGGTGCTCGTTGGATAACAGACCTATCAGACCATTGGAAGTTTCATTTTGGTCTTGATGCCGGTTTGGGTAGCGATACGGATTTTACCAGCGCTATTCTTACAGGGGCACGTTATAAAATTAATAGCTGGTCAGATTTAAATATCGCCTATAAATCCACCTGGGTTGATTATGATAACGGCGATGATTTTGCCTATGACACCGCAACTCAAGGGTTCTTAGTTGGCTGGGCAGCGCATTTTTAATCTTGGAATCTAGCACAATTCAGATATTAGGTTGGTGCTAGATTTCAGCAGTTTGAACGGTCGATTGATGAGTTAACCAACCTAAACATCAATCGTCACCTTTTGAGCGTTGAATCTATGTGATTTATTTGAGCCTATTAAAAAAGAATAATGCTATGTAAGATGACATTCATCCTTCCATCACTGCATATTACCGCCCATACTGAGTGCCTATTGTTTTATGTTTAGCCCGTCAATAAAGGGTTTAAATACTAGGTCCCATCTTACTGACAAATCTATCGAATAATTCAATAGCCCAACGGGGATACATGCCACATGTATCTTAACCTTGGTGAGTTTCATTTCAGGGTTGAATTTAGAATAAGTACGTTATAATATGCAACCGGAAACACACCACTACATCATTAGATACCAATAAGATAGAACACGATGAAAGCCCTTATTAGCCAAATGCATTTTATATGTTTTTAGAATTATTTTTTGTATTCATCTACTCTTTTTTGTCACTTTTCATTATGCGAAAGGTAGCCAACAAAATAGATCTTGTCGATAAGCCTGGTGCACGTAAACACCATGACGGCGCAATACCCCTTGTTGGTGGTATATCAATATGTTTATCTATTTCTCAATTTATTGTCTTTAAGCCGAACGTCATACCTCACAGCAACCTTTTCTTGACCTCTATTATTTTGCTGACTATTATCGGCGCATTGGATGATAAATTTGAGCTCAGTGTTAAAGTGCGATTGGTTATCCAAGCTGTACTCTCCATAGTGATGCTCGGTATCGCGGACATTGAATTGTTACACATTGGCAATTTGATGGGGAATGGAGACATTAATTTAGGGATACTTGGCCCATTTGCGACTATCTTTGCCGTTATTGGGGCAATTAACGCCTTCAATATGGTCGATGGTATTGACGGGTTACTTGGGGGGTTATCTATCATAACCTTTGCAGGGATCTCCATTTTACTTAGAGTAGATGGTCAGAACGGTCTTTCCTACCTTTGTTTGGTATTTATTGTTGCCATGGTCCCATATGTTTTCATGAATCTTGGTATCTTAGGGCGAAAACGTAAAGTATTTATGGGGGACGCGGGCAGCATGATGATTGGTTTCACCGTCATTTGGTTGCTACTTGGCGCGAGTCAAGAAGCGAGTGAACCTCTTATACGTCCAATAACTGCTTTGTGGCTAATTGCCGTGCCGTTAATGGACATGGCGGCTATCATGCTTCGACGAATCCGTCGAGGAGTATCACCATTTAAGCCTGACCGAGAGCATTTACATCACATATTTCAGCGTCTAGGCTTTAGTTCTAGACAAACACTGTTCAGTATATGTACGTTTGCGAGTTGCTATGCTGCTTTTGGCATCTATGGCGAGCTATATGCCGTCGCCGAGTCAACCATGTTTATACTGTTCATGGTGTGCTTTGGCGTATATACCACCCTACTCAGTTACGTTTGGCAGATCACCAGCTTTCTTCGTAGGATCCGCAAAAAATCTGAGAAGATGGTTTACGACAATCATAATATTTAACGCGTTAATAATACCCAGTTTCTCGATGGTTTGTACACATCGCTCTTTTATGTTTAACACTCGCTTTCAAAATTGTTTCGCTCTTCAGCATGTTTAAACACAGTTGTCTGATCCTTGCGAAACCCTCTCGCACTCTTTTGCTCGTTTTCGGCAAGCGTCTTCACCAAAAGCTGTATCTAGCGTCCAATTCATCGACTCAACTAACCAATGTGGACGTGTTGCATTTAACTATTCCTTAGCATTTAAATTCTTCGAGTTAATGTAGTATCTCACCGTGATTTCCGACTCTTTTGTCACTACTTCTTCTTGTCTTACAGAAACGACAATACCCATTGTTTTTAGCTCGGGCTAATCTGGTTTCTTGTCTGCCCCGCGATTTTTCTTGCGTGCCGTAAGTATCACCATCGTATTTTTGCAGCATATTCATGTCAAAATAGTTATCCAACAACATAGTGACGACACATTAAACGCGGCAGTAAACAAAATACAGTTATCTTTTTGAGCGTTCAATACTCTTTGATATTTCCTTCCAGTAAGCCCAACATTTCATCTGCAATATGACTAAAATCCTGATGTTTTATACTGAGCGTTTCAATTATTGGTAAAACATGCAATTTAGCGCGCTCAATCTCATCGATAACTTGAGTAATTTCTTTGTTTGAAAGTAAGCAGTGTTGCTTAGCAAATTTTACGAGGACTTTCCATTTCGGCCAGCGTTTAGATCCCGTTAAACTTAAGGCCATGGTATCGTTTTTTATATACGGTGTTGTACTCACAATATCAAATACCGGTGAAAACACGACAGAGGTTTTAGGTAACTCCCCTAACTGATACCCCGACAGGTTTTCATAGAGCACGCCATAATTTTTTAAATGTGCATCACCATTTTTTAACATAATATTAATAACTGTCAGCTTAAAAAAATCATACAACGCTGTTTTACGGAATTCTGGAGACACAAATTGTCTGATGGTATTAGCGCAAGACTCTAAGCTAGCATCATATTTCTGTTTCGTTGAGCGACCTTGTAATACACAAAAATCTTCAAAGCCTATTGGCTGATTTTCTTTATTAATGTCAAAGCGTTTAGTTATCAACAACCGAGCGTTTTCACTTAAATAGAAAGGTGAAACAGTTAACCCGGCTTCTTTTGCTATACTTAAACACACAAACTCATTACAAGCTAATTCTGGATATTCTTTACCCCAACTTTTTACTATATAGGAATCTAGTGGGTAGGTGTTTTTGGGCTCTATTTCATTATTATTTATCTGTTTAGCATCTAATAATACTTTAGGTTGAACACCAGCAACCCCTGAACGCAATGCAAATCTTGATAATAACTCAGAAAACAGATCAACATCCTCGCTTTTAATAAGATGCTCTAGGCTCAAATCAAATTCACTTTCATCAACCAACTCTTGATCTTCAAGTGCATAGCGTATTGAACCAATCTGGTTATTTCCTAATAATGCTAATACCGTTAGGTCATTACTTCCGTAATGTTTTTCTGTTGCTTTTTCAATCGCTAATCGTAAACCACCTTCAGGCATATTCATCTGAAAAAAAGGATGTAAGCCTTCATATGAATATGTTTCTAGCCGAATAGGCATAGTAAGAGACAATGCATGCTTTGCATTTAAGTCATACGAGTAGTGATGGTTCTCATTTTTTTTCTCAAGCCTCCCTACTCTGCTTTTGTGAGTATACACATCAACATTAGCCATTATTAACCTCTTTTAATTGGTCTAAAGTCGGTAAGCCCGTGTCTGCCACCATTAAGGATTTATTAAATAAATTAAGGATACGCTCAATTTTTCTCAAGCCAACGTCATCATAATCATTTCGCTCAATTTTACCAACAGTGGTTCTATTAAGTCCCGCATAATCAGCAAGTAACTGTTGGCTCCATTTTCTTTTTTTCCTTTCGTATAGAATGATTTCTGAGATTTTAAGTAATGAATTCATACCCACGTCCTTTTTATGTTCATTATACTCACCCATAACAGCAAAAGAAACAAAAATGGTGAGTATAACCACCAATATTTAACTGTTCAGTATTGGTTGTCTTATGCTAGATAAGCGCATCGTCATTATAGGGGATATTTGTTGAGGAACGACACAAAGCCAACTTTTTTGTTCCTGCTAAAGTGTTGTTAGCAGTGTGTTACGTTAGCAACAGGAACTTTCGTAAGTAAGCTCACAGCAATGCTTCATCCATTCGATAAAGCATTTTTGCAGTCGAGTCGCATTAATCATTCCCACCGCCTTGGCAATCGTCGATGTTGAAGGAACGCCATGACTAAAATCACCAAATCGCTTCGAACTCTTCAAGTTTACTTTCTTCCACAGAAGCTGACCTATTGCTAAATCAAAAGCTCATGTTCGACGCTATTTAGTAGCGTCGAACTTCTCTTTCCAAGCAATAAACATCTTCTCCGTAACGCCAAGAGACACAATCGCACCGCTATGCAGCTTATCAAGTTCAACCGTTGCGATGGAAATAAACTTATCTGCATCTTTAATCTGATGTTTAACGCAGAATTGCTCTAACTGAGTTTGCACCTCGTCATCAACAATCATTTCTCTGATGATTTGACCAATGACTTGCTTGCGTTCGCTTCGGAACTTTATTCGATAGGAATCAATAACACCAACGGATTTTTCAACAACCTCATACTGATGGCTGGAGCGCTCGTAAGCCCAAGCAAAGACCTCTAGTGCTGGGATATGATCGCCTGTCTCATAGAAATAAATTAGAGACTTAATATAATCACCTTTAGGGACATCCACAAAGCTTAATGGACATAGGTTTTGTTGGATGAACGGTAAGTTGCAACTTAAACGTGCGGTACGCTTATTTACATCCTCAAATGCTTGAAGATATGACAGATGCATGAGTAAAAAGAATGATTGCTCAAATGGATCGTCAATTTTCTCAGCTTTTCTTAGCAGCAGAATAAACCACTCTTCGAGTTGCTGAGGAGCATTTAACGGCATGTAAGAAGTCTTGGTAATACTGACCTCAACTTGCCTAATTTGACCGCATGCAGAGCTATTAGAGAGCAAATCTTGCGATAGGATCTGATGTAAGTTTCTTACCACGAAAGGAGTTACGGAAAGCTCTTCGGCATTCTCAATCAAAAACAAGATAGCTTCTTTGTGGTTTAAGATCATAACGGTTTCTTCATCGAACTTGCCATCAGCAGCTTCGCCTACTTGCAATAACTTTTCCGTATCAAGAATCGAGTATGTGTTCCCTTCTAATCGACTAGAGTTGAACGACAAATCTATGAGGAGCCTTTGTGCAATGTCCTTAGCATAAGTCCCAGCAGCCAGTTTCTTGTTGAAACGTTTACCTAGTCCTCTTAGTTTGAATGCGAATTTTTCTGGAATGTATCGTGTTTTATTGGGAATATAGTTTTCAACCAAAGACAGGTCATAGCACACTTTAGCTCGTGCATAAGAAGGGGTTTCAAGGTGCTCAAGTTTCTTCAAGGACGCTTGAGAGAACAGAATGCCATTATCATGTACAGACTCATTTTCTGATGTCTCTGGCAATGTGTCCTTAGTTTCGATAAGGGACAGGTATCTAAGACCACTTCTTTGACCAGATGTAGCAATACGCAATTCATCTGTGAGCCTTTTTAGGCGTCTTTGAAGTGTTTTTTCAGTTGTATCAAAAGGTAATAGTTTCTTGATGTCACTTCTTGATAGAGGCTCACTTGCTCTATCGACAATACTTTGAATGAGCTCAAGTTCTTGCTCGATAGTGATAAAATCTTGTTTCATAGTCAACTAATACCTGTCCTTAATATCGACACTTTAGCGCCACTAAGGACAGACATCAACTACTAAGGACACATTTAGTGACATACTTAAATACTAAGGTCAGAGTGCACGCTTGTTATGCGCCCTGCGCCCTGCACCAGCGCAGAACTCAACTCGTGATTGACCTGCGCAACACCGAGACATGACTCACCTACTGATGTTAATTAAACAAGTAATTTGTTAGCAAGCTTAACGTTTATTATCGAAAAACACCGCTGCTTCATCATCGGTGTCCAACCCGATGAACTCCAAATTTTAACCCTTCCAATTGACACCGATAGTGGCGTAAAACAGAGTAAATGGATGCTTAACGCCAGCAGTTTTAAAGAGTATTGGCATCAATAAACCCCGTAAATAAGAGAAAGTGAGCCCGTGCGGAGCCTTATTAAACAAGTTGCACTTTACTGATAACTAATGATCATGTATAAACGCCCTGAAACAAATAATAATGATATATATTAACTACATAACGATGGTTGTCTATTAAATGAAAATGAAAAATAAAAGTAATTTGCTAAAATATTCAGTTCTAGCTTCAACAATTGCGCTAGCACTAGCAGGTTGTAATTCTGATAGTTCTTCAACAGATACCGGCGATTCAGGTTCAACTGACGGTGCTTATACCCTTCAAGCTATTGATGGTTACTTAGTTAACGCTGAAGTCTACGCAGATATTGACCAAAACGGCACTCTAACTGATTCAGACGAACTGCTGGGAACTACTGGGGATAAAGGAACATTCACTGTAGAAAGTGGCTATAAGGATTACCCAATAATTATCAAAGCAATCGCCGGCCAGACTTTTGATACGGATAAAGCGGGTACATTAACCAGCAATGTAGAATTAATTGCTGAAAAAGGTAGTTCTGTTGTTACCCCTTTCTCTACCTATGCAGTGAAAACAGGAAAAACGCTTGATGAAGTAGCAGCAGAGCTGCAAATGGATGTCAGTATGATTTCATCAGACTATGTTGCAAGTAAAAGTAATACAGAGCAAACAACAAAACAGACAGCGATCAAAGTGCACTTAGCAGCCCGTTCAATTGCGCAAACGGTCAATACCCTGGGGACAATCGATACGGCCGGCTTTGAAGACAAGGTTCGCGCAATAAAAAATGCCGTGGATGTTGAATTTGATAACACGAGTGATAAATCCAGCTTAGATAGTAAACTGATAGAACTTAATGATAGCAACCAACCATCAACAGAAGATATGCCAACAGGCACGTTGCAATCCATGATGCTGGGTAACGTCTATTACGGCATTAATACCAATAGTGCTTATGCAACAATTGAAGGTGTTTCAACCATCGGTTTTGAAGCGGAACCAAATGACGATGGCAGCGTTACTTACATGTCCAACAATGATAAGCATAACGAAACATTCGAAGGCACAGCTACATTTAGCTACGATGGTTTTTCTACTGTAGACAACGGACAAACTCTAAAAGAAAGCATTATTTATTACGGTAAAGATACTCTGTCTGGTAACAATGAAGAATTCTACCTGAATGTAACCGACGATGGTGACATGCTTGCATTTACAACCCGTTTAGATACGTTAACAACATTCTCTCAAGATGAGATTATAAATCAAACTTACTACGTATTGTTTGATGATGCAGGCAGTACAACAACACCCGATGTCACAATGGCTAAGATGACCTTTAATGATGATGGCACCATGAGCATTGTAGAAGGCAGCGAAACCTTTAACGATGCAACTTGGGACCTAATAAGTGGAGGCCTGTCTGTTTCAGGCATTTATGATGATGGTAGTGACTGGAATGTGATGCCTGCTGTGGGTAATCACGAAATGATTCTGCTGGTTAACAAAACAGAAACACCAAACATCGCTCACGTAATGGTGAAAAACGAAGATCTGGCTAACTCACTTTACCAGAAGTGGAGCAGCGGTCAGTAATAAATACTGACCCATAAAAATCAGCAGAGGCTCTCTCTGCTGATTTATTTAGAATAAACTCAATCAAGAATTCAGACATAAACTCTCCCTCACCGTAATCTGTAAGCGATTAATGAACCTTTCTTAAGAGAGCAATCACGGAAAAATCATGAACATCCCCGTCAATAAAGGCTTGCAGAACCTTCAAAAGATACTCGGAATCCATCGCACACATCGCTCTTTTATGTTTAACACTCGCCTTTAGTGTCGTTTCACTCTTCAGCATGCTTAAGCACATTTGTCTGATCCTTGCGAAATTCTCTGCACTCTCTTCCGCTCCATAAAGCATTTTTGCAGTCGAGTCGCATTAATCATTCCCATCGCTCTGGCTATCGTTGATGTTGAAGGAACACCATGACTAAAACCACCAAATCGCTTCAAAAAATCCAACCGAGCTTGACCGTAAAGACTTATCGCTTTCCAATCATCTTGACCAGAAAGCACAGCGAAAATTATTAACATAATAATATCAGTAACTTATGCTCGACTTTACCTTGTTGTCGGTAATCTAGAATTACATCGAAATGCATAAATGGGTGCTGGTTACTCATCGTTGGACCTTCAATTTGTCTATGGAGGTATTAGATAACACTGAAAATGATCGACAAATCGATCATCGGTTAATTGACTGTTATGTGATAGCGCTAAGTAGTGAGGCTCTAAAATTGAGAACCCACTACGCCACGACCCCTTTAAACATGAACATGTACGTGAATTTTCCCTGCCACGAACCCTTTAAACATGGGCATGTTCGTGAATTTCCCCTGCCCTTTTTATGTTCATTATACTCACCAAAAACAATAAAACGAAGGAAAGCGGTGACTATAACCACCCATATTTAACTATTCAATATTGGTTGTCTCATGCTAGATGAGCGCATCGTCATTATAGGGGATATTTGTTGAGGAACGCCATGACTAAAGTTTCCAAATCGCTTCAAGAAATCCAAGTGAACCTCACCGTATAGGCTAATTGCTTTCCAATCATCTTGACCAGAAAGCACAGTGCAAATTGTTAACAGAATGATATCAGTTAACTTATGCTCGACTTTAACTTATTTTCGGTAATCTAGAATAACATCGAAATGCATAAATGGGTGCCGGTTACTCATCGTTGGACCTCCAATTTGTCTATGGAGGTATTAGAAAACACTGAAAATAATCGTCAAATCGATCATCGGTTAATTGAATGTTATGTAATAGCGCTAACTAGTGAGAGTCTAAAATTGAGAACCCACCATGCCACGAACCCTTTAAATATGGGTATGTCCATGAATTTTCCTTGGGCTAAATAACGCCTCACTACTTAATTAGACGCTTACTTATCTCTTAAAAAACTGGGGGACCTTCGATACATTCTTAATCAGCAGTGCGGTTGGCCAAAATAGTTTATTTTTCTTTAATGCTTGAATATCTTCTCTGGTCTTTTCAAGAATATTCATTAAATTCCGATTACTCGCGCCGCCAACTCGCATTTTAGTCACGACCTTAGGTAAATAACTCGCGGTAACATTATTACTCCATAAATAACGAAGTAGTGAGTCATAATCAGCAGCAATCTTAAGATTTAAATCAAACATTCCATACTCAAGATATAACGTTCTTTTCATAAAAAATGTTGGATGGGGGGGCATCCAGCCAGATTGTAACTTTTGTTGGTCGTATTCTCCAGATATCCATTTACGTATCACTTTTGAGGTATCATCTTTAGACACGTATTCTAAATCGGCATAGACAGCTTGGGTATTTTCTCGTTGCAATGTCTCCACCAATTCTTTAACCGCATCAGAATAGGCAAATAAATCATCCGAATGAAGAAAGCCAACAATATCACCAGTTGCAGCATTGATACCTTTATTTAATGCATCATAGATGCCCTTATCGGACTCAGAAATTATCCTAGATACACGATGGCAGTTTTCTTTAACAACAGAAATCGTATTATCAGAAGACCCACCATCGATAATAATATGCTCAATATCTGAATAGGTTTGCTGATTTAACGATTGGATAGTATCCAACACCGTTTTACTACTATTGTAGGTAGCTGTAATGATAGTGACTTTCATTAGTAACCTACTCCATACTCTTCCAAACGAATAATATCGTCTTCTTCTAAATAACCACCTGAACGCACCTCGATAAGATGAAGATCAACTCTACCTGGATTTTCAATGCGATGAGGAGAGCCTAGCGGAATGTATGTTGATTCATTTTCGCTAATAAGATAGCTCTTCTCACCGTTGGTGACTTTTGCCGTCCCTTGAACGACCACCCAGTGTTCTGCTCGATGATGATGAAGTTGTAGTGCCGTTCTTTCACCAGACTTCACACGCAAGTGTTTCACATGATAACGGTTCCCTTGCGCTATCTCATCGTGAGAACCCCAAGGTCGATATACTTCACGGTGTTGTAATGCTTCGCCTCTACCCTCGCGTTTTAGGGCATTTACGATGCTTTTTACATCCTGAACCTTATTTTTATCAGCAACGAGAATAGCATCTTTGGTTTCAACAACCACAAGGTTACTTACACCAACGGTAGACACGAGCTTATTTTGCGAATAGATATAACTATTGTGTGTCTGCTCAGTGAGCACATCGCCCTTTGTTACGTTACCGTGCGAATTTTTTTCTGACACTTCCCATAAAGCACTGAACGAGCCAACGTCACTCCATCCGGCATCCATTGGAACCATCAATGCACGGTTAGTTTTTTCCATTACAGCATAATCGACCGACTCATCAGGACATGTTGAAAAGGCCTTTTCGTCAAGACGAATAAAATCCAAATCATTTCGTGCGCCATTCATGGCCATTTCACATGCTTTAAGAATATCAGGTCGGTAAGCCTTCAGTTCTTCCAAATAGCGAGATGCTCTAAACAAAAACATTCCACTATTCCAGTAATATTCACCGCTTTCGAGATAAGTTTGTGCTGTCTCTAAATCTGGTTTTTCAATAAACTGGTCGACTTTGAAGGCATTGCCACTGCGTTTACCTTGTTTAATATAGCCGTAGCCTGTCTCAGGTTTGTTTGGAACAATTCCAAACGTTACAAGATTCCCCTCTTCAGCAGGAACAACAGCTTGTTGTACTGAATCAATGAACGCAGAAGAGTCTTTAATCACATGATCCGCCGCTAACACCAATAGTAAGGGGTCATCACCATTTTCAACCGCTTTAAGTGCCGCAAGTGCTATTGCAGGAGCGGTATTGCGACCCTCTGGTTCTAGTATAATCCCCTTACATTCAACAGATTGTTGGCGAAGCTGTTCTGCTACTAAAAAGCGATGCTCGTCATTGCAAATCAGGACCGGAGCACTGTGATCAATGCCAGTAAGACGATTCATTGTCTCTTGTAGCATAGTCAAATTACTCGTTAAGCTAATAAACTGTTTTGGAAACAAACTACGAGAAAGAGGCCAAAGACGGCTACCAGAGCCCCCTGCCATAATTATGGGAAGTATCATTTTTTACCTTTCGGGTATAAGCCATACGCACCATGTAAGTACGTTACTGACGTTGCAGAGAAATAAATCACTATTATGATTATATTTTATAGAAGGAGATTATCCGATGGTGCCAGTAAAATTCTTATCTAAACTTAACAGAGCTGACAAACTGACACCAAAAAACAAAACTCAGGCTCGTTACTGAAAGTACGCTTTGGTATTATCGTGAACTTCGGTAGAACTTAATAAGTCTTCAGCATCCCACCAAAGATAGTCACAATGCTGCTCCGTTGGTAAATCCGATAGCTTTCCATTCCAAACTATCTTATAACCAAGCACAACATAATGGGTAGAAAACCCTTCGTCACTGAAGTTATCCTTATAGAGGTGCTCATAAGGCCCTAAAAAGTTGGCTTGCGAGAGTGCATAGCGCTCACCCAACTCAGTTTCAGACAGACGACTAAACGCAGCCTCAAAACGCTCATCTTTAAGAATTCGGCCACCAGGCACAAACCAAAACCCTTGCGCAGGGCGATTCCGACGAAAACCAAGCAATATTTGCCCGATATCATTTTGAACAATTAGATCCATCGAAATAAGAGGCGTGGAGGCAACCACTGTTTTGAATGTTTTTAGCTCTAACATAGTTACTTTCTAAAGTTGTTTTGATTATCTAAAAACCATTCATAGGTTTTCTTAAGGCCTTCTTCAAGCTCAATGTTATACGTCCAGCCCAGATTTGTTAGCCGAGATACATTCATCAACTTACGTGGCGCACCATCTGGTTTAGTCGTATCAAACGTAATTAGACCGTCGAAACCTACAACCTTAGCAACCGTTTCCACCAATTCTCGAATTGTACAGTCCACCCCTGTTCCGACATTAATATGACTTAACATTGGCTCTGTATTTTCTTGGTAAATTTTGTCATCTAAATTCATAGCAAATATAGACGCTGACGCCATATCATCGACATGCAAGAATTCGCGCATTGGCTTGCCACTTCCCCAAGCGACAACCTCGGAGTCACTATTCAACTTTGCTTCATGAAAGCGGCGTAATAGCGCTGGTATGACGTGTGAGTTCTCTGTGTGGAAATTGTCATTCTCGCCATACAAATTAGTTGGCATTACGCTACGGTAATTCCGACCATATTGTCGGTTATAGCTCTCGCACATTTTAATGCCAGCAATCTTAGCTACAGCGTAAGGCTCATTAGTCGGTTCTAACGTACCGGTGAGCAGAGCACTTTCACTCATTGGCTGCTCAGCTAGTTTAGGGTAAATACAAGAAGAGCCTAAAAATAGGAGATCTTGAACTCCTGCCAAATGTGCACCGTGGATAATGTCATTTTGAATAGTAAGGTTTTCGTAAATAAACTCTGCAGGGTAAGTATTGTTACCAACGATACCCCCTACTTTTGCAGCGGCAAGATACACTTGGTCGATATCATTTTCTTGAAAGAAGTTAGTCACATCAACCTGGCTGAGTAAATTTAATTCGTCGCGAGTACGTGTAACAATATTATACCCACCAAGTTCCTCAAGCTGCCTTACGATGGCGCTGCCAACCATACCTTTATGGCCGGCAACAAAAACAGATATTGCCACAATTACACCTTAGTTTTCGAGAGAAAGTGAAACATTAAAACCATTCGCTTTTAGTAACGCATGCTGCTTTGCCGAATCAATATCTGCACGAACCATCTCTTGGCACATTTCCTCGACTGTAATTTCAGGAACCCAACCCAGTTTTTCTTTAGCTTTTGTTGGATCACCTAACAGAGTTTCTACTTCGGCAGGGCGGAAGAATTTTGGGTTAACCTTTACGATCACGTCGCCAACCGAAACGCTAGGGGCTCTTTCATAGTCGACGCTGATTACAGTGGCGATCTCATCTACACCTTCACCGGTGAACTCAAGTGTAATTCCAGCTTCTAACGCCGACATACTCACAAACTCACGGACTGAAATTTGCTTACCTGTAGCTATTACAAAATCGTCCGCAATATCTTGCTGCAACATCATCCATTGCATGCGTACATAATCTTTAGCATGACCCCAGTCTCGCAATGCATCCATATTGCCTAACTGTAAGCATGACTCAAGTCCCTGAGATATATTAGCAATTGCTCTAGTGATCTTGCGTGTTACAAAAGTCTCACCACGACGAGGCGATTCATGGTTAAACAAAATACCATTGCATGCATACATACCGTAGGACTCGCGATAGTTAACGGTGATCCAGTATGCGTACATTTTAGCTACAGCGTATGGAGAACGAGGATAAAATGGTGTTGTCTCTTTCTGCGGAATTTCTTGTACTTCGCCGTAAAGTTCGGAAGTAGATGCTTGATAAAAACGGGTTTTATTCTCTAACCCATTAATACGAATGGCTTCTAGCAAACGCATGGTTCCCATGCCATCAACGTCAGCGACATATTCTGGCGACTCAAAGGAAACCGCAACATGAGACATAGCGCCCAAATTGTATATTTCATCAGGTTGAATTTCTTTAACTAGACGAATAAGGTTAGAGGAGTCTGTCAAATCACCATAATGAAGATGAATATTCTCAGTTTCTGCTATTGCTGAATCAATGCGTGCAGTATTAAATAAAGACGCTCTTCTAACTATTCCATGAACCTTATATCCCTTCTCTACTAAAAGTTCTGCTAGGTAAGAACCATCTTGACCTGTAATACCCGTTATTAGCGCAACTTTATTTTCTATTTTCACTTCTTATATTCCTCTTTAACCCAAAAAATTGTTTTTTTAACACAATTAATTAACTCAACATTATCTGAACTATATATTTTATTAGCAAAACTACAATCTAACTTATTATCTGTAGTCATATTCTTAACTCGGAATGATGTCATTGGAAACTTAACATTAAATTTCTTAAGCGCATCACCAACAAAACCAAGAGACTTAAGAAAAAAAATAGGTAACATAGGTGGTCTAGAGATACCTTCGACATCACAAATCATTTTAGACCAATCGGATATGTTGTAATATTTGCTATCTCCAATGTAAATCGGATTAATACCATTGGAAATACCAACTTCAAGCAATCCATATATTTGTCGAATACTGACATCGATGAAACCATATGTTTTTAAACACCTCACCGAAGTGTTAAAATAAGTTCGATTTAGTACATATCTAAAAAAGTTAACATACGGTTCTTTAAATCCCGGCCCCCAAATAGAAGTGGGCCTAAAAATTTCAAAATTCACTCGACTAGATATATGGTTTCGAACTATTCGCTCCCCTTCTACTTTACTTTCACCATAAGAAGTAGAGGGACAGAAGTCGTTTAAATCGTCTGGAACATAGCCTATTTTGCATACTAACATAGAAGATGCAAAGATCACTTTTTTAATTGACTTTATTGAATTAACAATTTTAATTAAATTATGAACTCCAACAGTATTGGTGTCATAATCTAGGATTGTATTTCCGCCAAGATCGGTTCTTGCTGCTAAGTGAACAATGTAATCTGGCATTACTTCAAATATTACTTTCTCAAGTTCAGAATAATTCCTAATATCACAAATGAACGTTGGGATCTCGTTGCAATCTACAATATCCAACCCAAAAATTTCATGGCCAAGTTCTTCACAGTATTTACAAAAATTTCGCCCTATAAATCCGGAAGAACCTGTAATTAGTATCTTTGACATCTCACCCTCTACGTAAAAGCTTGAAAATTATTTTAATCACATCAGATGGAAACAATAGCAAAACAGAAGAAACCAACTTAACTTTAATAGACAAATCAATTTCTCTTGTGATATTTCTCAATTTATTAAATATCGTCCTATTACTCGCCCTAGATATAAATAAATATTTTAACATCATCGAATTTGCAGCACCATATATAAGAGGTGAATTTGAATTACCTCTTTGAATCAACAAAGTTTTCAATAATATCGGAACTTCATTAAAATTATAGAAAAAATCGTGAGATAAGGAATTCTGGACCATTCTATAATAAGAAAGAATGAGTGGGACATAAATTCCGCAACACTTAAAAGACAACCTAGCCCAAAATTCTGCGTCTTCAGTAAAATTAGATTCTAGAGAAAAACCACCTAATTCTATGAAAACATCTTTTCTAATGATTACACTAGATGCAGTAAATAATTCTTTACCCTCACTTAAAAACTTATGGTAGGACAACGTAGGAAGATCTATTACATCCACTTCTTTATGTTGATATTCTAACGTAGGTATTGAGTTGTGAGAATTGAACCTACATATATCTACGCAGACAAATTCTTTTTCAAGAAATTTTTTATCATTCAATATTGAAAAAAACTGCTTATCTACAAGGTCGTCCGCGTCGATAAAATAGATATTTTCGAATGTGGCATTAGCGACACCAATATTTCTTGCATTAGATGGGCCTTGATTTTCAACTAAGTCTATTATTCTAACTCTCTGATCTTTTATAGAACTAGCCACAAATAAAGAGGTATCTGTAGAACAGTCATTTACAATAATAAATTCCACCAAAATATCTGCTGTATCTGCACTTACAACGAGACTATTGATACATTTTTCAATGTATTTTTCTTTATTGTATAAGGGAATAACTACTGAATACATATCTAAAACCTAAAAGAAAGTAGAAACTTACTAAAATAAACAACCGAACTGAAAAATTTACTAAAAATATTTATTTGTGATACCAATATTGCTTTTGTCATTTCGAGGTAAACCTTCTTAGCGTTTTCATCAGAAACACCTCCTGCTTGATAAAAAACTCCACATATATTAATAAAAGCAATTTTTGTAAAGTCGCCTTTGGTAATGTCAATAACAGACTTAAAGTCTGCCGCTAAACTATAATCAAGATCAAAGCGTATATCTTGTATATTAGCGATAAAAGATTGATGACATAGACCTCGCACTAAAAATTTTGATTTTCGTTGCATACGAATTTTAGATTTATCTAGACTCTCCCCATATAAAATTTTATTGCATGCAACGATTTTAATGTCACGTGAACTATCAAAAATATCTATAGCTTTTTTAAGAAAATTTTTATCAATAAAAACATCACCTGAGTTAAGGAATATTACATAATTTGAATTTGATGATTCGAGAGCCAAATTCATACCATGATAGATACCCTTGTCTGATTTTTTTATTAATCGAGCTCTGGAATCATCAGAAATCGTAACATAATTTTCGCACTCAACACTTTTACCAGCAGATTGCACAATGTATTCATAGTCAGTACAAGATTGTAGCAAGACGGAGTCAAATGTTTTTTTAAAATCCAAAAAATTGGCATTATATATAGTAGTTATGATTGTAATCACATTATCGCCTTAAAGTATAAATAATCTAACGTCTAAATCGAACATTAAATGTAGACTTCGTACAAAAAACAAGGTGGTATATAAAAAATATATAGACGAAAACTCTATGTCTCATTCCTGCTTGAACATAGTACTCATAGAGAGACTGAAGTAGAAGAACAAATGCCAACCCAACAAGGTACAAACTTATCTTCTTTCTAATCAAACAAAAAATAGTAACTAGACTTAATAGCCCTACACTAAACACGCTCTCAATCCACATAAATGTCGAACTTCCATCACTACATTGAGCGATATTTATAGGGTCTAATATATACTGGATAAATGATTTAGATACAAAATCGAACATATCCAAGCTAGAGTATCCAGTTCCCGTTGCAAAGTAATGGTGACAATTGCTGGCATTAAACCCGAG
Organism: Vibrio sp. VB16; assembly: GCF_015594925.2. Lineage (NCBI taxonomy): Bacteria > Pseudomonadati > Pseudomonadota > Gammaproteobacteria > Vibrionales > Vibrionaceae > Vibrio > Vibrio sp. VB16. The sequence goes on from NZ_CP087591.1 coordinate 274,534, forward strand.
AACGAAGTCGTTATGATCAATCCGTCTGTTTACAAAATGTTCAATAATATTAGGATTTGTCCATAATATCAGTAATAGTCCGAAAATTAAAAATAGAACTACTATACTAGTATCAACGCTTTTTTTAACATATCTGGAAAAAAATAAAGATATAATAAGAGAAGCAACAATTATGATGTCAGAGTACCTAATAAAGAAAAGACAAACAGAAAATATTAATGCCCAAACATACTTTTTATTTACAAATAGAAAAAGCACGAGGCTTATTATGAATAGTTCATATACTTCTCTAAAAATATTATTATAGACCACATTAAAGGACGGGTAGATAGATAAAAAAATCAATAGATATTGATATTTAGCTAGAAAATTTCCCTTAAATTTAAACGTATCAACAAAAAATATAAATAACAAAATCAGAGACAAGCTAAGTAGTGATTTATAGAAAAAAATGTAAGCATTCATGTCTCCATCGATTAATATAGAAACTGGCCTTGTAATCCAATAAAATGAAACAACCTCTAATGTTCCTGTTTGTGCGATCGGGAATGCACCTGTGGTAATCATATTAGAAAACATGATGCTATCAGGTGCTAGTGGCAAGTAGTTATAATAGAAAATACCACAAAAAACACTAAATATGTAGTAGAGGTAATAACTAATTTTAAGTGAATGCATATTATTTTTTTTAAAGATAAATTCAGAGATAAAGACAAAAATAATACCTATTACAAACACACTTATTATAAACCTCATCTATTTAACCTTTAATTAGCTCTATCATTTTTTCTATATTCCCATTTCGAATATCAATGAATGATTTATAATGTTTTTTATCAACCCTATAAATCGAAACATCTGAATTAAAAAGGTGTTTCGCATAAAATAATGAAGATGACATAGTTCCCACAAATTTTACATTTGTAAATTGACTAAAATATGCAAAGAACTCTGATGGAATAGAATCAATAAATGAATCACTAAATGAATAAAATTGGGGTTTACAATTTCTCTCTGCAGGATGCATTCTTTGCAGAATTACTTTATCTGTTACAAAATTAGACATATATAGTTTTCTAAATCTAGAGTCTATTTCGTATGGATCAATTAATACATCCACATATTCATTATTATTAAAAAAATTAAATATTTTTTTATATTTATCGGGATATAACCTCTCAATTTTACGCCAGAACTCTATGAGTTTTAGGTAATTAATTTGCTTAGAGTCACTATTTAGAGAAACTATTGATGAAAACTCACTATAACACCTATATACAGGTGTATAATTCAATGCACTTTCAAAAAGGTCGATAAATAAACCTTTATTCCCTTTTTTTTGTAAATACTCTCCTAGTCCATGCTCAATTAGTATCACATCGTTGGCTTTTCTAGTAAAACAGCCTGATAACCTACTTGTTAAAGGACTAAATACTTTATAGTCGTGTCCAGTTAGCATATTTTCTATTTTCTTAGACTGCTTGTGAAAACTAATAGTATTAAAAATAAATTGTATCGGGTTCTTATAATTTAAGCGTGAAAGCTTACTAGGCATCTCTATAAAAATAATGTTACTAAATACACCATCAGTCCAAACGTCAATTATCAGTTTTTCTATTTCTTTATAATCTTCATTTCTTTCTGGGCTAACCTCTACAACGAGGATATTCATTGAACCCTTCGCTCTATCGGAACTTACATGCATAGATGCTGACAAGGATGAAACAATACCAAAAGAAAAGTACAAGTTAATCATTAATCCCCCTGCTAATTTTATTATCATATTTCGCAGATAATAAAATAGTTATTATTAGGCTGACAATAGATGATATTAATGTTCCAATAGCCGGAGCGTAAACGCCTAATTTATTGATAAATAAAATCGAAAAAAATATATTACAGATCGCACCAATGCATGAAATTTTGAGTTTGATTTTAGTTTGCTCGTTATATTCTATAAATATTGCAACCAATCTAGAACCAGCCAGTATCGCGCAAGAATAAATTATTATGATAGTTATTGTCAAAAAATCATGATATTTTTCTGGAATAAAAACTATAGGGAAAGCATATATTGAAGCAGAGAACATCATAGCCAATATATTAATTATGACATTATGCTTAATTAGCTTTGATTTTAAAGATGAAATCCTATTCTTAACTTTAAGAGATTCAAAGAAGTCTTTAGAATAGAAACTAATATAAGCATTAATTACTTGATTGAAGGTCATACCCAAACCATACGATGCGACATAAGCGGCAAGAAAATAACCATCTTCAAAGTAGTTAAGAATAATTAGTTTGTCAGCCTCTTCGTTCAGCCATGCTGGGAATACAGCTATAACACAAGGTATTCCGAAAAATAGTATTCTCTTCAAAACACTTATATCAAAATAAGAAGTTCCTTTAAATGGTATTATTTCTGTAAAAAATCCCCATCTGTAGTACATAGCCAAACACAAAACATCAGACAGAAGGTAGCACAAAACTCGTGCTTCCCAAGTTGTCGAGTAATTCAAGACAGACAAAACCAAGAAAAATTGAAAGAATGAAAATGAGATAACTACCCTTCCCCAATCCTTAATGTTTCTTTCCGATAACAACTCCATTACTAAGGTATCTTTCCTTAGTCTGATCCAACATGTCAACAACACCAAGAAAATAGAGTCTATTTCAAAATCGAAAGTAAGTATCGAAACCAGAGTAATCAAGCTAAAGACAGAAATTACAGTGTCAGATACATTATATAAGTTTCTTTTATTCTTTATGTACTCTCCTTTAAAATACACGACTCTCAAAAGTCCGAGGGAGCCTATATAAGTCATTGGATACAGAAAGTATAAGATAGCGTTATATATGCCATATTTAGATAACTCATCATAATCTAATATCTCAGTAGAGTACCGAAGCGTAACAAATCCTACAATAGTGTATATAACCATGATGATTACATATTTCACTTTCGTATCATTAAGGTGGGGGTTATTCATTCGCAATTTCTTTTCGAAAAATTTCTTTGTATTTTGAGGCTACGATATCTTCAGACCAAGTCTTTGACTTTTCTTTTGAAGCTTTCAATAACAATTCTTGATCAGAGTCATTTAGGCACCATTCAATGCCTCTACATAGATCTGCTGAATTATAAGGTTCGGCTAAATAGCCAGTAACTTTGTTCTCTACGATATCAATTAACCCACTATATAAAAAAGCCACTACAGGAGTACCGCAGCATATGCTTTCAGAAGCTGTCTGTCCAAAAGCTTCTAGCCTTGATGGTACTACCATAACATCGAATGCGTTATATAGAAGCGAAAGAGTATAATCATCCTTAACCGTTCCAAAGGAAATAAATTCACATTCTAACTCTTTAACTATGACAGGCTCACTCTGACCAAAAACTACACATTTAAACTTAATATCTTTTCTTATACCTTTTAATGCACTAATTAGTTCATAAAATCCTTTTCTTTTATCAAAAATTCCTCCAACTGCACCAAAACCTATGATTATTTCTTTTTGTGGCAAGTTAAGAATCCGCCTTGATTCTATTTGATCATTTTTTTTAAAGATATCAGTGTTTAGAGTATTTGGGATTGTATATATTCTATGCTTACTAAGTACCTTACTACGCATGGCACAATCAGTTAACCATTTACTTGGCGTTACAATAACTATATTTTGTGATAATTGTTCTTTTTTATAAGCTATAAGGAGTCTATCCAAATAAATAATTTCACTCTCTATTCCCTCAATATAATAATCACTTTCAGTATAATGCTCCGACCCACAAAATAACCACATATCATGCAAAGTTATAACTACGGGTTTTCGAATTCTACTTATTTGTTTTATTGACAAAGTTTCTTGGTTTATCCAGTGTATATTTACGATATCACAATCATCGGCTATTAACCCTAAAACTCTGCTCCCAATTAAATTTAGAGATTTTAACCCAAATTTATTCACCGAAAACTTCTTTGAAATTAAGTTTGAACAGGCTAGGCCTATTGAATTACTTAGCCTCGCAAAACGGCTTATACTTTTTATTGACGAATCTTGCAAACTTCTGTTTACAACTAGAAGTTCACTCTGAGCCCCTGAATTGTTGAGTGCGTTATGTAAACGATATGCTGCTTTTGCAGCTCCACCTTCACAGTCAGAACGAGATATAAGAGATATTTTCAAAATATAACATTACCTTAAATTATAAATAAACGCACCGTAACAGTATAAAAATCATGGCAGATCGCGAACGCGCCCACCATTAAAACTTATTGAAACAATCAAAATAACGTACACATCGTTGTTATATGTTTACTACTTGCTTTTAAATTTGATAACTGATTAGCACACATTTCCAATTAAATAATGTGAAGGCCTGATATTTAACATTACGTTATTACTTAGATTTTTCGAACTGATGTTGTATCTAACTGCAAGTTCCGACTCTTTTGCAACCGCTTGTTATTACCTCAAAGAAACGAAGATAACAATTGCCTTCATCCAGGCTAATCAAACTCTAAATCATTTGAATTACTTAATTTTGTTTTCGTTATTGTCAGAACGATTTCTTTTCTGCCTCTCGACTTTTTTATGTGCTACAAAATCAAGGTGGTGTTCTTGATCAAGACGAGCCCATTACCTATCTTATCCGGCCCATTTTGTTTTAACTTCCGTCACTTACGAAGTGTCTCCATAAATTAAATCACAAAATCACTTCAAATACTCAGCTACATTTTACTGTATAGGCTACACAATTTTTGTAATTTTAAGCCTTTCCAGTAGTGATCTAACCCTCTGATAAATGTAAGTAATATACTTTACAAAGACCGGAGGACATCGTGTGGGATTTATAACAACCCTTTCATATCGGCTTAATCAAAGATCCCCATCAACTTGAGCGCTGCAATAGAAACTCAGCAAATTCAAAATCCATTTTTGTATCGACGTCTATCGAACTCTCTTTGCTCATTATGCTCGCTACTATCTTATCTGAATAGTACCTAGACTTATGTTCCTCGAGATATGCTACTTTGTAACCATATACAGCCCCATTTAATCGATAATAAGTAGCTAGATCCTGACTTCGTGATAATGCATGCTCTTTCTCAATAAAGTTTCCCATTCTATGATTTGTTGGCAAACAATTGGACCAAAGCGGGCTATGTTCACACTCACAAACCGTAACCACTCCACATAAACTTTGATCTTGGAGCAATGAAAGACTTGCATCAATATCTATCTCACTCCGCAGAGGCGAAGTAGGCTGTAATAATACTATAATATCAGTAGAATCAAGTTGTAATTCTTGGATAGCATGTAGAAGAACATCGTCAGTAGATGCAGTATCACTTGAAAGAGTCTTAGGTCGCAAAAAAGGTACTTTCGCTCCATATTTTAATGATATTGCCTTAACTTCTTCAGAATTCGTACTAACGATGACTTCATCAATCAGTCCGGAACCTAAAGCAGCTTCAATAGTCCAAGCAATCATCGGTTTACCGGCAAGTGGTAATATATTTTTTTTAGGTAGCCTCTTGCTGCCAGAACGAGCAGGAATTACAGCTGTAACCTTACTTTCCTTAAGCACTTTTCTCAACTTCCTTTAGTTTAATGTATGAGTCAATCAATTTTAACGTGGCTATTGATATAGCTTTAATGTCAACTTCATTCAAATAGACTGAAGTAGGGAGACTAATTGCGTTTAATGAAATATTAGTACTCGTTCCATTTAAATCTTTTTTATAGTTCCTAAATGGGGGCATATCCGACATAGGATAGAAAACTGGTCTCGTATCAATACCAATTTTCGCCAGTTTTTTAATTAGGTCATCACGATTAATCAAACTATGCGATTTTAATTTTACCGTAAATAACCAAAAACTATTATCGTAATCCTCGTCAAATTGCTGTTTTTCAAAGTAACCAGATGCCATTAAATATTTTTCATACCACGAAAATATTTCTTTACGTTTGATTCGAAAGGTTGGCAGTTGTTCGAGTTGAGCGCAACCTACGGCCGCCTGCATGTTGGTAAGTCTGTAATTAAAACCAACAACTTCATGCCAATACCTTTTACCAGGTTTCATGCCATGGTCTCTCAAAACTCGAGCTTTATTATAGGTATCTTTATCTTTAAATAACACAGCTCCACCTTCACCACAGGTGATAACTTTATTCCCGAAAAATGAAAAACAACCTACATCCCCATAAGTTCCAACATGCTTTTCGGATATTGTCGAGCCCAATGCTTCTGCACAATCCTCAATTACTCGTAAATTGTTTCGTTTAGCAAGCTCCATGATTTTAGGCATATTACAGGGTACACCATAGATATGTACTGGTAATATAGCCTTAGTATTTGGCGTAATATTCGCTTCTATTAGTTCGACCGATATATTCCAATCCTTTTCATCTATATCGACAATAACAGGCTTCGCGCCGGATAACACAACTGCATTCAATGTTGCTCCAAATGTTAAATCTGGCACGATAACTTCATCACCAGGTTCAATTCCTAGTGCAACTAGAGCCAAATGAAGTGCAACAGTTCCATTACTGACAGCTAAAACATACGCTGCTCCTGTATATTCCTCAATTGCTTCCTCAAACTGCTGCACGTACCGACCTTGTGATGATATCCAATTTGTTTTAATACAGTCTGTAACATATTCTAATTCATTCCCACCTAGTAGTGGTTCTAATACGGAAACTCGATGTAAGCGATTACTTGATGCATAATCAACAATCTTTCTATCATTGTCTATCAGGGGAATAGCTTTTATTCGCTCACTTAATGTATTTTGTATTAGTTCTTGTGGTGATTCATAATGTAACGCAATATAGTCATTGTAAGTCACGTTTATAATAGAACTATCTAGAGATACTTTAGCAATAAGTGCACGACGTATATCACCGTCCGTTACTATACCCTGTAAAATTTCATCTTTAACGACGAATAATATGCCTTGTGCGTTGGTATCAATCTGCTTTAGTGCCTCGTATATTGTTTTTTGTGCATCAATACAAATTTCTTTTAGATCTATCATTGTCTATTCCCTCAAAAAGCTTTCTATAAATTCGTATTGTTGATGTAACTTTGATATATTCCCGTCATAGACCTCAATAGAGTAATAGTCGAGATCTTTTCTCATGCCATCTAAAAACCATGCAGACAGATCGAATGAATTATTGGTATCTTCCTTCCCATCATTGTCACTTAAGTGGTAGCCTTTAGTTATACTGTGAAACTTTTTTAAGTAATTTTCAGCGCTAAATTTCAAAGAGTTAGCAGAGACTTTCAAATGAGCAAAATCGACTAAAAGGCCTACATTACCTTTTATCTGACTAAAAATTTCTTCCGTATCCGCCTCATCCACCATTAGTAATGGATTTGAATGAAAAGCTTGGGAGTTTTTAAGCGAGAGAACATTATTTTCGATCATCAACCCCACATCGTATTGCTTGGCAAATTCGGCCAGTTCATTAACATTGTTTATAAACTGTTTTAATCCGACGTTTCTGGCGTTTAGTTTTCTCTCTTTAATCTGCCTTCCTAATTCATTAACTTGAGGATCGATCAGGTATCCAGCATGAAAACTATAATGAGAACTTCCTACTTTAGCACTCAATTCAATCGCATATTTTGCATGTTCTAAACTTTTCTCACTAATTTCAGGGTCTAAACTAGCAAGGTTAAATACAAAGGCTTCTTTGGGGACTGGGAAATAATTATGTAGAGCAACTTTGTAATTTTTCCTGACTTCATCCAAGTCAACTTGAAGGTTTGGAGTATGCTTACCTGAAGAAAGTTCTAAACCTTTTATAACATTGCAATCTAACAGTCTCGATACTTCTATAAAACTTTTCTTAGAAAAACCACCTGTCGATAAATATATCATCTCACTTGACCTTAGCCGGAATACCGACAAGAGTAACACCTTCACTTTCACAGTTTTTAATCAACACACTACCAGCACCAAGTGTGCAGAAAGATGCTAACGTTGTTTTAGGTATAAGCGTCGAGTTTGCACCTACTAAACACAAATTTTCAATTTTGCTACTCCCACACATTATTGTATTAGGTCCTAAATGACTGTGATTCCCCACACGAGAATTGTGCTCAACCAATACCCTTGTATTGATTAGGTTGTTTGTTCCAATCTTTACTTGTGGGCCGATAATTGTGTGGTGGGCGATAATGTTTGCGTCGCCTAATACAACTGTATGATCAACAAGCGCATGACTCGATACAAAGTTAGGAATCAAGCGACCTTGTTCCCGCAATTGAGCGTATACTACTGCACGATCTTGATTATCACCGATAGCAATCGCAAAATGACAGTCGGCAAACAATTCTTTGTCTGCTAATACTTTATCAAGCGTACTAATGACTTTGTAGTTACTTTTTATTTCGTTCGGATCAAAATCAGCAGCCATGTCGACTATGCCCAATATTTCATATTCACTTAAACTCTCTATAATTGAAATTACTGAATAACAATGTGAACCGCAACCAATAATGATACAACGCTTACGCACTACAAAAGTCCCCATATGACAATTTCTTACCCGCGGAAATACTGATAGTAGCTTTGCAGCCTATAATATTTTCTAATTCTGATTCAAATAGACCATCCCCAGGCCTCTTTAACGTGAAATGTTCAGCTTTTAGTATCTCCCCTTTCACTACATTCTCTCTAAAAAATAAACTCTTGCGAGAAACATTTCTCATTTGAGTTTCTTCAGATTGAATCCTTTTAAAAGGAGTACCTAATAAAATTTCCGTTGTTCTAATAGCATCGACTAACTCTTTAAATTCTTCAGGTTCACTTGAAGCTTGATGATCCGGGCCAATCATATTTTTATCTAATGTAAAGTGCTTTTCGATTATTGTCGCTCCCATCGCAACCGCGGCAACCGCAGGTATCGGACCAATAGCATGATCTGAGTACCCAACATTACATTGAAATGCCGACCTTAAAGTCTTCATCGATTTTAAATTCAAGCTTTCATATGCACACGGGTAGTTTGATACACAATGAAGTAACGTTAGCGGACAATTGTATTTTCGGTAAATGGCAACAACTTTTTCTATCTCACCTAAAGTCGCCATACCTGTTGACACAATCGCATTGTTCGCATTTTGAGCGATGAACGTTTGCAAACTTAAATCTACGATATCGGCAGATGCTGTTTTGAATGTTTTCACCCCAATTGATACTAAAAATTCGGCACTTTCAACATCATAAGGCGTCGATATAAACTCAACTCCATTCTCTCGACAGTATTCTAGAACCGGCAAATGATCTTCATATGCAAACTCAAGTGATTTTATCATTTCATAGTGACTTTCACTTTCTAAGGTTGTTGATTCCTGATACTTTACTTTTGGTGTTAAATCACTCACCAACTTTTCAGCAGTAAAAGTTTGAAATTTGACAGCATCAGCCCCTGCCAATTTAGCTTCATCGATCATCTGTTTTGCTAGGGTCACATCGCCTGAATGATTGACGCCTATTTCCGCAATAATCTTAACTCGCATAACCTTACTCACTAATTAATTATTTTTTATTTCGGTAAGTAATAATAAATTAGAGCCACATTTCATCATTACCATACATTTTGAATCCTAGGCCTTTCAATAACCCAAAACACGTATTATTCATTTTTTGAGACTGTGAATTTATCCCCTCCCCTTATAACCCTAGGTATGACTTAGCTATCAACAATAACAGCACTGTCAGATGTATTATTGATTGTGTGACGAATAACAGCTGAGCCGATAAAGCCAGCACCACCAATAACGAGGATTTTCATTGTTTTTTTCTTATATAAATTTGTAATCGGCTCACTTACATGTGGCTATATTGAAAATACGCTCGCAAAAAACTCACATTTAAAACATACTCTTTCCACATTCATCCACTATAATGCGAATTATCAATAAGATGATCAGGCTTATAATGAAGTACATTTCCATTCTTTTTACTCAGCTACGCCGTTTTAATGACCACATCGAAGAGTGTTCAAAACAGGCAAAACGAATGCGATCTGAAGACAGACATGGGTACTCAGAAGAAAGCAATAAGCTCGATGAAGAAGACAAAAATGAACTCAAAAAAAAGAATTGAGGGCCAGATGAAGGCACTATTATTTTGAATTTATTCTTTATGGCATCTCAGGCCTTTTGATAACCTGAGACACTTTTTGTTCATTTTGAGACAGTTTAACTTCCACTAACCCTTATAAAACCTAGATATAGCTTGTTTTTAAGAAAGAGCCCCAATAGGTCTTAAAAAAGGAACAAGAAATAAAGTGTCCTCAATACTCTTTCCTAAACGCAAACCTAACCAACACAACTCCTACACCTAACATCCCACCTAATAAGGTTGCTAGAACACAGATTAGTGCGCGTTTTGGTCCTGCTTTTTCTTCTGGGATAACGGCGGGGTCTATGGTTTTAAAAGAAAACTCAACTTCTACCTCGGCCAGCATCAGATTTTTGGTTTGCTCTTCAATCAACTGGTAAAATACCGATTGCATATCCGACACTACCGTTTTTTCAATCTGCTGCTGTAAATAACCTATGTTTCGTTTTGTTTCCGAAAGCGATTTTTCTTTCATCCAACTGTTAAGATCTTCAACCAACCAGGTTGCCCACTGCTGGGCAATAATAGGGGAAAAATGCGTAACCGATAAGGTCACTAACCCACTATCTTTTGTTTCAGCACTGCTGAGTACTTCTTTCTTAAACATTTTAAATGCCTCCCAATCGGTCGGCACAATAGATTTACCTGCGGGAACCTCACGGACCCACTGTTGTGTGGCTTCGTCGTATAGCTCTGGGTCAATCACCAAAACACCAGTGCTGGCATTCCATTCTGTACTGGCCATTAACGGGACGAGTAAATCATGTTTTTTAATAAACGCATTCAAGAATAATCGTGAATTCAGCACTGCAAGCGACATCGCTTTATTATCGGTACTGCCCCCGCCTAAATTAATACCCGCTAAAGAAGCCAGGCCACCAAATTGTGATGCCATTGCCGCCATGCCACTTTGGCCACTATCGCCAGAAGAGGCCAGTATCACGTCCGCTTTATAGGTATTGGGTTGCGAAAGCGCATAAAGCACGCCAGCCACAGAGAAAACCAGAGTGAAGAAAATTATGGTTAGTTTGCCTTTCCAAAGCGCCAAAAACAATTCTCGTAAATCGATTTCGTCCGACGAGTCCGCAGAATAATTTTGCGCGGGAAAAGGGTAATGCGCTTGGTTTGGTTCTTGTAACGTTGGTTTATTCATAAAGAAACTTTATTCAGTGGTATTAAAGAATACTCATAATGTGAAACGCTCTCTCTCGATAGCGTTTCACTCTAGTGACGTTGGCTAGTCTTTCACCGCGCTCCATGCAACACCAATTTGGTATAGCACTTGTGTGGCCGAGGTTAACGTACTTAACCCATCTAAGTAGTCCGTATCAATAGGGACGATAATCGTATCCCCCGGGGCCAACGGTTTCTGTTTCCGACTAAACCAAAACGAGTTGTTGGGCACCATAACAGACCCATCCGCTCTCACAATATAGACCCTGTCTGTGTCTGCTTGCTTTTTCGTCCCACCGGCGGATAAGAGGTAATCTTCAACCGTAACGCCCGGTTTATAGGTATGGTTAGAGGCAAACTGAACCTCTCCCATCACCGCGATGGTTGGGTTAGTGGCCGGTACATACAACTTATCGCCTTTTTCAAGCATAACATTCGCCGCTTCATCACCTGCCATCGCCTGCTCTAGATTAATGACCAACCGCCCTACCGCTTCTGTTTTTGCAAGCTCATCCGCTATGGCAAGCGCATCGGTCGGTGATGTGGTGTAGGTGGCCGACGAACTCTGTCGACGTAGCGCTAAACCACCAATCTCTTGCTTCAGCTGCAAGTTTAATAGCGCCAATCGCTCTTGCTCTTGCCTTTTCAAACCCACCCGGCTAAATACGGCACCTTTCGCATAAGCAAATCGAGTAAAACCGCCAGCACGACTCACAACATCCTCAAGCCTATCACCACGTTGGAACGTGTATGTGCCCGGAAACTTCACTTCACCTTGCAGGTCAATGGTCATCCCTTGTTGCCAATCAGGCTGCTTTTTGATAACCAGATGATCTAAAGGCTGAAGCGTCATCGCCTCTTCTCCATTTAACACGGCGTTCAATGCAAATGAAGCATGAGAGACTTGATAGCTCTCTGTTGTTTTTTTCTTACGGGTTATTTCCGCTTCAGTGAGATAAGCGTCATCACCCAACCCACCCGCAGCTTTAATGACTTGATTTAAAGATTTCCCTTCCGGTAATGGATACGTACCGGGGAATTTAACGGCACCAGTCACCTCAATAATATTAGCGGGATGATGAAGCGCTGATTGTGCTTTCAAACGCTCTATTATTGGGTTTAGTAGCACTTCACGGCTGGTTTGCTTTATGTTATCAGCCCGAGTCAGGCTATCATTACCTTGAACGTTTAATTCATTTAACGAGTCAGTTTTTACGACAGCGCCGGTTGAAGCATCGATAAACTCAGTCGATTTATCGACCAGTTTTTCATTACTAGTTACTTTTTTATTCTGATTACTTCCAAACCAATAATCCAACGCCAAACCATTATCAAAAATGAATATTTGGTCTCTTTCTTTCAGCTGAATATTATCGATAGATTTTGGGTCGGCTAACGCATTACCCAGATCAAACTGTAAGACCTTAATCTCTCTGTCTGCGTTTATCTCTCTAACCACAAGGGCATAATCTAGATCCGCATTTTGCTTTAAATCGTTTTCTGCCGATGTAATAACATCGCTAATTTTCATTCCCGGAACAAACCGTAAGGCACCTTGTCTTACCACTTCCCCTCGGATAGCCACCGCGTTTTTCAGTGCGCTGGAAGAAGGAGAAATCACTACCTCATCGCCATCTTTTACTAGTAGGTTACGCCCCGATCTAGTCGCGAGGTCCGCTGTAATCTGTTCGGTACCATTTGAGGATATCCGCTTTATGCTCACTTTAGACAAATAGGCCCTAGGTGTTGCGCCACCACCAATCGAAAGCAACTGCCCCAAAGTGGTTTTTCCCTTAAGTTCATAAATAGCGGGGCGTTTAATTTCACCACGTAATGACACATCCGACATTTTACTAGGTACGAAAAGCGTGTCGCCCGCGAGCAATCTAACATCATTCGACGCATCGCCTTTTAGCAGTAGGTCATACAAATCCAGTGTTGCGATTGTTTTCCCTTTACGTTTCAATTGAATATTACGCAATGTACCAGTCTCTTTCACACCGCCACTGGCAATCAATGCCTGAGTTAACGAGGTTAAGCCATTAACGTTATATGCCCCAGGTTGGGTAATGTCACCCACCAAGAATACCTGCATGGTGCGCATTGCCCCCATAGAGACAACCACTTCAACCCCAATCCTTTTCTGTTTAACGAGATCAGAAATATATTCTCGTGATTGCGCAAAAGTTTGCCCTGCTATCGATAATGGACCAAACGACGGAAAATGGATAAACCCCTCACGATCAATAGTTAAGTTGAGCTCTTGGCTGGTTTTTCCGTAAAGCCGTACCGTAATTTCATCGCCCGGCGCCATAATGTAGTCGAGGGGAACCGGCATGTTATCCACCACCGTAAACGCCATTGGTTGGCCAGAAAATACATCGTAACCAAAGGGACGAAGGCCATTATTGTTTATGCTTTTTTTCGATGCTAGAGTCGATGCTTGTTCAACGGGAGCGGCCAAAGACGTTGCCCTTATGGGTGGGTTTTCTTGCACCTGTTGGGTTACCGCTTGAGTCGCCTCACCGGTTAGCGCACTGACATCCACGCCATACTGACGAGCGAGTTGTTCTTGTTGTGCTTTAGGCAGGTTTTGAAACTGTTTAATTTGAGCAGGTGTCGGTGTAAATGCCAAGACGCTAAAACTAACGGCGCTGGCAATGACAGCAATGACGGTGTTTTTTATAGACATGTTAAGTTCTGCGTGAGTTTTTGATAATAAATAAAAGAGTTATTTTACAATAAAAATACGGCGTTTTTAACCAATTAGAATCTGAATTCATAACCCGTCCAAAACGTTGTCTGATTCTCTTTTGATGATGCCTCGGCTTTTAGCTGAGAATAACTTAAACCGGCATGCACCATTCCAGCGAATGCAGGCAGCCGATAATTAACTTGTGTAAAAAAACGATCCTTCTGGTTGTATTCTGACTTCTGATAGCTAAACCCGACATTATGGTTATTGTGTAATTGAAGATAAAATGCCGCTGAAACACTTTCATCCATTGGGTACGTATTGGTCGACGCCTCTTTGTAACCGCCTGGATATGCCTTCATCATCCTACTCGTATCAGGTTGTTGCCACGGTGTTGATGAATGATGGTCGGTACTTTGTTGAGACTCTAATACAACCCGAACCGTATGTAACCCTACACTAAAACTCCCGGTCCAACCTATTAACCAGGCACCAACCTGCGATACCTTGGCTGTTGAAGCCACTTCAGCGTAAACATTGTGATAAAGAAGGTTTGACCCAAGCAGGGGTATTTCAGGTAAAGTTAACTTTGAATCCAACGCGAGTTGCTCATCCCCTTGGTCAAAATTCGCGTCATCAAACCAGGCTTGATAAGTGACACCAACGGCCAACTTTTCAAACGGTTTGGCGGCCACTTTTGTGGCGCTATGAAAATCGAATATGGCATCATCTGGCTTTGCTAAAAAGCTCTCAACGCTCCAAACACCGAGCCACTCATTCTGATTTATATAGCTGGCACTAATGTCAGGTGTTGCTTTATTGTAAGAGCCTAAGATTAAATTATGTTGCCACCCTTGACCCCACCAACGATCAATATTCCCAATCGAAAAAAGCCACGCTCCGGCATTAAGCGAAAGATAAGAGTCATCCCAACGAATATCATTTTCATCATTGTATTTAGAATACCCAGACGTTATGCGAAAGGCATAATCATTATCTAGGTGTTCATAACTCACATAGCTGCCCCACTCATCTTTATTAAATTGACCAAAACCAGAGTTAATGGGTTGTTCAGTAGCTGCAATAAATTTGGCAGAACGATTGCCACGATTCAATCGTGCTGAGTCTAAACTATATTGCAGCTCACTTGCCGCAACACTAACAGCGTAAGATTCAGACGCCGAACCGTTTGCGAGATCATCACCAAACAATGCCCAACGCAGCGGGTAATAACCAGTAGGAGAGGCGATTTGACCAGAGTCGGATAAGAGGACAATAGAAGATCGTAGGAATGGGTCTTGGGCTTCTAGCCAAGGGGAAGCCTCTAATATGGGTGATACCAGCAATATAGAAAAAAGCACCGACTTTCTCAGCCAACTTGCTACGATATCAACATTATCGTTATTCAAAATCATTGTTACTCAAAATTCTCACCGACATACCAAGTTAACCAACATTAGTCTGAGCTGCTCTTTCATTAATTAGGTACGCTACCGCCCCTTAGTGTAAGCGCAAAACTATACAGCGCAAAGACAGGTTATTTATAGGCAGCCAATTTCGGTGCATTATCCATAACTATGTATTAATTAGCAAAGAGAATTTCGTATTTAGTACCAAGTACTTAATCTAAGACAATTGATATAAATATCAAAAATTTGGCATTCTGTTAATCCAATTAATTAGCGCTTATCGTTTTTGAGTTTATTTGATATATTGTGCGGAGCTGACTAATAAAGGTTAGTGAAACATCGATGTTTTAAAAGGAAATTACTATGACAAAGAGTTTAACTGCTCTGGTTCTTGCTTTATTCGCTAGCTCAGCCATGGCTGCGGGTGAGGTTACCAGTGCCGCTAGTACTGGTAGTAGCAGTGCCGCTGGTACTGGTACTGCTGCTAGTTCTGGTACTGCTGCTGGTTCTGGTGCTGCTGCTGGTTCTGGTGCTGCTGCTGGTACTGGTGCTGCTGCTGGTACTGGCGTTGCCGCTGGTTCAACGGTTGCTGCTAGCGCGGCGGCTGTGGGTGGCCTTTCCGCCGTAGGGCTTACAGCAATTGCGGTCGCAGCGGTTGCCACTGTTGCTGTTGTTGCTGATGACGACAACAACACAGGTACCACTGGCACCACTGGTACCAACTAAGTTTGTGTTAGTAACTTAAAAGCCATCGGCAAGTTGCTTGATGGCTTTTTTTACTGATCCGTTTTCACTGTTCCTCTTTGATTAATCTGTTTGAGCTGAACGGTATTGTACATTCGTTATCATATAGAAGTTGTTACCAATGAAAATCCTCAAGATTTCCGTTCTGACAGTTGCACTATCCACGATATTTATCGCTGGCTGTACCCAAAATTTTCAACACGTTAACTCAACCATTAATGAGGGAGTGTTCGGTTTTGACGATGCTAATAAATCCGAACAAGAAATCGCCGGGCTACCATACGCAAGCAGTAACGTAACCATAGATGATGGTAGCCAGATATTCGTTGTTTTAGCGTTAGTAGAACCGTCAAGCAATAATAAAGGCCAAACCCAACTAAAATGGACAAGTTCAGACTACGGCATGCTCGTGACCGAAAATGGCCGCCTCGTCAAAACCCTTAAGCTGCCACAAGATAATTTAGCTGGTTTAGCCGATACAAACAGTGGTGACCCGCTCGCCCTTTATGGTCAAAAACCAAATCAACACACATGGCACGCAGTTTACGACTGGCAACCAGACTATCGTTATCACTTTGTTGCCAAGATAAACTGGCACTTTGTTTCACAACAAGACCTTACATCCGCAGCGTGGACTAAAAAAACCAATTATTATCGAGAGGAGGTCTATATTCCCTCTTTAGACGTTGAGTTTACCAACCAGTTTTGGTTAGACGCCATCACCCATGAGGTCGTAAAGTCCATCCAATACATCGGTCCTGATATGTCCAGCGTCGATATGACGATTCTTAAACCTTATGCCGGATAAACCATGCTAAAACCATTTAAATATCTATTGGCAAGCTTACCTTTTTTTACCTTTTTTGCTTTTGCCAATACGCTGACCGTCAATTTGTCAGAGTATTCTGTCAACCTATCCTATCCGCAAACCTATCGGCTGCATCAGGTTATTTCGGATACCAATAACCTTGTGGCCAAAAACCGGTACGCTACCCCGTTTTGGTTGCGTGCACAGTTGATCCAACCCGACCTGAATGAAGATATAAAGATAGAGAAATCTAAAATCTTAGAGAAGCTAGAGTATCTCGCTAAATATCATCCAGAATTTGCTCCGAAAGCGGATAGTATTCGCACTGCTATTAATGAAAACCACTTCAACCATCGCTATTTTATCCCTTTAGATAATGACCAGATTCGGCTAGAAAGCCAATTGAACCCATTGCTTAAAGGCACTTATACGCTAATTACACCGCCTCGGCCTAGACAGGTTTACGTGGTAGGTACATTGCAAGCTATTACTCCGGTAACACACCAAAACAGTGCTAATCCATTGGCCTATTTAGACGCTGTTTCGTTACCATCGGGTAGCGATATTGCCCATGTTTTTATCATTCAGCCCGATGGCTATGTGATCTCATTTTCCAATCCCATTTGGCAAAATAACAAAACTTACCTGGCTCCAGGAGCCATTATTTTAGCGGGCTTTGATTCACTGCCTAAAGAGTATGCCTTGTTGAACCAACAGATCGCTGAGCTGCTTAGATATATGGAACCTATCCAAGAAAACGCATTTGAAGGAGAGGCCAAATGACCATGAATATCAGAACTTCTTCGTTCCGTTTTGTTTGCAAATCGGTATGTTTAAGCGCCGCCGTATTTTGTAGTGCTGCTTACGCAGATACATTTAATGATGCCACTTTGCACACCTCACAGTCAGATTTTGGTGGGGTAGGTTTAATGCAAATGCCAACTGGAAGAGTGGCACCAGAAGGCGAATTCAATCTTGGAGGCACCTTCAACCAAGATTATTACCACGGCTTTGTCTCTTTGCAGTTAATGCCGTGGCTTGAGACAACCATTCGTTATACCCAAGTTCAAGACATGTTGTTTAATAGTAATTATGACTATAGCGGTGACAACGAATACACAGATAAGGGTATGGATTTTAAAGCCCGCCTGTTAAAAGAGAGCGACTGGATACCAGAAACATCCATCGGCATCCGAGACTTTGGCGGTACAGGGCTGTTCGATGGTGAGTTTGTCGCGGCAACCAAACGATTTGGCAATCTTGACTTTACCCTCGGCATCGGCTGGGGTTACCTAGGGACGCGAGACAACATATCCAATCCATTCTGCAAAGCATCGGACACCTATTGCACTAGAGACGATACTTACAAAAATAATGGAGGTTCTGTCGACTATGAACGCTGGTTTAAAGGCCCTACTGCCATTTTCGGCGGTGTAGAATACCAAACCCCTTATCAGCCACTTCGGTTTAAGCTTGAATACGATAGCAACGACTACAGTGAAGACTACCCAGTTACTAGAGGGGGTAAAGACTTAGCACCACATACACCTTGGAACGTTGGCGTACTTTACGCACTTCAAGGATGGGGCGACTTTCGGGTAAGTTACGAACGCGGAGACACTCTAACGGTGGGTGTAAACCTGCATAGCAACTTCAATGACATGCATTCTACTTGGCGGGATACGCCTAAAGCCGCTTATAAACCGAGAGCAAATTCTGAACAACCAGATTGGCAACAGGTCGCTAGACAGATAAATGACAACGCGGGTTATGCGCAAAACAGCATCTCTACCTCTGGCACAAATATCACCGTACAAGGTGAACCAGAAAAATATAGAACGCCTGAAACGGCACATGAACGCACTGCGTTAATCTTGTCTCAAAATCGCTCGGATGAGGTTACTACGTATACCTTTGTCGAACAGAACAGGGACCTTACCCTAAAAACAACGCATTATGACGCCGATAAATTCGACGCTTATGCCAACAGTGAATATACCGACGCGAGTTTTACCGACGCTCTCCTGCCAGAAGGCTCTAAGGAAAAGCAGTTCGGCGAAATGGTGCGAAAGGACAACCGTGCGCCTAAAAAACCGGAAACGCAACTCGCTTCCTACCAGGAACCATTATCTTATGGTATTGCACCAACATTAACGCAAAGTTTCGGTGGCCCCGAAGGGTTCTACCTCTATTCGCTTGGTGTTACAGGTAGTGCCAGTTACCGGTTAACTAACAATTTGGAGCTGAGCAGTTCTCTCTATTTAAATCTTGCTGATAACTACGATAAGTTTAACTACATTGAAGACGACCCACATATCGATAACTTCGCAGTTCCGCGTGTTAGAACGCTGTTTCGATACTATGTTCACGACAATCCACTTAGAATGAACGACTTACAGTTAACCTGGTTTGAGCAACTTAACGAAAATATTTATTTTCAAGGTTACGGCGGTTACTTAGAGTCTATGTTTGCCGGTGTTGGTGGTGAGGTTCTGTATCGTCAACAAAACTCTAACTGGGCAATCAGTGCTGATGTTAACCTTGTATCCCAACGTGACCCAAACAGCTGGTTCTCTGTCTACTCTGACGATTATTTTGAATTTGATTCGGGTTGTGAAGGTGGCGTTTACACCACTTCTTGTGCGGCGTATGTCCTTTCAAAAGGCACCACTGGTTTCGTCAACTTGTACTACATGCCAAAATGGGAGTTACTGCGTAACACCAAGTTTAAAGTCGGTTTTGGTCAGTTTTTGGGGCAAGATAAAGGGGTGCGAGCCGATTTTTCGAAGCAGTTTGATTCTGGTGTGATAGCAGGTGCATATGCAAGCTATTCGGATCTTACTGCAGACGAGTATGGCGAAGGTAGCTTTACCAAAGGATTCTATATCTCGTTTCCACTTGATATCTTAACAGTGAAACCTAGTCGTAATCGCGCGAGCTTTAATTGGCAGCCCATCACAAGAGATGGTGGACAAACCTTGAATAGAAAATATGAACTATTTGAAGTGACGGATTCCCGATCGCCATGGTTTACAAAACCCGTCTCCCATTAATCGATAAATAAACGACCGTATAGAGAGTAGGGAAATGGCTGATATTCGTGAGAATTACGAGTATCAGCCATTTGTAATGCGACAAAATAGCCCTATTAAGCGTGATTGTTCTCGGAGAAAAACTTAGACAAATTTCTGAACTCCGTTGGCGAGATATTCGTGTGTTTTTTAAAAAATTTGGCTAAATTCGTTGGTTCATTAAACCCAAGACTAAATGCAATGTCAGAGATAGGGGTAGCGGTGTAACCAATCAATCGTTTTGCTTCAAGTACCAATCGAGCATCGATAACCTGCTTAGCTGACGCGCCTTTCACCTTTTGACAGACTGAATTGAGCCGTTTAACCGACATCCGCACATCGTCTGTGTAGTCACTTACATTGTGTCGATGATTAAAACCTTTCTCTACCGAGTCACTGAATATTTGGAACGACCCAAACTCTTTACTGCAACACATCGCTTGTTGACAGTAGTTATGCCTAAAAAATATTTTATAAAGAATACTTTGTAGCAGGTTTCTTTGTAGTCTGGCACTCACTAGGTCTTGACGGGCCTGACACTCTTCGTACAACATACTGAACTCGCGCCCTACCAAATCCAACACATCATTCATGTTATCAACACTTCTGATCGCTTTCGTAATCGCGAAGTTTACTGATAAATTATCAACGGGAAAGACTTCCGAATCCTGGAAAGTGACAACATACCCATCCCACTGAAAAAGGGAATCAAAATAATGAACCTGATGAGGGCTTAACACCAATAACGTACCCGGTCGACAATGGAAGAGTTTGTTATCAATATAATGGTAGCCATTGCCTTCTGTTATCAAAATTAACGCGTAAAACTCGACTCGATGAGGTTTCACCAACTCGTCCTTACCTCTACGAAAAATAAGGTTCTTTATGCTACCAACACTAATACCCATCAAGTAGCTATCGTTATCAAAGCAAATGTTTTCAATCATACTAGATTTCTATCTATGGTTAGCTCATCTATCTGGGTTTATAGGATAGCCAATTCAGACGTTGGCTAAAGGTCTATTTAGACCCTTGAAGGATACATTTCTGCCTTTGGTAATGACCTTGATTTTAATCAGGTTATTGAACTATTTTTAGAATAGAGAGGAAGGAAAAAGGGAAACCTTCCACAAGTTACATGCGGAAGGTTTAGTATGACGTTAAGCTGTCAGTTTTGCTTTTTCACTCAAAACTAAGAGAATCTTCAGCAAAATCGCGCCCCCAATGATAATTGCCGTCCCGACGAAACCAAGGAAATACCAACCAGCATCGCCTTCATTCTCACCAAGCAGCGTAAAGGCACCTGCGATGGTAAGGATAAGAGAAAACCACCAACCCATGACTAGTGTCCATTTCCAGCCATTCATACTAAGGCCGTAATCTTGCGCCCATAGCTTAGCTGACTGATAGATAAACACCTGCACGGCGCCAAGTACCATCCAAAAAATTGGATCTAAAATCGTTGATTGTGGAAACATTAGAATCCCTCCCAGTTACCGTCATAATCCCAGTCTTTATCAATGCCTTTGAAGAACTCTTCCGAACGCAACCATTCTGGAGGTTGGTGGTAGTTTGCTAATCGACCTCCATTATGTGGTGCGGCATAAGACTCTGCATCGGGATAATAAAAAAAGTTGTGCTGCATCGCTAATAATGCTTTTCGTGTTAATCCTGTCGGGTCTCGGGGATCCGCTTCTTTAACCAAAGTGTGGATCCAGTTATTACGCCGCGTATACGGACAGACGGCAATACAGACCCGACACCCTTGTTGACCATTAGAAGGCAATGACGACCACATGCGATAACAGCTATCTTGGTTGAACTCGAAGATCTTGTAGCCCCGTTGTATTGTATCGGGTTCGTCCGCTAAACTAATGGACCCACTTGGACAAGATGTCGCACAGATTTTACATTCATTACAGAAGTCTCGAACACCGATATCAATAGGCTTATCATGCTCAAATTCTAGGTCCGTGACCACACATGCTAGACGAATATTGGGCCCCACTTCTGGCGTTATCAAGCAACCGTTTCGAGCCGACTCTCCAAGCCCGGCTTTTATGGCTAGCGGCGGCAACGTCATTTCATAGTCCCCACCCGGAACCATGGCTCGCCCTGCCCAACCTAGACGATTTAAGAATACCTCTAATTTACCGGCGGCAAAACGCACTTCACTATAGGCTTCATAAGACGTACCGTAACCCGGTGCCGCGTACATGCCATCCCAACTCATTGGGACGCCAAGAATGATGACCGACTTCCAATGATCCGGGATTTTGTCGCCCCAGTTTTCGCCATCATTTTCAACACCACGCATGATATTTTTAAAGATGAAATCCGGATCAATGGCGGTGATACCAACGAAGCTACATCCCATTTGATGAGCCACCTTTTTAATCAATTTACTCGCATGAGCAGGTGTCTTAAATTCACGTTTTTTAATTATTGGTCGGTTTTCATTGACCTTATCTTCTTCACTCGTCAAACCCGAGCTTTTTAAACCAACACGACCTGCGGATGGGTCACCATATTGGTCATCATAGATGCTCTTAAAGTCAGCAACCGAAGGGTCACCATGAGGAGGAAGAGGCCAGTTGATCTCCACCCCATTTTGGCCATACATAGAGGCATTGTTAGCATGATCATAAGCATGGGCAATGACGAAGCGATCCATGTATTTATGTTGCATCTTTGCCGAGATAGCGCCCTGTTTAAATGCTTCGACGATCTCTGGCCAGCGTGCAGGAAATTTACGGTAGTAATTGACAACACGCTCATCTGGGCAGCTTTGCCACCCACCAGCAGGATCCCAACCACCTTGTATCGCACCACCGATCATGCCGAGGCGTTTGAACAAAAAGTCTTCCCTTTCTGGGCGTTGTTGTGTACCCACTTTAATCAATGTGGGCGCGATGTCGACCCGAAACGGTTCCCGGTCAAAGAACATGTCTTTTCCTGCTGCCGTTCTTCCCCAGCCTGTATCTTGATCTGGCTCTCGTCCTAACACAAAACCTGTCGCTGCTCCTACGCCGACGGTCGCCACCGCCGCGGTTGCGCCCCCCATCTTGAGGAAATCACGACGGCTTGGGTTCTCCGCTTTATCGTCTTTTTTCATTTAACTGCTTCCTTAAAGTAAGGGTAAACCGATGGATTACCCAATCACAATGGCCAAGTTCGTTCTGATTTCTGTATATTCGTTTGTGTATTGAACCCTCAGGTGGGGTGCGTTTGCTAATAGCTTGATATACGCGATCTCAGCTTCCTGCCAACGCTTAGCCTGATACAAAACAATAAATTTCGATTCGAGGGTTTGTGTATCAAATGGTTCAAGAGACAGCAGCTCATCCATATCGACCAGAGCGTCATTCCAGTTTTCTAGCTGTATATTTGAATTTCCACGGATATAGCGTAGGTCAATGGCTTTCGGGTAAGCCATCAGATAACGAGTAACCAGATCAACCGCTCTCTGATATTGTTTACGCTCATAACAAATCACGCACTCAAGTTCGTCCAACTCAAGAATGTTGTCACCGCATAACATGCGCGCTTTTTCAATATAGCTAGCGCTATCAACAAACCGTTTGGTTGCATTTAGACAGGCACACATCGTGAGATAACCGCCTGGGTTGTTTTTATCTATTGTGATAACTTGTCTAGCGTATTCAATGGCAGGTTCAAACTGTTCAAGTTGGTAGTAGAGGTAGGCAAGGTTCAATAAACTGCCTATATGTTTCGGGTCTTTTTCTAAGCTTTCCTTGTAAAAACCAGCTGCGCTTTTTGTATCCCCGCTGACACTGGAGCAGAACGCCAGATGAAAAAATGGTTCCGGTGATTCCGGGTTCTTTTCGCAGGCATTCATAAAGCATTGCTTAGCTTGATCAAGAATGCCGATCTGCATCAGAGCCCGGCCAAAGTTGATAAGATATTCGCTGCTTCCATCCATTTCTATCGGTTGCAATACCGTGAGCGCGAGTTCTGGTTGTTGATTACGCAGCAGAATTTCACTGGCGATCACTCTTATACCCATCGTCAGATTGGTTCTTGATCCATTGATATAAAAGCCTGTTACGCGTTTCTGAGCCTCTTGAATAAGCTGATTTTCATTATTATTTAATGTAGACACCATAAACTGCACTTCATTTTTCAATGAGTGTAGAGTCTCTTCAACCTTACGCTGCCACTCTTGTTTAGTGGCATCGATATCTAGAATGAGAAACAGTTCTTCTACCCAACTCGCCTTATTGTGGTCCATTCATTTTCTATCCCATATAACCTTATTATGAGTAGGGTATAGAATTAGGCTAAGGGCTAAAGGTAGAAATAGTAAGGTGGGGGATACAAATCAGCCGTTAGGGTTAACATTGATAAATATCAATTTATCTCGACGAGCGCATCTATAATAACAGGCAACCCATTGGCCTCAATACCGCGACCGCTATGCCATGAGGGGCTCCCTTCTACAACATTAATAAAGGCTCGTATCCATTCGCCATGAGAAACAATGACAATATCTGATTGAGAGGGATGCTTATCTAACTCTGACAGAAAGGAGCAAATACGCTGTTCAAAATCGGCTTCAGGTTCGAAACCGAACTCATTGCCTATTTTTTCTATATAGCGTTGGTGATAGGCCTGCCACTGTTTGCGTAGTTGATGATCTTGGTTGACTACTTTGCCTTCAAGCACACCAAATTTACGCTCGCGCAAGCGAGAATCCTGCGTAAACTCAATACCAATAAGATTCGCTATAATACGTGCTGACTCGCAAGCCCTCCCTAAGTCACTGGTGTACATAACAGGATAACGGAGCTTAGGGAGTTCTATTTGTTTAAGCTTGCTTATTGCGTCTTTGGTAAGATCGCTATTTCGGCAGCCTTGAATTCTTCTTTCCAAATTCCATTCTGTTTGCCCATGGCGGATCAATACAAACCTCAATATTCATCTCCAAACAACTCACCTTTAAACATTTTTTCCACCAACGGAAGGTTATAAGGAAAGTACCAATGGATATAAGAAGCGATAACCTTTTTATGTCTCCAAACAGGGTCAAGTTTGCGACCACGCTGTGAAACAGGCATACATAACTGTGGTTCCTTCGATTCCGTTTTAGAATAATGGAATGTATGGCCCCGCAACATCTGCTCTTTGGCTAACTCACCTTCAACCAAACCGAGGGCAGCCAACGACGATTGCATCTGCGAATCGGCATCCAGCACACCACACATTGATGCGGATTCCCCATCAATACCCGCCAACGTCTGGTTTAGATAAAGCATGCCACCACACTCTGCCACAATCGGCTTATCCGCCTCCACGTGGGCTCTAATCTGAGATTTCAGTTCGAGGTTTGATGATAATTCGTCAAGATATAACTCGGGATAACCGCCCGGCAGATAAAGCGAATCACACACAGGAAGAGACTCGCCATTGATAGGAGAAAAGAACGTAAGCGTGGCTCCAGATTCCTTTAGCAGATCGAGGTTCGCCTGATAGAGGAAGCTGAACGCCGTATCATACGCAATAGCGATAGTCGTCCCTTCTAGGCACGGTTCGACTCGGATTGGGGCCGTAGATGTAAACTCTCCAGCCGGTGGCAGTGGTATTTTTCCAGTCTGAGCGATCAATTCTGCCGCAAGGTCTAATCGCTCATCAAGGTCTTCCAATTCCTGCGCCTGAACCAAACCCAAATGCCTTTCTGGTAATGTAAGTCCGCTATTCTTGGGCAAATAACCACAAAATTCTAACGAATCTGGCAGCGACTCTTTGAGCATTTCGGCATGACCAGCAGAGCCAACTCGATTTGCAAAAACACCGAACATCTGAATATCGTCACGAAAATGAGCTAAACCGTATGCAACGGCACCAAACGTCTGAGCCATTGCACCAGCATCAATAACCGCCATCACGGGGATACCAAGTGTCGCGGCAATATCAGCGCTAGAACATTGACCGTCAAACATCCCCATAACCCCTTCTATCAGAATTAAATCGGCATCTTTAGCGGCTTCCGTCACCATTTGTTTACAGTGATCCTCACCACACATCCAAAAATCCAACTGGTACACCGGTTGACGAGAGGCAAACGAGAGGAAGTTCGGATCAATAAAATCAGGTCCGGTTTTAAATACCCTAACCTTCTTTCCTTGGTTGGTGAAATGGCGTGCTATGGCAGCAACAACAGTGGTTTTACCGCTGCCAGAGCTCGGCGCTGCAACAACTAATGCGGGGCAACTTTCTTTAATGACATTCATGATATTTATTCCTACAAATCCAGATCCGGCCAGAGTTTTTTTAGGTCAAGATGTTGCTCAATCGCATCAGCAACACGGTTGATACCGTCTTCTCTCATCTGAGCGAAATCACACCCTTTAGCTTCTTCTAATCCGGCCCATCGAAGAATGGCACCACAGGCATCAGGTGACTCAAAGATACCGTGCAGATAACTGCCAAACACTTGGTCTTCGAATCCCATCGCACCATCTTTACCATCCTCGAGTGTTAGCGGTGCATCTTCGGTCACGCCCTTGGTCTCTCCCGCGTGGATTTCGTAGCCAAACACCTCAACGCTCTCTTGGCCCGGAAGGGTCAAACTTCCTTTGGTCTGCTTGAGTTGTTTGGTCTCTTTGAGCTCTGTTTCCAATGGCAGAAAACCTAAACCCTTGCTGTCTCCGCATTCGCCCTCAATCCCTAACGGATCCGATATTTTTTCGCCTAGCATTTGGTATCCACCACAAACACCCATCACTTTCCCACCGAAGCGGAGGTGACGTTCAATCTGTTTGTCCCAACCTTGTTCTCGAAGATAGGCTAAATCACTGCGGACACTCTTTGAGCCCGGAATAATAATCAAGTCAGCCGCAGGCAAAGGTTGATGTTTGCCAACAAAGACAAGGTCGACATTAGGATGCATTCGCAATGGATCAAAATCGGTATGGTTACTGATACGTCGTAGGACAGGCACAACCACTTTTAACTGTGGTTCATCATTATTTAACTGGCTGACATCAATCGCGTCTTCAGCCTCTAACATCAATCCATGAAGATACGGCAATACCCCAATAACCGGTTTCCCGGTCTTTTCTTCCAGCCATTCCAAACCATTCACCAGAAGCGCAATATCCCCCCTAAAACGATTGATAACAAAACCAACCACTCGGTTTTGTTCTGACTCACTTAGCAATGCCAACGTGCCATATAGGTGTGCAAATACACCACCACGGTCAATATCTGCGACAATAATAACGGGAATATCGGCCTCTTCAGCAAAACCCATATTGGCAATATCGTGGTCGCGTAGGTTGATTTCAGCAGGGCTACCTGCCCCTTCAATAACGACGGTTTGGAACACACTTTGCAACCGATCAAACGACTGCATAACATACGGCATCATCTTAGGCTTAAAGTTATGATAGCCCTTTGCATCCATATCCGTTAATACCTTGCCATGCACAATAATCTGCGCACCGGTATCGGAATTAGGCTTCAACAGTACGGGGTTCATATCGGTTGTGGGTTCTACGCGACATGCATAAGCCTGAACCGCTTGAGCACGCCCTATCTCACCGCCGTCTGCGGTAACCGCACTGTTTAATGCCATATTTTGAGGTTTAAATGGGGCTACATTGACCCCTTTTCTGGCCAACACTCGGCAAAGTCCAGCAACCAGAACGCTTTTACCCGCGTCAGAGGTGGTTCCCTGAACCATTAACGCTTTAGAGCAAGACTGCATTTTTCTATCTCCTAGGGCCATTCTTTTTCCAGTAGGCTTATCTAAACCTCAGTAAACCAATGTGCAACCGCATTATCCATACTTTCTATTATTTCAGTCTGTGAGAGGCCGTGTTGTTCTGCAAAAACCAGACACGCTCCTAGACCACAGCCTTCAACGACATACCCTCTTTCGTACATCCGAATAGCGTCAAATTTTGACTGAAGAAAATCCACCTTTGGCGTGGTTAAACTGCACTCGTCCGGTAGCGCATTAGCGGCTATTTTCGAGTCGCGTGAATCAAGCATCCAACGAGTCGTCGCAACAGAAACATTCTTTGATTTAGTCTTACCATTCATGGCAATAACAGGGGCAAAGACCATTGTGCCTCCTGCAAAGTTAAGGCCGTTCAAATCGGCATTAAGCAGAGCACAACACGCTCGCTGAGTCGGATCTGAACATTCCATATTATTGATATAGCCACTCACATCGTTGCCCATTAATGCAGATTTATTCCATAAATCATCGACAGCTTGAGATTTTTTAATTAATTTTTCTGGGTCTTTAGTACTCCCCGAAAACCAGAGCGATTCGTCGAGCAAGCGTCGCAGCCAAAGCGTCGCAAATGTCGTACCACCTATTCCAGACTCCGCTATCAGATGTTCTTCCTTCTCAAGCGCTTGGCGACGAAGTTCCGGCACAAGAACCTGTTGAATTAGGGCCGACTCATCACCTGTTTGGCATGAATGAATGACCACGTCGTCCATGTTGCAGTCACTAAAATCTGGCACATTGTCCAAACCAAGCTGATAACAATGAAGACGTATTCTGAACCCTTTCTTTTGCAAAGCACTAAAAAGTCCATGGACCAATATCGCTGGAGTAACTGAACCATTACCCAACAAAGGAGAAGGCAAGTATTCACCATTTAAAAGGGTATTGGCTTTGCCACAAGCAATGAGCTCTGTATCTCTGGTTGGATGAAGCTGCATTAATCCTTCACCCGCACCAGCATCACTGATTAGATGCAGGTTAGGAACGGGTGCAACAGAATTCAAGGTAATGTAATTCAACCAAGTCATCGTTAATTTCCTTTCAGCGTTAATGGCAGTCCGGCGGTCACAAGGGTAACTTTTGGGATCTGCGCAGCAATGGCTTGATGAAGCCAACCTGCCTCATCAACAAATCGGCGATTCATCTCACCCATCGGAATAATACCGCAGCCTACCTCGTTACTGACCAGAATGACTTGCCCAGGTAAGGTCTTTAGCGTTTGAATAAATTCGGCTTTGATCTCTGCCCACTCTTTTGGTTGCTCACCAAACAGGCAATTACTCAACCAAAGCGTCAGGCAATCAACCAGTATACAGTTGCTATCATCGCTGTACTGCATTAGCGTTTCAGACAGGTCAAACGGCTCTTCAACAACCAGCCATTCAGACGGTCTTTGAATTTTGTGCATTTCTACCCGTTTCGCCATCTCTTGATCTCTGACTTCAGATGTCGCGATATAAATGACTCTTTTTCCACAGGCTTTAGCCTTGTTTTCCGCATAACTACTTTTACCAGACCGTGCACCACCAAGTACCAGTTCAACATCGGCGGTTTCGTCAGCATCTATAGCATTTATGCCGGTTTCTAACTCACTCATAGATAGGATCCTTGTTCCGTGCAACTACTCTATTTCTTGCCAAAAGAGATAACGCTGATTCCAGTTTTTTCCACTGGGTTTCATCCGCTGGCAGACCGAAGCGAAGCGCATTTTTCTCATCACAAAGGCGTGTTAGCACGTGTTGTTGGCAAAGAAAATCATGACACGCAGTCGCCTCATCTAGGTAAACGGTGATGAAGAGATCGGTAACCGATGTTCTATCATCAAGATATTGACCCAAAAGACCATTCAATCGAATGGATGCCGACTTGATACGGCGTGCCGCTTCTTTCTGCCATTGGAGATCGGATAGTGCCTTTTTCATCACCCAGCGAGCGGGGCCTGTAACTGTCCACGGACCAAGCAATGCTTCGAGTGACCCTTTAATGTTTTCCGACGCAAAAACAAACCCTACTCTGGCCCCCGCTAGCCCAAAAAATTTACCTACCGAGCGAAGAACAATCAGGCTACTCCGTTGCTCGTTAGTACTCAGCATCGATATCTCTGGTGTGCAGTCAGCGAATGCCTCATCAACGATAAGGTAGCCTTTTTTCTCTTGCATTTTTTGGCCGATTGCAACCAACATATCCTTAGGACTAAACTTGCCCGTCGGGTTATTGGGGTTAATTATCAATACCACGTCACTTTCTGCAACCTGTTGTTCCGACGGAAAACCATCATAAAACAGTACATTCCAGCGACATGAATCCTGCTCAAACTGTGTCCATGCATGTTGGTGTTCTTTGTAACCAACCCTTGGCAGCAATATTGTACCGCAGCGACCCATTTCTTTAGTAAGAACTGCGGGTAGAGAGACAATGGCGGCCTGAGATCCCGCGACAATAACTGGGTCAGAAAATCCGCCATAATAACGCCTAGCCGTCACTTCCAAACCATCATTATTTTGAGGGAGTTGGTTCCAAACAGAGAGAGGGATGTCGCCTACTGGATAGGTAAAAGGACTCACTCCCGTTGACAGGTCAATCCAACATTCTGGATCGGTACCATATTCAGCGGCTATCTTATTCAGATTGCCACCATGTTTAATCGCCATCAACTTACTCCTACGATGACACAAATTAACCAGAGATAACCGAGAGCAAAACTCCCACGTGAGACCAATCGATTGGCCGCAGGGATTGATTGCCATTGAGCCGGCTTGCCTATGCCCATCGGTTTTTTATCGTGCAGTACGCCATGATAATAGGTTGGTCCACCAATCATAACTTGTAACGCGCCAGCGCCAGCTGTCATCACGACGCCACCATTTGGGCTGCTGCACTGTTTTGCCTGTTCGCGCCAACACTGCATCGCACTGCTGAAGTTACCTTGAAACGCGTAAATCACCGCGGTAAGGCGAGCTGGAATCCAACCGAGAAGATCATCACTTTTTGCGCTAAAAAAACCAAAATTCAAATACTGTTTATTCTTGTAGCCCCACATAGCATCCAGCGTATTAGCAAGACGAAATAACACCGCTCCCGGTGCGCCAAAGATCAAGAACCAGAACATAGGGGCAAAAACAGCATCATTTCCATTCTCTAAGACAGACTCAATCGTTGAAGAGGTGATCTCTTTTTCAACCATTTTTTCGGTATTGCGGCTCACAATCATCGACACCTGATAGCGCGCCTGATCTATATCACCCGCTTTTAGTGGTCGATAGATATTCTGCGCATGTTCGATAAGACTTGTCCCACCGATTGTCAGGTATACCACTATCGCATTCAGCCCGAACCATAATGACAAAGATATCTGCGCGACCCATGACAAAAGAATATACGTCGTGGCCACAACGGGAATAACCGCCATTGTCCACGCAAGTACACCCTGCTGTTTTTCACTAATGAACGAACACGCCCGGCACGTCTTTTCAAGGCTATTTACCATGCGCCCAAAGCCGATCAATGGGTGGAACCGTTTTGGTTCTCCAAACCATCGATCCAACCACAAAGCAACCACAAGGATAACCGCACTAACTAACATGCTCTTCCCTACGGTCAACTCGACATTAGCGAGCAGGAAATCAGGCAACATCAGCGCGTTCTCGCGAACTCAATACGTCTGACATATCAATGAATTCAGGATAGTCGCTATTATCTAAAAGATACCCGTGCTGGATTGCCCACTGGCGAACTTCTTCGTTTAATGGAACCAATTGAGCGTTCTCCAATGCAATAGAATGGTGTGAAATGATGGATTTAAGTACCGCGATATCTTCTACTAATAACCAATCGACCATTGGAATCGTATAGCTAAGTGGCTCACTATTAACTCGTCCAACAAGATAGTATCGGTTTTTTTCACCAAACGCTTTCTCTTCATTTACCGTCAATGTTAACGCATTGTCAGACACTTTTTCTGCTTGAATACCAATATTCTTCAACGCACTTCTAACAAACCGGTTGTTACTACCCAATGGCATCGCGAACTTTCTGATGTCCCAACGATGTTCTTGTATTGCATTCCACCAAAGGTTAAACGAGGGCAAGTCGCCGAAAACGAGTTCCGGCGCCGTTGCTAGATAGTCTAGGTCTTCCTGATCGATCAACGAACTGACTCTGGCATTTTCGATCGCGATAACCTCTGCGCCCTTGTCACGTAAATAGGCCGTTTCTTCATACTGACCACAAACAAGCATCCTAACGCCAGTTAATGGCAGGCTATTTCTCCAGTTGAGTTCCTCAGCTTGGGCAACAACCTCACCAACAATCACTAAAGCCGGTCCCTTAAGCGTAGAATGATCGACTTTTTCAGCGATCGTACCCAGTGTGCCCGTAATACACTGATGATCAGCACTTGTCGCCGAACATATTAACGCGATGGGGGTATGCGAACTTCTGCCATTTTCGATAAGGTTTTGGGTATGCTGTGCCAGTTTTTTGGCGCCCATATAAAGCACTAATGTACCACCCGCTTGACCAAGTCTACTCCATGACGCAAGCGTCTCCGTATTTTTATGTCCGCTGACAAAGGTGACACTAGAAGCGATACCACCGCTTGTCAAAGGAAAACCGGAGTAAGAAGCCGCACCTAATGCTGCGGTAATACCCGGTATTATTTCATATGGAATGTCGTGTTGTTTTAGATCGCGACACTCTTCTGTTGTGCGACCAAAGATACACGGGTCACCCGCTTTAAGTCGAGCGACGCGTTTACCCGCTAACGCAAATTCCGTTACATCTGGGTGCATACCGTATTCAATATGGATACCTTGATAGCCGCGATAACCGACCTGATGCAACTGAACGTGCTCTGGAATAATGGAAAGAATTGCCGCGCTCACAAGCTTGTCATAACAAACCACATCACAGGTACTCAGCAACTGTTTTGCTCGGCAGGTAAGCAGCCCCGGATCGCCCGGACCGGCACCAATCAGATAGACTTTACCTTTCGTCATGTGACTCTCCCTTTACTGAGGTCTCTACTTCTAAAGCACGACGAGAAGAAGGCTCAACCACTTTCGCTTTACGGCATGCGTGTGAAAAGGTGGGATCGTACAGCTTAGAATCAACAAAATCGTCTATGGCAAATACCTTGCTGACAATAATCATGGCCGTTGAACGGATATTCGCGTCATGCATCTTGTCGGCGATGTCCGCTAAGGTGCCGCGAATAATGCGTTCCTCTGGGTGCGAGGCTTTTTCCACCACACAAACTGGCCAGTTTTGTGGATAAACGTCACTAAGTTCACGAACAACTTTTCTTATCAAGGTTGCGCTTAAAAACAAGCATAGCGTCGCTTCATGTCGAGCTAAAGACTTAAGATTCTCTTTGTCTGGTACCGGAGTACGACCAGAAGCACGTGAAAGAATAATCGTTTGGCACTCTTCTGGAAGCGTCAACTCCTGCCCCAAAGCCGCAGCAGATGCTTGAAAAGAAGACACACCGGGAATGACTTTCCAGTCGATACCTAGCACCTTAAGTCGGCGTGTTTGCTCAGCAAGGGAAGAATATATAGATAAATCCCCCGTCTGTACCCTTGCAACATCTTGTCCTTGCTCATGGGCGTCGGTATACACTTTGGTGATTTCATCCAGATCCATACTGGCAGAGTTGTACACTTTCGCCTCTGGATGGGCGCGTTCAATAACCGCTTTAGGAACCAAGCTTCCCGCATAAAGAATAACCGGACAGGTCTCTACTAGTTTTGCACCTTTTACAGTGATCAAATCTGGGTCACCCGGTCCGGCACCAATAAAATAAACGGTCATACGACTTCCTTACTGTTTTGTAGCATGTCTTTATCAAGAGATTGTTGCGGTTCAATGGAAGATATCTCCGTTGAAGCGTATTCAAGGGAGCGCCCCGGAGTTTGACCCTCTCGTGTCTCGCCATCTTCTAAAATGTATTTGTTCTTATAACCGCGAGGAGTCACTATCCAGTCCTTGAAACGATAACTGCTTTCATTCCCCACAATAACCGCCGCGTTCATTCCAAACTCAAGATCGGTAAAACTATCCAGCGTCGAAAGCTGCACACTCTGTTCATCTCGATAGGCCGCATTGACAACGGCCACAGGCGTGGTCGCTGGTCTGTGTTTAAGAATGATTCGTTGCGCTTCTACAATATGATTTTGACGTTTTTTCGACCTCGGATTATAAAAGGTAATCGCGAAATCAGCCATTGCTGCCGCTTCTATTCGACGAATAATCACCTCCCACGGGGTCAATAGATCGGACAGCGAAATCGTGCAACTGTCATGGCCTAACGGTGCACCGACTAACGACGCACAAGCATTGGCCGCGGTAATCCCGGGAATGGTTTCCACCTCAATATGAATCTGATGCGAAGAGAGCAGTTCAAACACGAGGGGCGCCATCGCATACATGCCAGCATCACCAGAGCAAACCAAGGCCACATTGCTACCTTCTTGAACCAGTTTAATGGCCGCATCGGCACGCTGCCACTCTTTGGTCATTCCTGTTCTTACCAGTGCCTGTTTGTTGATAAGCGAGGAGATAAGTTTCACATAGAGACCGTAGCCCACTATCACGTCGGCTTGTTTAATCACTTCCTGAGCGCGGATCGACATCAAGTCTACGCTTCCTGGTCCTAACCCCACCAAAGATAATTTAGCCACAGTTTGCCTCCTCGGCAGGTGTTATATTTTTCATAATTGGTTCGTCTCGTCCGCGCCTTCTATCTGCGCGAAATATTTATTGTCTATCACTTCAGAAAGCGGCCTGTTATTTGCCAACGCGTTAAACAACGCTTTCCATTCCTGTTCGGAAAACGCTTCGATACCTCGCAGCCAAAGCGCATTATTTTCAGAGGGCTCTTGGTTTTCAAAAGAAAGAGATCTGTCACTTCGCTGGTAGACCACCATTGTCGAACGATTGCGACAAGCGCCGGCACACATGGTTCTGCTTATTTTTATTCGCTGATCTCCAGTCGACAATCCCATCGCTTTCAATATTGATCGCAAGTCGTGTGCAAGATTTTTACTTCCGGCCTTGGCGCAGCGTTTGCCTTCACAGATCAAAATATGATGTTTATAGAACAGCATTGGCCGATCCAAATCCACATGCTTTGGCTTGCATTGATAGCCTTCTACCACTTCATTACCGTAAGCATTTACTTTGATCTCAGTGGCGTTTAACTCACTATCACCATGTCGAACTTCGCTGCCATGTTTTTTTTCACCAAACCAGTTCTTACGCTTATGCCTGACCAAAGATTCGGTAAATTCGCGGCGACAACACGCTATCGTCATGTTAAAACCATCTTGCTTGAATACCCATTTGGGCACGACAAGCTGTTTAGTCCCACTCCGTTTTAATGCTGCCGCTTCTGCCACAGAATTACTGCCAGTCACTTTCTTGACGTAATCTGACGGGCTTTCTATGCCTTCAAGTCCATCCAGTTGGTGCGGTGGATAGGTGCTAAATAGCCACTGATTCTGTTCCGACAGTTGTTGCAGCCCTACTTCGTCCGCCTTGAGGTCAATACTTGCGAAGGCTTCGACGGATTCTAAACAGAGATTAAACTGTTCGCTAAAGGCTTCTAACCCCGCTTTCAATACTGACAAGGGCGTATTTCGGTCGCAACCTAAACCAAGAATTAACGATTTTGGTCTCCAAAGTACGACCTTATTTTCCCAGCCGGATAGGTCAACTTGGTTTTCATCACTGATGAGGATTGCACCCCGATAATGGGCACTTTCGACACCATCTAGGCTTGTATGGCTAATCAGGTTAACGGGCATGCGCTTGTCGTATTTCCACCAATCTTTATTACCCGTCTGTTGGGCGATTATCACTGGCTCTTCGTTGACGATAGCGGCCGAAACCTTTGTAATTGACGGTTCTGAAATGGCATCAAGAACCCAACCAAATGGCGAACCAAGCATATCCGCGGAGACCGTCTCAGAAACATCAGACGCCGTTGTTATAACGGGCGTCGCCTTAACAACATGGGCAACTCGTTCGGTTAATTGATTTGCACCACCGCGGTGCCCTGAAAGCATAGAGATAGCAAACGTCGCTTGCTCATCCAGACAGACCACCGCTGGGTCGCTTGTTTTGTCCTTCAACAATGGCCCAATGATTCGACTGACGATACCGCTTGCACAGATGAAGATATGACCGTCATACTGACTAAATCTATCAGCCACAAAGCTCGATAACGGCAGCGTCAATAGTGTCGCGCCTGGTGACACTTCTAACGCAATTGGGGCAACAAAGAGATCGGCAAAAGGGAGCGCCCTTTTCAGCTTAGCCCCTTGTTTTTCGCCCGCTACGGTGATGGTGTAAATCGCAAGTTTCATCTTCTCACCTACTTATGCTACCGACTGTTTGCCGCGCAAGACGCCACGGCGGCTACGAATCGATAATTGCACCATAGAGAAATAACGATGCTCTTCCGGTACTTGGTCGAGATCATGGTAGATCTCTTGTTTATCGGTGCTAGCGTGAGACACATACGTCGCCATATCGCTCAGACCAAGTTGTTTCAGTTTCGCCGACAACTGAGGGATCATTCGACCTGCTTTGATAAGCATGATGGTATCGAATTCTTTTACTAGAGTGTCAAGGCTCTCAATTCCGTAGGTCGCTGGAACGACGCAAAAACGTTCCATACCATCCGCCAACGGTATCTTTGTCGCCGCAGGAACCGCCGTAATTGAGGTAATTCCTGGCACAATAATCGGCACAATTTCGGGGGCTATTTCATCAAGCTCTTCTTGAATATAGGCCCATGTGCTGAAGACTGATGGGTCACCTTCGGTAACGAAAACCACGGATTTACCCTGCTTGAGACGATCAAGAATGGTCATTGCGGCTACACGCCATGCCGGAACATTTACGCTCGCGTCACGAGTCATGGGGAAATGCAAAAAACAACGCTCTCCCGGGATAGCTTCTTCTGGCAATGCGCCGCTCACGATCTCCCAAGCAAATGAATCCGCTTTTCCTTTATTTTTTTCTGGAATCGCTACAACGTCAGCTTCTTGAATTAGTCGCGCCGCTTTCAGCGTCAACAATTCACTATCACCGGTACCGACACCAACCGCGTATAGTTGACCAAATTTGCCGTTATTCATTAATTTCTCCCGAAGGGTGTTTAGATTTCACAATTGAAAAGAGGTGGATAGGATTTTCCGCCTGATAGCGAAGGTATTGCGCCAGTGGTTGGGTATTAGAGATATTCACTAGCTGTGCATCAAAATTGAGGTCGTTAGATTTGGCCCATTGATAAATGTCTACGACAGTGTCCATCGTGACGGCTGAAACGACTAAGCGGCCACCGATATTGAGTGCGGCCCATACATAAGAAAGAATATCGTTCATCGCACCTCGACTCCCACCAATGAAAACCGCATCGGGACTAGGCAGGTCTGTCAGCGCATTCGGGGCAGCGTCAGAGATAAGCTGAACATTATCGGTCGCATGCGCGCGTATATTCGCTTCAATGTTTTCAAAGCAAGTTTGATTGCATTCCACAGCGAACACCTTGCCTTTTGTGGCAAATTTAGCGGACTCTATCGAGATAGACCCTGAGCCCGCGCCGATATCCCAAACCGTGTCTTCTGACTGAATGCACATACTGGTGAGAGCAAGATGTCGAACCGCTTGCTTAGTAATCAGTCCCTTTTGTGGCATACGCATGACAAAGCTATCATCACTAGAAAACTGACCATTTCCGCCCCATCTTGCGTGTATTTCCCGTTGCGCGACAATGATATTCAATCCATCGAACAGGATGTCACTGCAGGCCAGTTCTTCGACCGAAAACGAGCGAATGCGCTCTGCCGTCCCACCGAGTTGCTCACAGACGGTGAGTCTCCAGCCGGTTTCATTGAACTGTTGCATGTGCTTTGCCACAATTTGCGGCGTGTTTTTATAATCCGTCAAGATCGCAAACAGGCTACCTGACTGCATCTGTGCCACTATTCCAGCACGCTCTCTACCATGGCAGGAGAGAAACTGAGCCGTCGACCACGTTAATCCCAATCGGGAAAAAGCAAGTTGGGCCGAACTTTGGGTTGGAATGAACAGAAGTTCTTGTGCCGGTAACCTTTTTAGTAAGGTTGTTCCGATTCCAAAGAAAAGAGGGTCTCCGGATGCAAGAACCACAACATCCCCTTCTTCAGACGCATCAATCACCTTGTTTAACCAGACTGAAAAACCCTGGGTCATATCGAGAAAGGCACCATCGAATTGAGGAAACCATGCCATATGACGAGGATGGCCTGCGACAACTCTGGCTTTCGACACGGCATTAACTGCCCTGCTGGTTAAGCTCATACAACCATCTTCAGCAACACCAATTACCGTAATACTTGCCATATATTTATACCGTTTGATAGAGAAGTGCGTGAATAGTTGACACCACAATAGGGCTACCGCCTTTGCGGCCGACACTTGCAATATAAGGCACCTTGTTCTGGTCAATGAGGGCCTGTTTGGACTCTTTAGCTTTAACAAATCCGACAGGGATACCAACGATTAGTGCCGGTTTTATCTCTTCCGCTTCCACCATCCTTAGTACTTCAAACAGCGCAGTAGGGGCATTACCGATGCCAATTATCGCACCATCTAGTAAGCCCAGATCCCGTGCTCGACGCATAGCCCAAATAGCTCTGGTTTCACCCTTCGCTTTCGCAATGGTGATCACCGCTTCGTCGCTGATAAAACAGTGTGTATCATTTTTATATACCGATAAACGTTGGGCGCTTAGGCCGCTGGTGATCATCGTCACGTCACTAATAATCGGACAACCTGCCTTTAGCGCTTCAATTCCTGCTTCGACCGCCCCGTCACCAAACCGAAACAACTGAGCAAACTCAAAATCACCCGTGGTATGAATGGCCCTTCGCACAACGGGCCACTGCTTCTCGTTAAACTGGTGGCCACCGTGAAATTGGCGGACCTCGTGATCGATAATAGAGAACGAATCATTCTCTATTACCTGCCCTTGCTGGGTCATCTGTTTCATTGTGTCCATGTCTTTTCACCTGAAATTGGGTCAATAGGTTTACTGGGGGTTGATATCGAATTTACATCGGAATATCGGGCTAAAGGTTTACCGTCGAAATCGATTAAAACAACGTCGATATCTAACGCATTTGTTACATAACGGTCCGCATGAGTTTTTGCCTCCTGACACAAGCGCTCAAGAAACAACTCTGGCTGGTTTTCTCTAACCAGTTCTAATACATGGCGTCCGGTGTTTGCGTCAGAAATTTTATCGCATAAGAAAGAGGGTACATTTGCCTCTCTGGCAAGCTTGCTAAGATGTTTAAAATCGATAGCATGACCAGATACATGAGTCATCATTCGACCGGAAATTAATTTGCCTAATTTACCGATCATGACCACCAAAGTGACGCGCTTTAAGTGAAAGCGTTTCGCCGCTCTTAACCCAACGCCAATAAAATCACCGGCCTGAATAAACGCCAATTCTGTCAGTTCTGGCCATTGCTTGATCGCCGATTTTTCTGAACGGCTACCCGTGGTCAAAATAACGTGTTCTAGGCCATTGCTTTTTGCAACCTGAACCGACTGTCTTACTGACGCCGCATAAGCAGAGGTAGAAAATGGCTTCACCGTTCCACGCGTGCCCAAGATGGAGATTCCACCAATCAAACCTAGCCTTTCACTGATGGTCTGTTTCGCGGCTTCTACTCCTCCGGGAGCCGAAATAGTGAGTTCGAGCCCAGAATAGGGTTCGCCCAAAGCATTATTGCCGTTTGGTGGAGATGTTAACGTTAAATGATCCCACTCTAGTTGCACCATTTCGAGGATATTGGCCCTAGGTATCGGATTGATAGCGGGTTCGCCGACCGGAAGTTCAAGGCCCGGAAGCGTCACGGTTGCTATCCCTTCCCCGCCTTTGAGTTGAATTCCGGGATGATGACTCCATTTAGCCGTACACTGAATTTCTAGACCATGGGTACAGTCGGGGTCATCTCCCCCATCTTTAATAATACCGGCCAGTACTTGCTTAGCTTGTCGTTCAACGATTCGTTCTAAACGAACCAGCTGAAACGTCACAAAATCTCGATTGGGAAGTTGAATGTTTATTTGAGAGAACGGCTTATCCGAAATAAGCATCCGCACCGCCGCGCGAGCCGCCGCGGCCGCACAAGCTCCGGTGGAATATCCCCAACGCAGCTCTTTATTGCTTTTCGAACGCTTTAATTTACCCACAAACAGAAACTCCGGCACAGTCGGG